>NZ_CP178751.1:1500000-1800000 GCF_047323925.1 Pseudidiomarina salilacus
CAGTAGCACTTTGCTATCAAAAACAAGGTAATTTGACCGGTTGCGACCACGCCACCAACGGTATCCCAGGTTCTGTTACGGGTGCTAACCAAGTTAACGCTTTAACAGCAGTTACTGTAGATGAGGGGGTGATTTCTGCAACTCTCGAAGCTCAACCAGCTACTGCAGTTGAAGGCTCTACAGGTATCGAGATAACTTTGACGCCTGTCGCTGCAGCTAACAGTAGCAACTTAAATTGGTATATTGGCTGCTCAGACACTGGTGAGAATACAAGAGTCGATGGTTGCGAAGGTGCGAAAGGTTACGCAGGTCCAGTAGCGGCGGACTAGTTTGAAAGTAATCTAATTCAATTTTCGTAGAAGTTCATCGAAAAGCATGTAACTTTTAATTATTGATAGCCTCACCAGACATATATTTGGTGAGGCTATATTACCTTAGATAGATTGTATGCTACACCACTCCCTTGCGGCGCTTTTGCTGCGTGACAGACGAATTCCTGAAGCGCAACTTAAGAGTTGTAGCGAATACGCATGGGAAACCAAATTACCATTTACCAGCGTTGTTATTGAGCGCAAGCTTATCAAAGCAAATGAGCTCGCTGCTTTTTGTTATCAAGAATCAAACTGTCCTTGGCTTGACCTTGATACTTTCAATCAAGAACTTATTCCCCCACAATTTATCAATGAGCGGTTAATTCGCAAGAACCATGCGGTGCCTTTGTATCAGCGTGGCAATGTGCTCTATATCGCGGTATCTGATCCCACTCGAATTGAAACCCTTGATGAGTTTCAGTTCCGTACGCGCCTGCAAGCTGAGGCGGTGTTGGTTGAAGAAGATAAGCTACAACGCCTTATTGATAAGTTGTTGGAAAATGAAACCTCCATGCTCGGCGTTACTGCCGAGGATGAACAAGAACTGCGTGAAATCGATGCTGATGGCGAAGTTCAAGATGACAAAGGATCAGTAAGTGTCGATGGCAAAAACGACGCACCCATTGTTATCTACATCAACAAAATGCTGCTCGACGCGATTAAGCGAGGCGCTTCGGATTTGCACTTTGAGCCCTACGAAGGCGAATATCGGATTCGTTTCCGTATTGACGGCGTATTGCACGAAATAGCACGCCCTCCTTACGCGTTGTCAAATCGTATCGCCGCACGTTTGAAGGTTATGTCGCAGCTCGATATTGCCGAACGCCGCTTACCACAAGATGGCCGCATTAAACTGCGTTTATCCAAACATAAAGCCATCGATTTCCGGGTTAGCTCGTTGCCGACCATGTATGGTGAAAAAATAGTGCTGCGGATTTTGGATGCCTCTTCGGCGATGTTGGGTATCGAAGCATTGGGTTATGAACCGGAGCAACAAAAGCTCTATGAAGAGGCGCTGCAGCGCCCGCAAGGCATGATTCTAGTGACCGGTCCCACGGGGTCGGGTAAAACCGTCTCACTCTATACGGGGCTGAATATTCTCAATACGCCCGAGGTGAATATTTCAACGGCGGAAGACCCGGTTGAAATTAACTTGTACGGTATTAACCAAGTACAGATTAATGTCAAAGCCGGCTTAACCTTTGCCGATGCTCTGCGTTCGTTTTTGCGGCAAGACCCTGACATCGTCATGGTGGGTGAGATTCGAGATCTGGAAACTGCAGAAATTGCCATTAAGGCGGCACAAACGGGTCACTTGGTTCTTTCGACCTTGCACACCAACTCAGCTGCGGAAACACTGACACGTTTGATGAACATGGGCGTGGCCACCTACAACATCGCCAGTTCTGTGTCATTGATTATTGCCCAGCGCTTGGCGCGACGCTTGTGTAATGAATGTAAGGAAGAAGAAGAAATTCCCCGTGAAGAACTGATTCGTCAAGGCTTCAAAGAAGAGGAGTTACCTGGTTTAACAATCTTTAAAGCGGTCGGTTGCGACCAGTGCACCAGCGGCTTTAAAGGTCGTACAGGTGTATACGAAGTTATGCCGGTGACAGAATCGATTCAAGAGCTTATTATGAATAACGCAGGCTCGTTGCAAATTGCTCGACAAGCCCATAAAGACGGCTATCCTTCATTAAGACATTCGGCCCTGAAAAAGGTGGCTGACGGTATTATCAGTCTGGCGGAGGCGAACCGCGTCACTAATAACTAAGGCTTAGCGCTATGGCTACTGCAGCAAAAAAATCAAAAAAAGTAGACGACTTCAGTGAGTTTCAATGGCAAGGATTGAACAAACGCGGCCAAAAAGTAAAAGGTATTATTCGCGGCGATAGCGAAAAGGAAGTTCGTACCAAACTCCGCGACCAAGGTATTAATCCTCGTTCAGTTAAGAAAAAAGCCAAGCCGCTACTCGGTCACAAGAAGATCAAGGGCGGTGATATTGCGCTCTTTACCCGACAAATCGCCACCATGCTCGAAGCGGGTGTGCCCTTATTGCAAAGCCTCGAGATGGTTGCGCGCGGTACCGACCACGTCAAAGTGCGCAACTTAATGCTGACCATTGCTGATGACGTCGGTTCAGGTTCGCCGCTGGCTGCATCATTGCGCAAGCATCCTGGCGTATTTGATCAACTTTATTGCGACTTGGTTGATTCGGGTGAACAGTCCGGCTCGCTGGAGTCGATTTATGACCGTATCGCGACCTATCGCGAGAAATCGGAAGCACTGAAGGCAAAAATCAAAAAAGCTCTAGTCTATCCATCCGCAGTTATTGTGGTGGCTATCGTGGTGACCATGATTCTTTTGGTTTACGTAGTACCGCAGTTCGAGTCGGTCTTCGCGGATTTTGGTGCGGAACTGCCGGCGATGACGCAGTTTGTGGTGAATTTATCTGAGCTAGTGCAAGCCTACGCGATTTATATTATCGCCGGCTTTATTGCCGCGATTTTCTTGTTCCTTCGAGCCATGACCTACAACGAGAAATTTCGCGACAGAGTCCAGGCTATTTCCCTCAAGATTCCGGTCATCGGCATGATCCTCAATAAAGCCGCAGTCGCCCGTTTTGCTCGTACCCTGTCGACGACTTTTGCCGCCGGTGTACCGCTAATTAGCGCACTCGATTCCGCCGCAGGTGCCTCGGGTAACTCAGTCTATCGCGATGCCATTTTACGAGTGCGCGATGACGTGACCTCGGGTATGCAGATGAACACGGCAATGATCAACGCAGACGTCTTCCCGACCATGGCCACGCAAATGGTCTATATCGGGGAAGAGTCAGGCTCCCTTGATGACATGCTGGCTAAAGTGGCCGATGTGTTTGAGCGTGAAGTCGATGACTTGGTCGACAACCTTACCGCCTTGCTCGAACCCATGATCATGGTGGTCATTGGTATCTTAGTCGGTGGCCTTATCGTCGCTATGTACTTGCCTATCTTCAACCTCGGCGCCGTGGTGGGGTAAAATGTTAGACACAATTTACGAACTGTACCCAGCGTACAGCGCCCTTACTTTGTCGCTCGCTTTGGTGCTAGGCCTTGTGGTGGGTAGCTTTTTGAATGTGGTGATTGGCCGCTTGCCGGTGATGCTGCAACAGCAATGGCGACGCGATTGCGCGGTTTATACCGAAGATACCAAAGCGCAAAAAGAACTCGATAAGCAGCCGGTATTTAATATTGCGACGCCAGGCTCGCACTGCCCCAAGTGCAAACATGCAATTAAATGGTATGACAATATTCCCGTCGTCAGTTGGCTGTTGCTAAAAGCCAAGTGTCGTAACTGCCAGCAACCGATTTCTGGGCGCTATCCAGCGATTGAAATTCTTACCGGCGTGACCTTCGCCAGCATTGCTTGGTTCTTTGGATTTGGCTTCCCGACGCTGTATTACATGGTGTTTGCCGCGCTTCTCATTGTGCTGTTTTTCATTGATTATGACCACATGCTGCTGCCCGATAACCTCAACTATGTGGTGCTCTGGCTTGGCCTTTTTGTAGCTTGGTACGGCGGCCCTGTAAGCCTGCATGATGCCGTCATTGGCGCCATTGGCGGGTATTTGTTCTTATGGTCAGTGTATTGGGCGTTTAAGCTACTGACCGGCAAAGAAGGCATGGGCTACGGTGACTTTAAGCTCCTAGCTGCACTCGCCGCTTGGACCGGTTACCAGCAACTGCCAACTATCGTTATTGCCTCAGCGTTCAGTGGCGCAGTGATTGGTATTGCACTGCAAATTATTCAACGCAATAAGCGCGGGCAACCGATTCCCTTCGGTCCATTTCTGATCTGCGGTGGCGTTATTGCGCTGATTTGGGGCGAACAGCTGCTTAACTGGTATTGGGGGCTAGTGCGCATCTAATGTGGGTGTTGGGCTTAACAGGTGGCATAGGTTCAGGCAAAACGACTGTCTCTGATCTCTTCGCAGCGCATGGCATCACTATTGTCGATGCCGATGTGGTCGCGCGTCATATTATGGACCCTGGCTCGGCAGCCCTTGATGCCGTCAAAGCGCACTTCGGCCAAGCCGCCTTACAAGCCGACGGTACGCTAAATCGTGCCTGGTTGCGCGCCAAGGTATTTAGTGACCCTAGCGAAAAACAATGGCTGAACCAGCTGACACATCCTCTCATTCGCCAAGAAATTCTTGCCCAATTGCAGAGCGCCCAGTCACCCTATGTGATTTTGTCCGCTCCCTTACTCGTTGAGAACAAACTTACGGAACTATGTGACCGCGTGCTAGTCGTAGATGTAAGTGAAGACACACAGCGCACGCGAACTCTACAACGCGATAAGGTAACTAGGCACACAACTAAGGACCAAGTAGAGCAAATTATGGCAGCTCAAGCGACCCGCCAACAGCGGTTAGATGCAGCAGACGATGTCATCAATAATGACGGTGACATCGCGCTTTTGCCTGCGCAAGTTTCCGCTCTGCACGCCCGTTATCTCACGCTCGCGCACGACCAACGGCAGGATGCATGAGATGAGCTATCAAGCGGATATGTTCGCAAGCGTTGCAACAGGTGAAGAAGCCGCTATGATAGAGCCAATGAGCGAGTCAATGAGCGCAACAAGCCCAAGTGAAACAATTGATTACGAATATCCGTTGCACGAGCGGGTACGTACCTACCTGCGCCTCGAACACCTCAAGCAATTGCTCAAACCTACCAACGAAGTCGATGCCAGTAACTATTCGCGCTATTTCGATGCACTGTTCGCGATTCTAGAATTGTGCGAGCGTAGCGACGTGCGCACCGATGTCCAAAAAGACCTCGACCGCCGTCGAGCTCAACTGAAAGTGTGGGCGCAGCATCCTGATGTCAATCAACAACAGGTAGCAGAATTAAACGAGCGCGTGCAACAGGCTTACACCGCGATTCAATCGATGACGCGTATTGGCAGTGCGCTCAAACAAGACCGTTTGTTAAGCGTCACTCGGCAGCGCTTTGGTATGCCCGGCGGCACTTGTAATTTTGACGTGCCGCAATTGCATTTTTGGCTGCACCAATCACAGCAAAAGCGCAGCGCTGACTGTGGTCGTTGGTGGAACGAGTTTGAAGCTCTCTTCAACGGCTTAGAGTTAGAACTTGAATTATTGCGCGGCCAAGCACCCTTTCAGTGGGTGGTCGCCGAAGGTGGTTTGCTGCAAGAAAGCACCGAGCCACTGAGCCTACTGAGAATTCGCGTGCCGGCCACGGTTCCCGCCTACCCTGTCATTAGTGGTCATAAACAGCGCTTCAGCATTCGTTTCCTGAGTAATGCGCCACAGCAAGGCAAAGCTTCCTACGAAAGCGATGTCGAATTTGAAGTGGCGTTGTGCCCGTAATGATCAATCGATCAAAAGGTCAATGATGGCTTCGTTAGCTTCGGGGAATTGATAGGCTTGTAACGCGTAAACCGGCACCCAGCGCCATTCTTGACCTTCACGCTGGGCAATCTCGCCACTAAACGAAATAACCCGCCAGACGTCCAAGACGACGCGTTTATCGCCGTAATTGTGGTGGATAACAGTCAACGGCGAAGCTGATTGCACCTGAATATTGCATTCTTCGCGCAACTCGCGCACCAAAGCATCGTAAACAGTTTCTTCGGCTTCAACCTTGCCACCGGGAAACTCCCACTTATCACCTTGATGCAAATCTTTATGGCGTTTGCTGATAAAAATCTCGCCGTTGGCGTTATTGATCACGCCAACAGCGACATGCACAGCTTTAGGCGAGTTTGCCATGGCAATGTTTATATTTTTTACCAGAGCCACATGGGCAGGGTTCATTGCGGCCAACACGCGCAGTGTCAGCGGCAGCGGCCGACGCTTCGGTGGCGTTGGTGCCGCTAGTGCTTGCGCCTTCGTGCTGATATTGCTGACGTTGAGCTAAACGCTCCGCTTCTTCACGACGCTTGCGTTCCACCGCTTCGACGTCTTCTTCGGCGCGGACACGAACTTTACTCAGAATGGTCACAACGTCGAGCTTCAGGGCTTCTAGCATATCGGCAAACAGCTCGAATGCTTCGCGCTTGTACTCTTGACGCGGGTTTTTCTGGGCATAGCTACGCAAGTTAATGCCTTGACGCAGGTGGTCCATCGCGGCCAAGTGCTCTTTCCAATGTTGGTCAAGACTTTGCAACATGATAGCTTTTTCGAATTGACGCAGAACTTGCTCGCCGACCTGCTCTTCTTTCGCCGCATAAGCTTTTTCAAGCTCTTCTTGAATCCGCTCACGCAAGATTTCTTCGTGCAGCTTGTCGTCTTCATCCAGCCATTTTTGCACCGGTAATGGCAAATCGAAGTCTGAACGCAAACGCTCTTCAAGACCATCAATGTTCCACATCTCAACCAGTGATTGTGGTGGAATATACTCGTTGAGTACGGTTTCAATCACATCACCACGAATGACTTTAATGGTTTCGGAAATATCGCCTTCATCGAGCAATTCGTTGCGTTGCTCATAGACCACTTTACGTTGGTCATTAGCAACGTCATCGAACTCAAGCAAGGCTTTACGTACGTCAAAGTTACGTCCTTCGACCTTACGCTGCGCGTTTTCAATAGCGCGGGTCACCCACGGGTGCTCAATCGCTTCACCGCGCTTCATACCCAGCCGCTTCATCAAGCCGGCCATGCGGTCCGAGGCGAAGATACGCATCAAACTGTCTTCTAGTGACAAATAGAAACGCGACGAGCCTGGATCACCCTGACGACCCGAACGACCCCGCAACTGATTGTCGATACGACGCGATTCGTGGCGTTCAGTACCGATAATGTGCAAGCCGCCAGCCGCAATCACGTCGTCGTGACGCTTCTGCCATGCAGCTTTCACTTCCTCAATCACTGCTGGTGATGGATCTTCAAGCTGCTCAATCTCACTTTGTAAGTTACCACCGAGCACGATATCGGTACCACGACCGGCCATGTTGGTCGCAATGGTGACCGCTCCTGGCAAACCTGCTTGCGCAACAATATCTGCTTCTTTAGCGTGGAACTTGGCGTTCAGGACGTTGTGCGGAATCTTTTTCTTCTTCAAGAAGTTCGACAGCAACTCTGAACTTTCAATCGAAATAGTACCCACCAACACCGGCTGCATCTTGGCGCGACACTCTTCGATGTCGGCGACAATGGCTTCGTATTTCTCTTGCGCGGTGATGAAAATCAAGTCTGGACGGTCATCACGAATCATCGGCTTGTTGGTCGGAATGACCACGGTTTCCAAGCCATAAATCGACTGGAACTCAAACGCTTCGGTGTCCGCAGTACCGGTCATACCGGCCAGCTTGTTGTACAAGCGGAAATAGTTCTGGAAGGTAATCGATGCCAAGGTCTGGTTTTCGTTTTGAATTTTCACACCTTCTTTGGCTTCCATAGCTTGGTGCAAGCCTTCAGACCAACGACGGCCTTCCATGGTCCGGCCGGTGTGTTCGTCAACAATGATGATTTGGTTGTCTTTGACAATGTAATCAACGTCTTTGGTAAACAGATGGTGGGCGCGCAACGCCGCGTTGACGTGGTGCAACAAGGTGATATTCGCTGCAGAATACAACGAATCATCTTCACCTAGCATGCCGCGCTCTTTCAAAATGGCTTCGACATGTTCTTGGCCATCTTCAGTTAAGTGCAGTTGTTTGGCTTTTTCATCAATGGTGAAATCGCCTTCACCGCGTTTTTCTTCGGTGTCTTCTTCTTCGGCGCGGGTCAACAACGGCACGATTTCATTCATTTTCATGTACAGTTCAGAACTGTCTTCAGCCGCGCCCGAAATAATCAGTGGGGTACGTGCTTCATCGATCAAAATCGAGTCGACTTCATCGACAATCGCGTAAGAAAGTTTGCGTTGCACGCGTTCTTTTGGCGAAAACGCCATGTTATCGCGCAAATAATCAAAGCCGAATTCGTTGTTAGTACCGTAGGTGATGTCGGCAGCATAGGCTTCTTGCTTGGCTGCATGCGGCATGCCAGGAATATTAAAAGCTACGGTCATGCCCAAGAATTCAAATAGTGGACGGTTGGTCTCGGCATCACGGCGCGCCAAGTAGTCGTTCACAGTGACGATGTGCACGCCATTGCCAGTCAACGCATTCAAATAGGCAGACAAGGTCGCGGTTAAGGTTTTACCTTCACCGGTACGCATTTCGGCAATGCGGTTGTCGTTGAGGATCATACCGCCCACCAACTGCACATCGAAGTGGCGCATATTGAACACGCGCTTACTTGCTTCACGCACAGTGGCAAAAGCTTCTACCAAAATGTCATCTAATGTTTCGCCATTCGCTAACCGTTGTTTGAACTCGACTGTTTTTTGTTGGAGTTCGCTGTCGCTGAGTGCTTCAAACTCGGGCTCGAGGGCGTTAATCGCGTGGACCTTTTTTTGCAAGCCTTTCAGGATGCGGTCATTGCGACTACCGAATACTTTGCGGAAAAGACTACCTAACATGAGATTATTTTACCTGTTTTAGAATGACTACGAAGCGCTACTGCGCTTCGCGATACACATATTTGCGCGGGTCAATCTGGCGCCCATTGCGTAATACTTCATAATGCACGTGCGGCCCGGTGGAGCGTCCCGTGCTACCTAGAATGGCAATTTTTTGCCCACGAGTGACCACATCACCCGCTTCAACCAATAACTTTTCACTGTGCCCATAACGGGTTTTTAGGCCGCCGCCGTGGTCAATTTCGACCAATAAGCCGTAACCATAGCGCTCGCCGGCCCAGGTGACGACACCAGCACCTGTCGCTATCACCGCGGCATTTTCTTCTAAGTTGGCAAAGTCGATGCCGTGGTGCATCGTCGGTGAACCGTTGAACGGGTCTTTGCGCACACCGTAGTGCGAACTTAACCAACCACTTTCAACTGGGCGCCCAGCAACGTAGCTCTCTGCAGAGATATGATGACTCATCAGCACAGATTCAAGTACGGTCAGTTGATTTTGTTTCTCTTCGAGTTGCGCAAGTAAAGCATCAAGCTCACCGACAACATCACCGGCAGCGACTTCTGGCGCCTCTAAAATAGAAGCTTCAGGGCCACCTATATACTCGAGCGCAGGATCACTGGTGAATTCATCGGCTGGAATATCTGCTACACCGGCGAGACGTTCACTGACCTGATCGAGTTGGCGCAATTTCGCGCGCATCTCACCCAACTGCATGGTCATTGCCGTGAGCTTTTTTTCGGTTTCAGCTTTGATCGCTTTGACCGCCTCAGATTGTGCGGCTAACTGGACTTGTTCGGCGCTAATTTTGGCGCGTACTTGGCCAGCATCGAGCCCCATCAACCCTTGCCAGGGCTGCCAAAATAGCAACACCGACGCCAGCGTAATACCCATCAAAGTAAAGGTACGACGGCGACTCAAGCGTAATGCAAATTTGACTTTGGAGCCTTTGTAGAAGACTGTTAAACTCATGCAACCTCTCTATAAAAGGGACTCGGATATAGCACCATGGCGCGCCGTCGACCGAAACACTTACAACAGCTCTTTGGCAGTCAGCAATTACAACAATTTGCTGACTTTACCGAGCAATATCAGCTCTGGCAACAGCTACTTAGCAACTGTTTACAAGAAACATCGTTAGCTGAGCTCGCAGCAAGTTGCGAGGTGATTGCGGTTCGCGCACCGTCCCTTATTATTCAGGTTTCTTCAGCTGCTATTGGGCAGCGGATAAAAACCGAGCAAGGGCGCATTATAACGCATTTTCAAACTCATGCTACGCCTGCGGTTGCTTCTCTTGAAGTACGCATTCGCCCTAGTCGCCAGGCGGTCGCGCCAGAGCCGCGTACAGTACCGCAAAAAGCCGCGCCAAAAGAGTTAGTTACCGAGTCAGAAACGGTGAAGAAGCTACGCGAACAAGCGGCTCTTTGTGAAGAGCCGCTGCGGTCGCAATTACTAGCTTTAGCAGATAAGTACAGCGGGTAACGCGCGGAGCGTTACGCCGTTGCAGTGTTGGTGAAAGCGATAGGAGCTTCGGCGGCTTCGTCTTCGAAGGTGACGAATTCCCAAGCTTCTTGATGTTGCAGAACGGCACGCAACAACTGATTGTTCAATGCGTGACCTGATTTAAAGGCGCGTAAATGACCTAAAATCGCATGACCACCCATGTACAAGTCGCCTACCGCATCTAAGATCTTGTGTTTGACGAACTCGTCGTCATAACGCAGACCATCGCTATTCAAAATACGGAACTCATCTAACACCACTGCGTTATCGAAGCTGCCGCCTAACGCTAGATTGTTGGCGCGCAAGAACTCGATATCTTTCATGAAACCAAATGTACGCGCACGGCTGATTTCTTTCATAAAGCTGTGGGTACTAAAGTCCATGCTTACCACTTGGTTGGTGTCAGCAATCGCCGGATGGTCGAAGTCGATGGCAAAGTCGATGCGGAACCCATTATGGGGTAGTAGTTCCGCCCACTTGTCATCTTCTTCGACACGAATCGGCTGTTTGATTCGGATAAACTTTTTCGCTGCGCCCTGTTCTTCAATGCCCGCACTCTGGAGCAGGTAAATAAACGGATGCGAGCTACCGTCCATGATTGGAATTTCATGGCTGTCAACTTCGATAATGAGATTGTCGATACCCATTGCGGCAATCGCGGCAAGCAAATGCTCGACCGTTGATACACGCACGTTATCTTCATTGATTAAACACGTACACATACGGGTATCGCGCACCAACTCAGCGTCGGCACGAATATCAACCGCAGGTTTCAGATCGACACGACGAAACACCAAGCCGGTATTTGCCGGCGCTGGGCGCAATGTCAACTTCACCTTATTACCCTTGTGCAAACCCACACCTGTGGTCGCAATAGGTTGTTTAATAGTGCGTTGTTTCATCATTTGGTCTCGTTCTCACTATCTCGTCTGACCAGTAAAAGGCGCAATAGTTTACCGAAAATTCGTGAAAACTGCAATTTTGTACAGTTGCTTACGAATAATTTACGCTTTTACACCCAATTTTTGAGCCGCTAAGTTAGTCTACTTGGCGGCGCAAAAATGCTGGAATGTCTAGATAGTCCATATCTTTGTTACTGCTTGCTTGTGGCTTACTTGCCGGCTTTTCCAGCTGTACTTCGTACTCTTCTTGTTCCAGCTCTTCTGGTTCATTATCGAGTACGCGCGCTGTCGCTGCACCGCCGCCTTGGTAACCTGAGTTACGGCCGTAGCTTGTTTCACGCGCTTTGTCGCGGCCGTTGTTCACCAGCGAAATATCTGGTTTACGCTCAGCACCAATGCCAGTAGCAACTACAGTAACACGCATCTCTTCCGACATATCTGGGTCGATAACGGTACCCACAATCACGGTCGCATTTTCAGCGGCAAAGGCTTTCACGGTGCTACCGACGGTTTCAAATTCATCGATGCTCATGTCCATACCAGCGGTAATATTGACTAGTACGCCACGGGCGCCAGAAAGATCGATGTCTTCCAACAGTGGACTGTTGATTGCCATCTCTGCGGCTTCTTGCGCTCGTTCTTCACCGCGCGCAACACCGGTACCCATCATCGCGGTACCCATTTCACGCATGACCGCACGCACGTCGGCAAAGTCGACGTTGATCAAACCGGTACGGGTGATCAAATCGGCAATACCTTGCACCGCGCCAAGCAAAACGTTGTTGGCAGCACTAAAGGCGTCGAGCAAGCTAGTGCCCTTACCAAGTACTTTCAACAGTTTTTCGTTTGGAATGGTGATCAGCGAGTCAACGAAGCGCCCTAATTGCGCGATACCTTCGTCGGCAACTGCCATCCGCTTGCGCCCTTCAAATGGGAACGGCTTGGTAACCACGGCTACGGTTAAGATGCCCAGTTCACGCGCAACTTCCGCAACCACTGGCGCAGCACCGGTACCGGTACCACCGCCCATACCTGCAGCGATGAAAATCATGTCCGCACCTTCAAGGTGCTTCTTGATCTCTTCGCGCGACTCTTCTGCGGCTTGACGACCGATATCAGGATTCGCGCCAGCACCGAGTCCTTTGGTGATGTCGTTACCTAATTGAATGGTCACGTGGGCACCATGGTTACGCAATGACTGCGCATCGGTGTTAGCAGCCAAGAACTGCACACCCTCAATAGATTCGCTGATCATGTGCTTCACGGCGTTACCGCCGCCACCACCTACACCGATCACTTTAATGACTGCATCGCTGTCAAAATTGTCAAGTACTTCGAATACTTCAGACATGTTGTTTCTCCTTTTACCTGCTTATTGTACTACCCCAAAAAACTTTTCCAAAGTGTTGATTTACTTAGAATTCACCTTTAAACCAACCGTGAACGCGTTTCCACATACCGATCACGTTGTTGTCTCGCGCTTCTTCTTGGCGCGATTGTATGTCTTGCTGGCCGTAGCGCAGCAAACCGACCGCCGTGGCGTAGGTTGGATCTTGCACATAATCACTCAAACCGTGCATACCCAACGGCTCGCCTAAGCGAACTGGCATCTGAAAAATTTCTTCGGCAAATTCAATGGCACCTTCCATGCGACCACAACCACCGGTTAACACGATACCGGCGGCAATTTGCTCATCTAAGCCACTTTGCTGGATTTCTTCACGAATCAATTCGAATAATTCTTGGTAGCGTGGCTCTACCACCTCAGCCAAGATATGCCGCTGCATCACCCGCGATGGACGCCCACCTACCGATGGCACTTCGATGTTGTCGTCTTTACTGACCAACTGGCACAGCGCGCAGGCATACTTGGTTTTAATTTCTTCAGCGTGATTCAGCGGGGTACGGAAGATCTTCGCAATATCACTGGTCACTTGGTTACCCGCCGCTGGAATCACCGCGGTGTGGCGTAGTACCCCACCGGTATAAATACAAATATCAATGGTGCCGGCGCCCATATCGACCAACGCCACACCTAAGTCTTTTTCATCATCAGTCAGCACCGAGTGGCTCGAAGCCAGTGCGGAGAAAATCAAACGGTCGACACTCAAGCCACAACGCTCAACGGCCTTCTCGATATTTTTAGCCATGTCATTAGCGCAGGTGACGATGTGTACTTTGGCTTCCATGCGCACGCCAGACATGCCAATCGGACTTTTGATGCTTTCTTGCGAGTCGATGACAAATTCTTGCGGCAGCACATGTAAAATACGGCGTTCTTGCGCAATAGGTACCGATTTAGCGGCATGAATCACGCTATCAACATCGTCTTGCGTCACTTCTGCTTCGTTGATCGGGACCATGCCACTTTCGTTTTGACAGGCGATATGACGACCAGAAATATTCAAATAAACCGAAGCGATGCGACAGTCGGCCATCAACTCGGCTTCTTCTACCGCGCGTTGAATTGACTGCACCACCAGGTTCAAGTCATTCACGCCGCCTTTGTCCATGCCACGCGCTGCGGCTGCGCCAACGCCAATTACGCTAATCTCGCCGTCAGGCATGAGCTCGCCAATCAGTGCCACCACTTTGCTGGTGCCGATATCCAAGCCAACGACCATATTCCGCTCTGTTGCTTTTGACATGCCTTTTAACTCTCTTGTTGTTGTTCTGCTGCAACTTCTTCTTTACTGCGCCAGCGCACCGCAACACCGGTGTCGTAACGCAAATCCACTGACTCCAGCGGCAACTCTTTGTGCTTTTCTAACTGCGGATACAAATCAATAAATCGCTGTATCCGTTCTAATAAGGCTTCGCGCCCTAACCGCAGTTGCAAACCATTTTGCAAAACCAGCTCCACCGCAAAACGTTCGCTTAACTCCAACTGCTGTACCTGAAAACCATTCAAACCAAGTAGCTCGCTGGTGTTGCGGTATTGCTGCACCACTTCAGCTATGGCGTGTTCGGGGCCCGACAAGTACGGCAAACTCTGTTCCAGTACTGACTTGTCGGCGTAAAACACCTCGCCTGCTTGGTTCACCAACGCGTCATCGCGCTGGTTCGCATTCCAATGGGCAAGCGGCTTCTGCTCGACCAAAAACACTTTCAAAATATCCGGCCATTCCTTGCGCACCGACGCTTGTGCGACCCAAGGCATGGCCTCAACCCGCGCCCGTATCTCATCGACATCCGCTGAGAAAAAACTACCCAGCGGTTCGCCCAACAAGGTGGTGCGTACATCTGCCGGCGTCACATACTGCAACTCGCCCTGCACCACTAGCCGCTTTAACGGTACTTCTTGCGCGTCCATGGCGGTGTAGTACAGCCAGCCAATGCCAGCTAAGGTACCGATCACCACGACTGCGAAAAAACTTAACCCCGCCCAAAACTGCCATGTAATTGTGCGTTCGCTCGCAGCCATACATCAGCTCTCACAACGACGCAAAATCTCAACCACTAACTCGGCAAAACTCATGCCAGCCGCCTTGGCTGCCATGGGTACTAAACTTTTTTCGGTCATGCCTGGCACCATGTTTGCTTCGAGCAAACGAAAATTGCCAAACTTGTCGCACATCACGTCAATGCGCCCCCAGCCTTTGCCGCTCAAACAAGCAAAGGCTTCTTCCGCGAGTTGTCGCAAGGCCATTTCTTCCAACTCTGACAAGCCCGCAGGACAATGATACTGAGTGTCGTTGGCCTGATACTTGGCATCGTAATCATAAAATTCATGGGTGGTCTGCAATCGAATCGCTGGCAATGCTTGGTCACCCAAAATGGCCACCGTATATTCCGGCCCCGCCAACCAACTCTCGACCAAAGCTTCGGCGTCAAATTCATGCGCCAAGGCAATCGCCTTAGTTAAGCCCGCAGCATCTGCCGCCGAGCTCATGCCAATACTTGAACCTTCTTGCGCTGGCTTTACCATTACTTTGCCGCCGAGCTCTTCTAACAGGTGCTTAGCATCGTAAGCTTGACCCTTGCGGATCACGCGACTGGTCGCCACGGGTAAGCCAGCCGCTTGCCAAATTTGTTTGGTTTTCACTTTGTCCATTGCCAAAGCACAGGCCAATACCCCACTGCCGGTGTAAGGAATTCCCAAATAATGCAGCGCACCTTGAATGGTGCCGTCTTCGCCGCCACGCCCATGCAAGACGTTAAAAGCGCGCTGGAAACCTTGTTCTTTTAGCTCGGCGAGCGGATTATGCGCTGGATCAAACGGATGTGCATCGACACCAGCTTCGCGCAACGCTTTGGTCACGGCTTGGCCCGACCGCAGACTCACTTCGCGTTCGGCCGAATCACCACCCATCAATACTGCTACTTTGCCGAATTCACTCATCCCTGCGCCTCCTTGAATGCAGCACCCGCGGCTCTTAATGCCTCGGGTTGCAGTTCAGTCGCTGCGAGATCTTTGGCAATGGCGCCGATATTGCCGGCACCTTGTGCTAGCACGATATCCTGCGGATGCAGTATGTCCGCAAGCACCTTCATCAATTCGCCGCGGTCACCGACGTAAATCGGTTCAACTTTGCCGCGCAAGCGCAACGATTTTGCCAACGAGCGACTGTCTGCGCCTTGCACCGGCGCTTCGCCAGCACTATAAACATCTAGCAGCAGAAGCACATCAGCTTCTGATAGCACCGAGACAAAATCGTCATACAAGTCGCGTGTCCGCGAGTAACGATGCGGCTGGAATGCCATCACCAAGCGGTGCTCAGGCCAACCGGCACGCGCCGCAGCAATGGTTGCCGCCACTTCGGTCGGGTGATGACCATAATCATCAATCAACATCACCTCGCCTTGTTTACCCTCACGGGCGCAGGCGAAGTGACCTAAATTCTGGAACCGCCGACCGATGCCACCAAACTGCACCAAGGCGCGCTGGATAGCTGCATCGTCGATGCCCTCATCGGTAGCGACCGCAATCGCCGCCAAGGCATTCAGTGCGTTGTGATGCCCTGGCAGATTCAAGGTCACCTCGAGCGGTTGCCGACCATCGCGCAACACCGTGAAGTGACTCTGACCACCCTGTTGACGATAGTTACTGCCGCGCACGTCGGCATCGTCATTAAAACCGTAAGTAGTAATGTGACGACCAATGCGGGTGCGCAGTTCACGAATCACTGGGTCATCAACACACATCACCGCCAAACCGTAAAACGGCAGGTTGTGCAAAAACTCAAGATAGGTGTCGAGTAAGCGGTTAAAGTCGCCACCGTAGGTATCCATATGATCCGCTTCGATGTTGGTGACCACCGCCACCATCGGCTGCAGGTGCAAAAACGAAGCGTCAGACTCATCAGCTTCGGCAATCAAGTACTTACTGCTGCCCAACCGCGCGTTGCTGCCAGCACTATTGAGCAAGCCACCGATGACGAACGTCGGATCCAGCTCAGCCTCGGCGAAAATGCTAGCGATTAAACTGGTAGTCGTGGTTTTGCCGTGGGTACCGGCCACCGCGATACCATGACGGAAGCGCATCAGTTCAGCCAACATCTCGGCGCGCCGCACTTGCGGAATACCCGCTGCCTTGGCTGCTTGCAACTCGACATTGTCGGCGCGAATTGCCGAACTCACTACCACCACATCTGCCTGTGCGACATTTTCTGTCGCATGACCGATAGCAATGCACGCACCTAGGTTACGTAACCGCTCGGTATTGGCATTCTCCGCCATGTCGGAGCCGCTGATGCTGTAGCCTTGGTTCAGCAACACTTCGGCAATACCGCCCATGCCGGCACCACCGATGCCAACAAAATGAATACGCTTCACGCGCCGCATTTCCGGCACGCTCACCACGGTGAAAGGCGTTTTCATTGTGTTGCTACTCATAACCATTGCTCACATCGCTCCACTACTGCTTGCGTTGCTTGTGGACGCGCCGCTGCTTGCGCATTCCGCCGCATCTCACTTAATTTTTCGGGATGTGCCAACCAGTCACGCAACAGCGCCACCAATGGCTCAATTTGTTCTAATTGCGGCTGTGGTAACACCACGCCGGCGCCTACTCGCTCGAGTTCTTGTGCATTGGCAGTCTGATGATCGTCCACCGCATGCGGCAATGGCACAAAAATCGCTGGGGTACCGACAACGGCTAATTCACTTACCGTTAATGCGCCAGCGCGACAAATCACGACATCTGCCTCGGCATAGGCTGCATGCATCGCATCGATGAATTCCAGCACGGTCACCGCGGCAATACCGCTCGCTGCATACGCGGTTTCAACTTCAGCGACCCGCCCTTTGCCGCACTGATGCACCACTTGCAGCCGCTCAGCTTGGTTTAACTGCTTGAGCGCGGCAGGCACCGCTTGATTCAAGGCTTGCGCGCCGAGGCTACCGCCCACCACCAATACTCGTAATTTGTCACTCGCAGCTGGCGCACTTGCCGCGGCCCACTCGGCGCGCAACGGATTTCCCGTCACTTCGGCACCAGGTAACTGCTGTTGTGCCGCAGCAAAGCCGACCATCACATGGCTGGCAAAGCGCGCCAGCATTTTGTTGGTCATACCCGCCACGGCGTTTTGTTCATGCACCAACAACGGGATCCCTGCAGCTTTCGCCGCTAGCCCCGCCGGACCGCAAACATAGCCACCAAAGCTGACAACGAGCTGGGTGTTGTTGCGACGATAAATCTTGCGACATTGACCAATCGCTTTAAGCATGCGCAATGGCATTGCCAATTTACGCAGCAGGCCATGACCGCGCAGTCCTTGCATGCTGATTTGCTCTAGCGCAAAACCCGCGGCCGGCACCACTCGCGCTTCCAGGCGCTGCTCGGTTGTGCCTAACCAAGTAATACTGTGGCCTTTGGCGCGCAATTGCTCGGCGACTGCCAGTGCTGGAAACACATGACCGCCGGTTCCGGCAGCAGCGATAACGATGTGACTCATACGCTGTTCCTCCGCCGTCTGATACCTGAACGTGGTGCTGCTTTCACGGTTCTCTTGCGTTGCTCGTAATCGATACGCAATAACAGCCCCAGCGCAATACAGCTGACTAGCAAGCTGGTGCCACCGTAAGAAACAAATGGCAAGGTCAGCCCCTTAGTTGGCAGCATGCCCGCTGCCGCGCCGATATTGACCAACGCTTGGAAGGCAAACCAAATGCCGATGCCGTAGGCCACGAAGGCGCCAAAGCGCTCATCAAGGCGTAAGCCGCGACGGCCAATGAGCAACGCTCGAATAACCATGGCGAATACCGCCACTAAAACGCCCACTAAACCAAGGAAACCGAGCTCCTCGCCGACCACCGCCATAATAAAGTCGGTGTGTGCCTCAGGCAGGTACTGCAATTTTTGAATACTGTTGCCCAGTCCTTGGCCCATCCAATCACCGCGACCAAACGCCATAAGCGACTGGGTCAACTGATAGCCGCTGCCAAAGGGGTCTTCCCAAGGGTCAAGAAACGAGGTGACGCGCTTCATCCGATAGGGCTCTTTGATGATCAGTAAAGTAACGCCCAGTGCCAGCACAATCGAGATGGCAAAGAACTGCCACAAGCGCGCGCCAGCTAAAAACAACATGCCGACTACGATGGCGATCATCACTGCTAGTGAACCGAAGTCTGGCTGCATCAGCAGCAATACTGCAAAGAAGAACAACACTACCAGTGGCTTAATAAATTCGCGCAAATTCTCTTGCACCAAATCGATGCGTCGCGCCAAATAACTACTCAGATAAATCACGAAAAAGAACTTCGCGAGCTCCGCGACTTGCAGTGTCATCGGCCCCACTTTGATCCAGCGGCGCGCACCGTTCACTTCATGACCGACCACCAACACCACAATTAATGAGGCTAGTGCTGCAAGCAGCAATCCGGCACTGCCTTTGAACCACCAGTCCGAAGGAATCTGCACGGCAATTGCTAGCAGTCCCAAGCCGAGGGCAACATAAAGACTGTGGCGGATGACGAAATGGAATGGATTGCCGGTCAGACGCTCTGCAATTGGAAACGAAGCCGAACTGACCATGATAAAGCCGAATGCCATCAGCCCTAGCGCCAGCCATAGCAAAGCACGATCGTAGAGCACGCTCTCTTCGGGCAACCACCATTGTTGCAGGCGCTGCCACAAGCTTGGCTCCAGCGCACCCTGCTGAATACCTAATTCAAGTTGCTGTTCAGTGCGCGCTGTTTCAGCCATGCGACACCTCCGCAACTTGTGCGAGCACCGCCGCTTTGAACACTTCACCGCGTTGCTCATAATTCTTGTACATATCGAGACTGGCGCAAGCAGGTGCCAGCAATACCGTGCTGTGTTCGATGGCCTGCTCCGCCGCGGCCGCAACCGCTTGGCTCATGTCGCTAACGCGAATAGCGTCACCGCCGAAGTGTTGTGCCACACGCTCCGCATCACGGCCAAGTACAATCAACTCATCGACTTGTTTCAAGGCTGTGCGGAACACACTAAAATCAGCGCCCTTGCCGTCGCCACCCGCGATCAAAATCAACTTGCCCTGCACCAGTGGCCGCAGGCCTTGAATTGCTGCTTCCGCTGCACCAATATTGGTGGCTTTCGAATCATTTACCCAGCGCACACCATTGGCTTCTGCTACCAACTCACAACGGTGTGGTAAACCAGTGAAGTTGCGAACCGCATCCAGCACTGTCTGCGGCTCAATGCCCAGAGTCTGCACTAAAGCCAGCGCCGCTTGGATATTCAATAAGTTGTGCACGCCACTTAACTTTAACTCCGAGGCTCGCAACAGCGCTTGATCGCGGTAGTACAAAGTGGCTTCACTATCGTTTAACTCTAGGCCAAACAAACCTGGCACTTCGAGTTCCGCACTATCACTACCAAAGCTAAGTTGTTGCTCAAAAGCTAAATGGTCGGGTGCGGTTAAGCGCTGGTCACGATTCCAGATACCGGTGCTAGCGTTGTTGTAGATCCGATGCTTAGATTGCACGTAGTGCGCCCGGCTAGCATAGCGATCAAGATGATCATCGCTAATGTTCAATAAGGCCGCTGCGTGCAACCGTAAGTCGTGCATCGTATCGAGCTGAAAGCTCGAAAGCTCGATTACATAGACGTCAACATCAGCGGCCAGCACGTCGAGCATTGGAATGCCGATATTGCCACCCATGGCAACCTTTTTGCCGGCAGCACTGAGTAATTCAGCCGTCAGCTTAGTGACCGTTGATTTGCCATTCGAGCCGGTAATACCCAGCACTGGAGCCTGTGCGTACTGGGCAAAAATATCTGCATCACCGACCAGTGGGATATCAGCATCTGCGGCCATCTGTAACGCCGGATTACGGAGATCTAGACCAGGACTCACTACCAATAGATCGCAGGCCAGCAGTTCAGCGACATCAAGAGGACCGGTGAACAACGTCAATCCAGCTTCTTGCACCAGTTGTAGCGCCGCTGCTGGTGGTTGTTCACGCGTATCAAATACTACCGGACGCAACCCTTGTTGCAGCAAGAAGCGCACACACGACAGCCCTGACTGGCCGAGACCGACCACGCCAATGCTGTCATAGTTGTCGAGTGCTGCTAAGTAGCTCATTGCTGCGTTTGCATCCCGTAGTTAACGTAGTTTTAAGGTGGCTAAGCCGATCAATACAAAGACGATCGACAAAATCCAAAAGCGCACGATCACGCGCGGTTCTGGCCAACCTTTCAGTTCATAATGATGGTGAATCGGCGCCATACGAAACACGCGTTTACCGCGTAGTTTGTAAGAGCCCACTTGCAGTATCACCGATACAGTTTCCATCACGAACACCCCGCCCATGATGAAAAGAATCAATTCTTGGCGCACCATCACGGCGATGATGCCCAAGGTGGCACCCAAGGT
Organism: Pseudidiomarina salilacus; assembly: GCF_047323925.1. Classification (GTDB taxonomy): domain Bacteria; phylum Pseudomonadota; class Gammaproteobacteria; order Enterobacterales; family Alteromonadaceae; genus Pseudidiomarina; species Pseudidiomarina salilacus. Next base: position 1,521,055 of record NZ_CP178751.1, read on the forward strand.
CAGTGAACCAACATCACCCATGAACACTTGTGCTGGGTAGGTGTTAAACCACAAAAAGCCGAGACCAGCACCGCAAATCGCGGTACACACCACCAGCAGTTCGCCGGATAACGGCAAGTGAGGAATATTCAAGTATTCGGCAAAGTTCATGTTGCCTGAGGCATAAGCAAAAATGCCTAACGCGCCAGCGACCATAATGGTTGGCACAATGGCGAGGCCATCGAGACCGTCGGTTAGATTCACCGCATTACTAGTGCCGACCACGACAAAATAGGCCAGTACCACATAGAACAGTCCCAGTTGTGGCATCACATCTTTGAAAAATGGTACTAAGAGCTGGGTTTCAGCACCCACGGTCGCATTCGCATAGAGAAATACTGCGGCCACAGTTGCTACCACTGACTGCCAAAAGTACTTCCACTTCGCCGGCAAGCCACGCGAGTTTTTCTGTACGACTTTGCGATAATCGTCGATAAAACCAATCAGGCCAAAACCGATAACGACCCCGAGGACGGTTTGTACATAGCGGTTGGATAAATCCGCCCACAGCACCGTTGAAATCACAATCGAGGCAATGATCAACACACCGCCCATGGTTGGGGTACCGGACTTACTTAAATGACTTTGCGGGCCATCATCTCGAACCGACTGACCAATCTGTAAACGCTGCAAATAGCGGATCAAACGCGGACCCAGAATCAGTGCCATCAGTAACGCCGTCAGCACACTGAGAATCGCCCGCATGGTCAAATACGAGACGACATTAAAGCCGGTGGCGAACTGGGTTAAATAATCCGCTAGCCAAACTAGCATGGTTGCTTTCCTTCTTCGTGCAAGCTTGGGTGGAGTTCATTGGCACGTTGTTGCAGCGCTTCAATCACGCGCTCCATGTGCGCGCTGCGTGAGCCTTTCACCAAAATCGTAATGGGTAGCTGTGCCTGCTGTGTGGTCGCTAAAATGCCCTCGACCAATGCTGCAAGGTCACTAAAGTGCTTACCACCACGACCGTTGAATACCTCACTCGCGCTTTGACTCAACACACCCAAAGTAAACAAGTTGTCGATGCCAGCCGCAATCGCATAGGCGCCAATTTCTTCATGATATTGCCGCGCCTGCTCACCAAGTTCGCCCATATCGCCGAGCACCATAATGCGTAAGCCTGGGTAAACCGCGAGCATATCGAGCGCCGCTTTGACCGACCCAACATTGGCGTTATAGCTGTCATCAATCAGTTTGATTTGGGCACTCAGTGGCAGCACATGCATGCGACCTGGGACTGGCGTTAAAGCCGCTAATGCAGCTTGTGCATCAGCAAGCGGACAACCTATCGCAACTGTTGCTGCAATAGCTACCAGTGCATTGTCAACGTTGTGTAAACCCGGCAGATTTAGCTTAATTTTTGCACTTTGCTCAGTGCCAGCTAGGCTCGCCGGTAAGTGTGCGGTAAAACTGGCACAGCCTTGTTCGTCGACGGTCACGTCGGTGGCACGAATTGCTGCGCCGTCGTCTTGCCCAAAGGTCAAATGCTTACAATGGGTGATTTGCTTAGCCCAGCAGGGCGCAAACTCTGAACGCAGTGGCGTCAGGGCTAAACCATCGGCATTCAGGCCTTTAAAAATTTCTGACTTAGCACGAAATACGCCGTGTACGCTGCCGAAGCCTTCGACATGCGCCGGCGCAACATTGTTGATAATGGCAACATCAGGTTGGGTTAAGCGCGTGGTGTAACCGATCTCACCTTGGTGATTAGCGCCGAGCTCGACAATAGCAATATCGTGCTGTGGCTCAAGGCGCAGCAAGGTAAGTGGTACGCCGATGTCGTTGTTAAAGTTGCCGGCTGTGGCAAGCACCTTGCCTTGACTCGACATAATCGCGGCCATCATCTCTTTGACTGTGGTTTTACCGCTGCTTCCGGTAATTGCAATGGTCTTTGGCTGTACGCTGGCTTTAACCGCGGCACCAAGCTGACCCAATGCGTAACGGGTATCCTTGACAACGATTTGCGCTACGTCAGGATACTCAGCAAGTTCTACCCGGCGCTCAACGAGCAACGCCTTTGCGCCTTTCTGCATTGCGTCAGCGACAAACTCATGCGCATCAAAATTGTGGCCTTTGAGCGCAATAAACAAGCAATCTTGTGGCAACTTGCGAGTATCGGTACTCACCGCATCAATACTGACGTTGGCGCCGAATAATTGACCATCGACTGCACGACAAATCCACTGCATATCTGTTTTAATCATGCTCGCCCCCACGCACTGCCGATGCAGTGCCTTGTGTCGCTAAACACGCAGCCGCCCACGCCCGCTCATCATAAGCGACACGTTCGCGGCCAATCACTTGATAATCTTCATGCCCTTTACCGGCGAGCACCACGACATCCTGCGCTACGGCTTGGGCAATTGTCTGCGCGACGGCTTGTTTGCGGCCCGGCAGGGTGATGACATGATCGCTTTGCGGAATGCCGGCCAGAATGTCGCTGATAATCTGTTGTGGGTCTTCGGTACGTGGGTTGTCGTCGGTTACCACTACACGGTCGGCGTACTGTGCGGCGACGCTGCCCATTTGCGGGCGTTTGCCACGATCGCGATCGCCACCACAGCCAAATACGCACCAAAGTTCGCCATGACAATGGCGACGCACGGCTTGTAGTACCTGCTGCAGCGCGTCTGGCGTATGCGCATAATCAACAATCACCAGTGGTTTGTTTGCCGCACTGAAGGCTTCCATGCGCCCTGGCACTGTATGTAATTGCGGCACTGCTTTAACGATGGCTTCCCAAGCATGGCCTAATTGCGCAACCGCAACTAAAGCCGCAAGTAAGTTGTAAACGTTAAAAGTGCCTAACAACGGTGATTGCACACTAAACTCAGTGCGACCGCCAGCGCTAGGAACGTTGAGGATAAACTGTGTGCCACTATCGGTATAAACGACGTCATGAGCATACACACAACGGCCATGATCTTGTGGCTGCAAGCTGTAACGCCAAGCATCCGGACGATCTGGCAACCACGCGGTTAAGGCGCCGTCATCCACATTGAGGACCGCCGCTTGACTGTCTAATTCGGTAAATAAGCGGCGTTTCGCACCGGCATAGTTCGCCATGGTGCCATGGTAATCCAAGTGGTCGCGGCTGATATTAGTGGCAACCGCAACGGCAAATGGAATCGCTTCAGCGCGGCGCTGTACGAGCGCATGTGACGAAACTTCCATCGCCACAGCCTGGGCGCCCTCTGCACGGAGCATCGCTAGACGTTGCTGCACAGCAATCGGGTCGGGAGTCGTGTGGCTTTCAGGCAACAAAGCACCTGGGAAGCCGCTGCCGGTAGTGCCAATGACACCCGCTTTAACGCCGAGCTCTTGTAACAGTTGGGCAACTAAATAGGTCACTGAAGTTTTGCCATTGGTCCCCGTCACCCCTACCACTTGCATGTGGCGCGCTGGTTCACCGAAAAAGCGTGCGGCGATAAAGGATAAATCTGACTTTAACTGCGGCACTTCAATAATATAAGTTTGTTCACGTTGTTCGATACCAACGCCATCTGACTCACACAACACCACTTTAGCGCCAGCAGCAATCGCAGCGTCAATAAAGTCACGGCCATCGACCTGATAGCCAGGCACGGCAACGAAAGCATCACCAGCAGCAACTTGGCGGCTATCTAACTTCAAGCCGCCAACGCTAACGTTTGGTAAGGGTAATGGGTAGTTCGGTAACAACTGACTGAGCTGCATCATTCTGCACCTCCAAAACCCGCAACCCGTAACTGCGTATCTTCCATGTGGTCAGGTGCAACGTTCATGGCGCGTAGCGCATCACCAACGATTTCGGCAAAAATCGGTGCCGACACGGTGCTACCGTAATAATCGTCGCCACTTGGTTCGTTAATGGTGACCACCACCGCAATGCGCGGATCACTTACCGGCGCAACGCCGGCAAATAGGGTTACATATTCGTCACCGTAGCCACCGGCAATCGCTTTACGGGCGGTGCCGGTTTTGCCCGCCACGCGGTAACCAGGGACCCGTGCATTTTTGGCACTGCCATCGGCGACTACTTGCTCAAGCATCAGTAGCACGGCTTCCGCGTTACCAGCGTCCACCACGCGCTCTCCCGGTGGCAATTGTCCCTCTTCACGCCGCATGATGGTCAGCGGTCGATACACACCGCCATTGGCAATCACGCTATACGCTTGAGCTAACTGCAAAGTGGTCGCGGTCAAGCCGTAACCAAATGATAAAGTCGCAATTTCAAAATCTGACCAACGCGTGCGATGTTGCAGCACACCATAACTCTCACCCACCATGCTAATTCCTGTGTCGTTTCCAAGACCTACCGCGGCATAGGTTGCCAGCAGTTTTTCTACGCCCGTTGCGAGCGCAATCTTGGACGACCCCATGTTGCTGGAGTTCTGTAAAATCTCAGTAATGCTTTGTTCACCGCGGTTGATCGGGTCGCTGACGCGGCGACCACCAAGACGCATCCAACCTGGACTGGTGTCGATCACGGTGTCTTGCTCTATGACGCCCGCTTCAAGCCCCGCCAGCACCACTAATGGCTTCATGGTTGAACCCGGCTCATAAGCGTCGGTAATCGCCCGATTGCGCATCCGGTGTGGTTGCAAATCAGCGCGATTGTTTGGGTTAAAGGACGGGCTGTTGACCATCGCCAGCACTTCGCCAGTATCAACGTCAACAATCACTACTGAGCCCGAGGTTGCCTGATGATAGCGCACGGCTTTTTTTAACTCGGCATAGGCTAGAGATTGCAAACGCTGATCAATACTGAGCGTTAGTTGTTGTGGTTGTTCAGCGGCGGTGACTCGCACTTCTTCAACAACCCGTCCTTGCGCATCCTTGCGGTATAGCCGCTCTCCCGGCTTCCCTGTAAGAACCTCGTTAAAGGCAGCTTCAAGACCTTCGATGCCCTTGCCATCAATGTCGGTGAAGCCAACTAAATGAGCAGCAATTTCACCCACTGGGTAAAACCGCCGTGATTCAGTTTTTAAGTACACACCTGGAATGCCCAACTGGCGCACATATTCGGCAACCGCTGGGGTGACCTTACGCTCGAGATAGACGAAACGACGACTCGGATCGTCAACGCGCGCCATCAAGCTTTCAGCGTCAGTACGGAATACTTCGGCGAGCGCCAACCAACGCTCACGATTGGCCAGGCCATTACCTTCGTGGACTCGCTGCGGATCGGCCCAGACAGTTTGTACCGGCACACTGACCGCCAGCTCACGCCCGTGCCGATCAGTGATGGTACCGCGCTGCACCGTGGTTGGGTCCGCGCGTAATGAGCGGCGATCCCCTTCATATATCAATTGTTCAGGTTTAATCACCTGAATGTAAGCTGCGCGCGCGACCAGACTGCCGAACACCAAGCCGACCACCAGCAAGGCGAAATAGAAGCGGCCATTGCCCAAGTGCGGCTGGGCCACTTTTTTGTTGCCGCGTTTACGAGGTGTTATTGCCATGGCACTAGCACCTCCTGTTCGCCTTCTGGACGGACCATGTCCAAACGCTGACTGGCAATCCGCTCGACCCGACTGTGCTCAGTCAGCGCCGTCTGTTCAATTTGCAAATGACGCCACTCAATGTCGATTTCGTCACGCTCTGATAACAAGGTATCGCGCTCAATCGTCAACAAGCGATTGCTGTGGGCGATGTAAATCACGCTAAATGCCGTTGCTAGACTGACGAGCATCAGTAATAGCAGCAGCTTCTGCCGCCGCATGTCTGCGAACAATACCGAGATGAGGTTAGGCACACGACTAGTTGTCATAGGCTAACCTCTCTGCCACGCGCAACACTGAGCTGCGTGCACGCGGATTCAACTCGGTCTCTTCTGCGCTTGGCTTATGCGCCTTGCCAATCAGCTTCAAGGTCTGGCCTCGGTCGATTTGATCATCGCGCAGCGGTAACCCTGCAGGAATGTCTTTGCCCTTGCTTTGTGCGCGCATGAAGCGTTTCACCAAGCGGTCCTCAAGACTATGGAAGCTAATCACGGCCAACCGACCACCAGCTTTTAAACCAGCTACAGCGGCTTGCAAGGCTTGCTCGATTTCATCCAGCTCACCATTTACATGGATGCGAATCGCTTGGAAACTGCGGGTTGCTGGATGTTTGTGTTTATCTTTAAACGGCACCGCTTGATCAATGAGCGTCGCCAACTCTTTGGTGGTACTGAGCGGCTGTACTTCTCGCTGTTTCAGAATCGCTTGGGCAATGCGCCAGGCGAAGCGCTCTTCACCGTATTCGCGCAGGACAAAAGAAATATCATCGGCACTTGCGGTATTAACAAAGTCTGCCGCGGTCATGCCGCGGCTGGTATCCATGCGCATATCCAACGGCCCTTCGCGCATAAAGCTAAAGCCACGTTCAGCGTCATCAAGTTGTGGGGATGAGACACCAAGGTCGAATAGGATACCGTCAATGGCACCACGCAGTTGCTGCGCGTCTAGCACCTCTTCGAGGCGTGAAAACGGAGTGTGGATAATGGTAAAGCGAGGGTCATCTGCCAACGCCTCTGCTGCTGCAATCGCGGTGGGGTCGCGATCCAGAGCAATAAGTCGGCCGTGGTCATTGAGTTGCGCCAGAATCGCACGCGAGTGTCCACCTCTACCAAAGGTAGCATCGAGATAAATTCCGTTCGGTCTGATGGCAAGAGCCTCAATGGACTCCTGTAACAGCACCGATACGTGTTGCGGCGCTTGATTCATTATAATGAGAAGTCTTGTAGTCGATCACTGAGTGCCAAGTCGTCTTGTTGCTCCGCTGCCATATCGGTAGCGATTTGCTCATGCCATGCCGCTTCAGACCAAAGTTCGAACTTATTCAACTGACCGATAATCATGATTTTCTTGTCCAAATCTGCGTGTTGACGCAAGGTTGGCGCAATCAAGATACGGCCATTTTTGTCCATTTGGCAGTCTTCGGCATGACCCAAGAGCAAACGCTGGAGACGACGCTCCGCGGGGTTCATGCTTGATAAGGTGGTAAGTTTTTGCTCGATGATTTGCCATTCTGGCAAGGGATACAGCAATAGGCACGGCTGCTTGATGTCGATGGTACATACCATTTGACCATCGCAATCAAGCAACAGGCTCTTCCGATACTTGGTTGGTATCGCAAGTCGGCCTTTGTCATCAAGACTAAGTGCTGCTGCTCCACGAAACATAGTTTTTGATCCACTATTACCCACAAATCCCCACAATGTGACAGTCTAGGTGCCGATCTTTCCCACTGTCAAGGAAAAAAACGGTAGTTTGCGGTGTGCGACATATCTTGACGCAAGTGGTTTTGTGCTAGATGATGGAGTTGCGAATCATAATTATTAAAAAAGCCCGAACATTGCGTAAATTAATCAGCAAGTTAGTCTTCTCTGACAGTTTAGTAACGCCGCGCCAAGCGAAATTTCGGTTGGTACGAGACTTTGTTGGCCTCTCATTGATTGCGATCGGTTTAATTTATGCGCTTTATGCCATTGTGGATAATCAGCGTAATCAGATCATCGAAGGTGAAAAACGTCGCGCTTACGAACAAATGAGTGCTATCCGCGCCAGTATCGAACAGCGTATTCAAGCCAACGTATTAGTGCTACGCGCATTAAAACCAGAAATCTTAGGGCAAGACACACCTGACCGCGAGCGCTTGCAGCGCATGATAGATGAGTTTATGGACCTTGAACTCGATATCAGTCACCTCGCCTTGGCACCGGATCTGGTGGTTTCGTATATTTATCCTGAAGAACAGAATGTTGGCGCCCTAGGCTTAGATTACCGCACCGTGACTGCGCAATACCATGAAGTACTTTTAGCGATCGCGAGCCAAGACATCATGCTCGCTGGTCCAGTGGATTTGGTTCAGGGTGGCGTTGCTTTGGTTGCCCGCCTGCCGATTTTCGATGAACAAGATAAACTATGGGGTATCGCATCCTTGGTGATAGATCATCAAGCGATGTTCGATAAGATAGCGCTGCACCGTCATCCAGAATATCAAGTCATATTGACGCGTAAGTCAGCAGATTCAAAGCAAACCAAATTAATTTCCGGCAAGCCACAAATGCTGGCCGACGATAATATTTCGATGGCAGTCAACGTACCGGGAGATACCTGGCAAATCACCCTTGCCCCACGCGATGGTAAATGGTTACCGGCGGATCGCGATTTCACTTGGCTGTGGTTAGTCGGTGGCGGAGTTATTGCCCTTATCGTCATGGCGTTTAGTATTTTGATCGTGACGCAAAGTCGCTTACGCCGTGCTTTTTATACGATCAGCTACCAGTCGCGCTTTGACCCACTCACGGACTTGCCGAATCGGCAATTTTTTAATCACAAACTGCTACAGTGCATTGAAAATGCTGAAATGAACAATAGTGGTTTTGCGATTTTACTGCTTGATCTTGATCATTTGCGCGATATCAACGATGCCTTGGGCCACGAAATTGGTGATGCGTTGCTACAAAAAGTGGTTGAACGCTTAGCGACAATGCTACCGCCAGAGGATATCTTGGGACGCATTGGCGGTGACGAGTTTGCAATCATCAGTCAGCAGTCGATAGATAGTGTCGAAGTTGAAGCGATGGCGCGGCGCTGTTTATCGGAAATTATGAACACCACCGAAATAGCGCACAATCAGATTAATATCACCGCTAGCGTGGGGATTGCCCTGTTCCCGCGTGATGCAACTGAGGCGCAAGCACTCATCAAGTGTGCAGAATTGGCTTTGTACGCGGCCAAATCGACAGGCTCTATGAGTGTGTCGTTCTTTGATGAACATTTACGCCAAGCCACTGAGCAGCACATTGCTTTGCATCACCAGATGATAACCGCACTGGATACCCAACAGTTTCATGTCGAGTATCAACCGGTGATCGATACGCAGTCTGGCCTACTCAGCCGCTGTGAGGCACTCATTCGCTGGGACCACCCGACACGGGGTGCGATTTCACCTGCTGAGTTCATCCCGATTGCGGAAAAAACTGGTGCTATTATTTGGCTCGGTGAATACGTGTTGCAGCAGGTCATCAAAGACTGGCAAAAAATGCGTGATAACGGTCTCGATTTGACCATTGCGGTAAACCGCTCGCCACGGGAATTTAACGACAAAGATGCCGCAGACAATTGGCTTGCTGCACTCGAGCAAGCAGGTATGCCTGCCGATCACTTAATGCTCGAAATTACTGAGTCGATGTTGATGCGCAATAAAGAACGGCAACTCGACAATCTTAAAAAATTGCGCAGTGCCGGCGTACATCTTGCAATTGATGACTTTGGTACCGGTTACTCGAGCCTGAATTATTTACGCTCCTACCCGATTGATGTGATCAAAATCGATCGCGGCTTCCTCGCGAATGTGCCGGTTAATCCGACCCAAACAGCTTTGGTCGAAGTGCTGCTAAGAATTGCTTTTACGTTGAATATGCAGGTGATTGCCGAAGGTGTGGAAGAACGTTCGCAAGTTGAGTTCTTGCGCGACAAAGGCTGTCATTTCCAACAAGGCTTTTTTTACGGGCGCAGTATGCGCTTGGACGCGTTTATGAAGTTTGCGCATTTGCATAACGAGCAGGTGCGCCTGAGCGCCACACCTGCTGACAAAGAATAAGGTGAGCTGGCCGATAAGCCGGGTTCTGTCGTGGACAATCATTCGTCTAGCCGCTAAATCACTCTAGCGTTCAAGCAGTCTACCCGGGTTCAACGCGGGCCGCGCCAATGAACCCCTATTTGACCTTGCTCCGGGTGGAGTTTACCGTGCCACGAACTGTTACCAGTCGCGCGGTGCGCTCTTACCGCACCCTTTCACCCTTACCTGATCCTGCTTGCGCAGGCCATCGGCGGTTTGCTCTCTGTTGCACTAGTCGTCGGCTTGCGCCGCCCAGACGTTATCTGGCACCCTGCCCTGTGGAGCCCGGACTTTCCTCCCCCTATGCAAGCATAGGCAGCGATTGTCTGGCCAACTCAGCGGCGCATTCTACGTGTTATCGGCGTCGAGCGCCAGTTGATACAGCTGGTTTTTACGCACACCGTGAATTTCAGCGGCACAAGCGGCGGCTTTCTTTAGGGGTAAGTGTTCACGCAGCACTTGCACCGTGCGCAGTGCTTGGGCGTTAATTTCATCAGTATCTTGTTGCAACTCGGCGCCCGCTAGGATGAGTACCATCTCACCACGTTGTTGGTTGCTATCGGCCAACACCTGCGCGCGAACCTCAGCAATACTGCCATGTAAAAAGGTCTCAAACTGTTTGCTAAGCTCCCGCGCCATCACCATTTCGCGCTCGGCACCGAACACCGTTTCTAAATCTTCCAGAGCGTGCACTATCCGATGTGGCGATTCATAAAACACCATGGTGCGCGGTTCGGTCAGCAGCGCCTCGAGGGTCTTGCGCCGTTGTTGCGGCTTGGCCGGCAAAAAGCCTTCAAACGTAAAGCGGTCCGTGGCTAAACCGGCACCAGAAAGCGCGGTGGTAATTGCGCAGGGTCCAGGCAATGCCACAACCTTTATTCCAGCCTGCCGCGCTTGCTGCACCAAGACATAACCAGGATCGCTGATCAGTGGCGTGCCCGCATCACTAATGAGCGCCAAGTCGTCACCCCGTTGCAGCCGCTCAATCACTCGCGCTGCGCGCTCACGTTCATTATGTTCATGCAAGGCAAATACTTCGTTATCAATCGTGAATTGCTGCAAAAGCTGCCGACTATGGCGGGTATCTTCCGCCGCAATCGCCGCCACTTGTTGTAACACTTGTTGCGCGCGCGGTGACAAATCGCCCAGATTACCAATCGGCGTTGGGACAATGTAGAGTGTGCCGGGCTGTGGTTGCGTCATGTTAACCCCTTGTAAGATTTGCCCCGTTACGTTGTTTCGCTGGGTGCCTAGGTTTATAGTATGACTACATTTCTGGATAATGTGAGCAGCCACTGGTGAGTTTGTCTATTGTGCCAAAGAAATTATTCCTCTGCATACTGGTTTGTACCCTAACAGCTTGTGCGAGCTCGGATCGATCGCAACCCTTAGCATCAGACGATCGCGGAGAATCGGGCATCGACACGATCACAGTGCCAGAGGTCACCACCGATGCACAGGATTTAGCAGAGATCTTAGCTGAAGTCGCGGCCGAGTCATCGCAAACACGGCAGCTAAGTATTTTACTCGAAGCCTTAGCCGCGAAACAGGAGCAGGGTGAATGGCAAACCAGTGCCTTGCTGCTGAGTGAATTGCGTCGGTTTACGCACCGATTGAGCGAGAGCCAGCAAAGACAGATCCAATTTGCCGAAGCTCAGTGGTTTGCCAGTCAAAAGCAATGGCAAGCCGCCAAACAGTCACTAGCCCCGCTATTAGCAGCTGACGATGTCGCACCGGCAACCTCGCGTTTGGCGCGAGATATTGCCGTGCAAACGCGGCAGCCGCAACAAGCAGCTCAGTATCAATTAGATTATCTCGCCGCAGCCGCTGAAGCCGAAGCCAGTGAAGTTGTTTGGTCGGTCCTGCGCGATGCGCACCGACCACAACAACTTACCGCCACAGGTGACTTAGCCAGCGGCTGGCTAGCGTTGTTACAAGCCGCACATGAACAAGCCAACGATGAAGATGTGTCGGCGATTCAAGGCTGGCAATTACGTTATCGTTCACACCCTGCGCAAGCGGTCGCTCAAGTTTTGCAGCAGAATCTACAGCCGTTGACCAGCCAGGTTGCGTTAGTCCTGCTGCCCTTATCAGGACAGTTTGCTGAGCAAGGGCAAGCGGTGCTGGATGGCATGATTTTGGCGCTGGGCGAGTTACCACAACTGCAAATCGTGGTTCGTGATACGGCAAAGTTTGACTTCACCACCCTCAGCGAAGAAGTGCAACGCGCGCAAGCCGATATCGTTATTGGTCCATTGCTGAAAGACAATGTCAGTAAAGTAGATGGCGCGACGCTCGAACAAACCGCGACACCTTGGTTCGCCCTTAACAATGCCAGTGAATTAGGCACTTCACCAGCCATGTGGTTTGCGCTAGATCCAGAATGGGAAATTGCCCAAATTGCACAAACCTTAGTTGAGCGGGGCTATCGACAGCCGCTGGTGCTGGCGGCAGACAGCAATAGTGGTCGCAACGCAGTGAATAACTTCACTGACGCCTTTCGAGATTTACAGCCAGAAGCAACTATCGAAAGTGGTTATTACCGCACCCCAGAAGACATGAAAACCATAGTTCAAGAGAAGTTGGGGGTTAGCGCTAGTGATGCACGCATTTGGCAGGTGAAAATCGCTGCTGGTAAGATTCTGGTCGACGCCGAGCCTCGTAGCCGTGAAGATTTCGATGTTATCTTTTTGCCCGGCAATATTGAGCAGACTCGGCTGCTGAAACCCTTTATTGACGTCAATATTTCACCGTTCAATCAACGCATTCCAGTGTACGCGACCTCAGCGAGCCACATCTTGCGCGATCAACTAAGCGAAAATGATTTGAACGAAGTGCATTTTACCGAGGCGCCATGGTTAGTCCCAGGCCACCCTCGTTACCACGAATTGAATGACATTTTGGCGCTGCGCTCGAGCTGGGGCTATTCACTCGCGCGACTCGCAGCCTTTGGTCATGATGCCATTCTGTTAAGTCGTCACCGCCACGTGCTTGCAGCGTTGCCGGGCTTTCGACTTGCCGGCTTAACCGGAGATCTCTATGGCAGCCCAACGGCGTTACAACGCGAATTAGATTGGGCGCAGTACGACGGACATGAAGTCGTCGCAGAATAGCAGCGTACACGACACACAGGAGCCACACGGATGTTGGCACATGATTTAGGTAATGAGGGTGAAGCTTCAGCCTTAGGTTACTTAGAAGCGCAAGGATTAAAATTGGTCGAGCAGAATTTTCGCTGCGATCTGGGCGAAATCGATATCATTATGCGTGATCGTGCAGCTTGGGTGTTTGTTGAAGTTAAAACCCGCCGCAATGAAGATTTTGCCACCGTGGTCGAACAAATCACTCCCGATCAGTGTCTACGTGTTAGACGTAGTGCGCAATTTTATTTACTATCGCACCGACTTGACGAACATGTAACGGCAATGCGTTTCGATGTGGTCGCCATTTGCCAACAGCCCGAGCAGCTCTATTGGTTGCCTGATGCATTTTAACGAGGACTTATGCAAGAGCCGGTCAAAGCCATCTTTACTGAGTGCATTCAAACTCAAATCGCCAGTGCAGATTTGCTGCAAGAGCCTGTCATGGCAGCAGCTGAGCTACTAGTTGATTCATTATTGCGGGGGCAAAAAATCTACTGCTGTGGCGAAAGCATGGCCCATGCCAGCGCCCGTCATTTTGCCCATATCATGCTGACTGGTTTGCAATTCGAGCGCCCGCCGTTCCCAGTGCATGCACTCCATGCGGATTACGGTGCCAACGAGCACGAAGCAATCTTCTCACAGCAAATTCTTGCCGTCGGCCAGCCCAACGATGTGTTGGTCGTGCTCAGCGCAGGCAATCGCGCACCACGGGTGAGTCGCGCCATGGAAGCTGCATTAAGTCGCGACATGCTGATCATAGCTTTGACCAACGACGGCGATCAGGACGTCGCCGGCTTGCTCGGTCCTGATGATGTTGAAATTCGCATTCCATCGCGCAATTCCGCGCGTGTTACGGAACATTTACTGCAATTGGTCAATATGCTGTGCAGCCTTGCTGAACAGCAGATTTTTCCACAGGAGGAGAGTTACTAATGCGCCGTTCACTTGCACTTCCTGCACTTGCACTCACCGCCGTATTGAGCCTTTCGGGTTGCACCGCTGCTCTAGTTGGCGCGACCGCAGTTGGCATTTCTTCCGCCACTGACTCGCGCACCATCGGCACACAGGTCGATGATCAAGCGATTGAAATTCGGGTGATTGCAGCACTTAAAGGTGAAGAACGCCTTAGCGAAAGTCGCATTCAGGTCGTTTCGTTTAACCGTTCAGTCTTGCTACTTGGACAAGTACCGAACGCCGGGTTAGCTGAATTTGCCGCGCGCATCGCACGCGACGAAAACGGCGTGCAACGTGTGCACAATGAACTGCGGGTGCAAGAGGTGATTCCTTTATCACGCATCAGCAAAGACAGTTGGCTCACCAGTAAGATCAAGGCCAAAATGGTGACTGATGAAGAAGTAGATGCGAATAAAATCAAAGTTGTCACGGAAAACGGTGAGGTCTTTTTGATGGGACTTATCGATCGTACGATGGCGCAGAAGGCAATTGAGATTTCGCGTAATACCAATGGCGTCACCCGCGTCATCGACGCCTTCGAATAAACAAATCGTGATTCGTGGTTCGTACGCTTCGCTGTTCGTCCGCTTCGCTATTCGAAAAGCGAGCATAGCGAGCGCACTAATAGTGAGGCATCGCCGAACGGACGAAAACCGAACACCGAACTTATTTGATGACTTTGAGGTTGGGGCGCTTTTTCGTTGGCTTGTCAGTCGGCGCCTCGGTTGAGGGCTCAGGCTGCGGTTCGTGCAACTGCGGCTCATCTTCGAAGATAGTTCCCGCGCCGTTTTCGCGCGCATATAAAGCAACTACGGCTGCAATTGGCACGTAGACGCGGTGTGGCTTACCTGAAAAACGTGCACTGAACTGCACACTATCATTCAGCAATTGCAAATTACCTACCGCAGATGGCGCAATATTCAACACAATTTGGCCGTCTTTAACGAACTCAAAAGGCACTTGGCAATGCGGTTGGGTGGCATCGACAACCAGATGAGGCGTTAACTGGTTATCTACCAGCCAGTCGTACACCGCCCGCAACATATACGGGCGGCGTGCTGACATCGCACTCATATCACTCACTTGCCAAGCTCTCGCTCGATATCAGTGAGTGACTCTTGGAATGAGTCACGTTCGAAAACGCGCAGCATGTAGGCTTTGACAGCTTTCGCCGCTGCGCCTTCAAGCTGAATTCCATAACTCGGGAGACGCCACAACAATGGCGCCAAATAGCAATCAACCAAAGTAAACTCTTCACTCATGAAGAACGGTGTATCCGCAAAAATTGGCGCTAACGCTAAGATACCTTCGCGTAACTCCTGACGTGCCGCTTCAACACCCTTACCGCCTTTGCCAATTGCTTCAGCCAATGCGTACCAGTCGCGCTCAATACGATACATCATCAAGCGGCTGGTACCACGAGCTACCGGGTAAACCGGCATCAATGGCGGATGCGGGAAACGTTCATCAAGGTATTCCATGATGATATGAGCGTTATACAGAACCAGTTCGCGATCCACCAGGGTTGGCAATGCATCCGCATACGGATTTAATTGCAATAAGTCCTCTGGCTTGTTATCGCCGTCAACGTAGGTGATTTCTACGCTCACGCCTTTTTCTGCTAACACAATTCGCACCTGATGACTGCGTAAGTCATTTCGGCCCGAATAGAGGGTCATCACTGACCGTTTGTTTGCCGCAACCGACATGTCTTTCTCCATCATTACTTCACGTCTCTAAAAAATTCGCGCTTCAACAGCCACGCAAAAATTGTGAAGACTAATAAGAAACCGAATACATACCAGCCCATCCGACGCTGTTCGAGCAGCATAGGTTCACCGGTGTAAACCAAGAAGTTAGTTAAATCTAACATCGCTTGGTCGTATTCAGCTTCCGTAAGCATACCGCTGCCATCGGCTTTGATACCCACGTAAACGTCTTGCATCTCGCCATCAACCATACGCTCTTCGGTGGTTTTACGCGGCACGCCCTGCAGTTCTTGCAGTACGTGCGGCATACCCACGTTCGGGAATACCGCGTTGTTCACGCCAAATGGACGTGATTCATCGACATAGAACGAACGGAAGTAAGTGTATAGCCAATCCGCGCCGCGCACCCGAGCAACCAACGTTAAGTCAGGTGCCGCGGTACCGAACCAAGCATTTGCCGACTCAGTTGGCATTGCGTTCGTGATCAAGTCGCCCACTTTCTCGCCAGTAAACTGCAAGTTTTCAATACCGAGGTCTTCAGGAATACCGATATCATTGAAAGTACGCTGATAACGCTGATATTCCATCGAGTGACAACCTAAGCAGTAGTTCATGAACAACTGCGCACCGCGTTGCAATGAGGCTTTGTCATGCAAATCGATTTTGGCTTTATCAAGCGGTACCGTTGGGTCAGCTGCAAAGCTTGCAACTGACCATAAAGTAGCGGCTACCAGTAGAGTCGTTTTAAGAAACTGTTTCATCACTTAGTAATCCTCTCTGGAACTGGCTTCGTGTTCTCATTTTTACTGTAGAAGAACAGTAAGATGAAGAAGGCGAAGTACAAGAATGTGAACACACGCGCAAAGAAGGTGTAGACCTCAGTTGCTGGTTTCAGACCCAAGTAGCCAAGCGCCACAAAGCTGATACAGAACACGATCAAGTTCAGCTTGTGCAAGCCGCAACGATAGCGAATCGAGCGCACTTTACCGCGATCCAACCATGGCAACACGAATAGCGCAACAATTGCACCGAACATCAAGATAACGCCCAACAGTTTATCTGGCACCGCACGTAATATTGCGTAGAACGGTGTGAAATACCAAACTGGTGCAATATGCTCAGGTGTTTTTAACGGGTTCGCTGGCTCAAAGTTTGGTGGCTCAAGGAACAAGCCGCCCATCGCCGGAGCAAAGAAGATCACGTAACAGAATAGGAATAAGAAAATACCGATACCGATCAGATCTTTCACCACGTAGTACGGGAAGAACGGAATCGCATCGACGATATCGTACTTCTTGGTGAAGCGCTCATGGAACTGGAACTTCGGTTTTTCTGACTCAGGTACAGAGCCCTTCGGCTTCTTAATCGCAATGCCCTCTGGGTTGTTCGAACCCACTTCATGCAACGCGATGATGTGCAAGAACACCAAAATGACTAACACCAAAGGCAATGCGATGACATGCAGTGCAAAGAAACGGTTCAAGGTCGCGCCAGAGATAACGTAATCACCACGAATCCACAGCGTCAAATCATCACCAATGATCGGAATCGCACCGAACAGCGAGATAATAACCTGTGCACCCCAGTAGGACATTTGTCCCCATGGTAGCAAGTAACCCATGAAGGCTTCGGCCATCAGCACCAGGAAGATGAGCATACCGAATACCCACAACAACTCGCGCGGCTTCTGGTAAGAGCCATACATCATGCCGCGTAGCATGTGCAGATAGACCACCACGAAGAAGGCTGAGGCACCAGTAGAATGCATATAGCGCAGCAACCAACCGTAGTCGATATCGCGCATGATGTACTCAACAGAGGCAAATGCGCCTTCTGCCGACGGTACATAGTTCATCGTCAACCAAATGCCCGTAAGGATTTGGTTCACCAGTACCAACATGGCTAAAACACCAAACAGGTACCAGAAGTTAAAGTTCTTTGGAGCCGGATATTGCGCAAGGTGGATATTCCACGTCTTGGTCATCGGAATGCGTTCGTCAAACCAGGCGATTAATTTCTTCATTAGGCTTGCTCCCCGTCTTCACCCACCAAAATGGTGGTGTCGTTAATGTAGTAATGCGGTGGCACCACCAAATTTAACGGCGCAGGTACACCCTTGAACACGCGACCAGCGATATCAAACGTTGAACCATGACATGGGCAGAAGAAACCAGCTTGCACACCCTCAACGTATCCGTCGAAAGAATTATCGAGGAACTGAGGAGAACAACCTAAGTGCGTACAAATCCCGACCGCGACAAGAAATTCTTCTTTGCGCGAACGATGCAAGTTTGTCGCATATTCAGGCTGTTGAGCTTCTTCTGAATTGGGATCACGCAGTTTATCTGCAAGACCCTCAAGGCTCGCTAGCATTTCAGGGGTACGACGTACCACCCAAACAGGCTGCCCTCGCCACTCAACACGAATCAATTGACCCGGTTCGGCTTTTCCGATGTTCACTTCCACTGGGGCACCCGCGTTTTTCGCTTTCGCACTCGGGTTCCATGACGCAATGAAAGGAACAGCAACACCCACCGCGCCCGCTGCGCCAACCACTGAGGTTGCGACAGTCAGAAAACGACGGCGGCCTTTATCTACAGGCGCATTGCTCATCCACTTACTCTCCAGTTTGGACGCTCCGCGAGACGTTGCCGCGGAGTCAGTAATTAGCTGCTGCGTTAGAACTGCCTGTGCTCACATCACACAGACAATCGGCAAAAAAATGCTTTCAGATGATAAAGAAATACCCTGATTTTTACAAGGACAAAGACAAAAAACCCGGCACATTGGCCGGGTTTTGTTTTGCCTGAAACGTACAGTTTCGTAAACGATTAACGTTTTGAGAACTGTGGACGCTTACGAGCTTTGTGCAAGCCGACTTTCTTACGTTCAACTTGACGCGCGTCACGAGTAACGTAACCCGCGCGACGCAAGTCACCACGAAGAGCTTCGTCGTATTGCATAAGTGCACGAGTGATACCGTGACGCACAGCGCCAGCTTGACCACTTGAACCACCACCTTTAACGGTGATGTACAAATCGAATTTCTCAACCATGTCAACTAACTCAAGTGGCTGACGAACAACCATTTGCGCAGTTTCACGGCCGAAGTATTCTTCTAGGGTGCGGTTATTGATGCTGATGTTGCCGCTGCCTGGACGCAAGAAAACGCGTGCAGTTGAGCTTTTGCGACGACCAGTACCGTAGTATTGATTCTCTGCCATTTTCTTAGTGCTCCGTATTAAATTTCAAGTTGTTTAGGCTGTTGAGCGACATGATTGTGCTCGGTGCCTGCATATACTTTCAGTTTACGGAACATGGCACGACCCAGTGGACCACGAGGTAACATACCTTTCACCGCTTTCTGAATGACCATTTCTGGTTTCTTGGCGATCAACTTCTCGAAGCTGATTTCCTTGATACCACCTGGATACCCAGAGTGTGAATAGTAGATCTTGTTCTGTGCCTTACGGCCAGTAACCGCCACTTTCTCAGCGTTAACGATGATGATGTAATCACCAGTGTCGACGTGAGGTGTGTACTCAGGCTTATGCTTACCGCGTAAACGGCGAGCGACTTCAGTCGCTAAGCGACCTAAAGTTTTACCTTCGGCGTCAATAACATACCAGTCACGTTGTACAGTTTCTGGTTTTGCAACAAATGTACTCATTGAAACTTACTCTTTTTTAAAGGTTCACGACAGTAGTTCCGGGCTTCCCCGCGAACCACAACAACCGTTGTGGTTTCACCACACACTGGTTAGTTGTACCTGTAACGTGGGCTGCGCGGATTATAGGGAAAAGTGCTTAAAAGATCAACGCTGTTATAAGTAATTCAATGACGGCTGTTGATTTTCGAGCGCAGCAAGCAGCACCGCACAACGTTCCCAATGGCTCGCGAGCTGCACTAAGACAACGCCCTGCGTCGGCGCTAATTCAGCGCGCGCTATTTGTTGCAGCCAATTACTGCGTAATAAACTGCGCGTGGACTGGATAGCACTCACGATAGTTTGCCATTGTGCTGGGCTGCGCTCGTTCATCTGTGAACCGCTCAACAGCTCAAGTAGCAGCTCGCGCAAGCCTTGTGCCAAGCTCGCATCGATCTCCGTAGTTGCCGCCACTGCCAGCTTTTCAACCAGTTGTCGCAAGTCAAGTAGCCGTGCTTGCTGACCATAGAGTTCCGTTAACTGCAGCGCTTCATCGCCTTGCATTGGATGGGTGCTTAGCTTCTGGAGATAGGCGGCGATGTGCTGCAACAACTCGCCTGTCGCAATGTCTTCTACAGCTTCATCAGGCAACTGCGAATCGCGCAATAACGCACGCAAGCGCAATTGATACTGCCGCAAGACACGTGCTTGCTCTTGTTGCACCGCACGCAACCCCATAGCCGGAACTTCGAGTATAGTTTTATCAAGAAAGCGAGGCTCTCCTGAGCGCAGCGCTGGTAATCGGTACCAACGCTCAACTGCACGAAAAATTCGTTCATCGAGGAGCCACATCAGACCGAGACCCATTGCGTTAAACAGAGTATGGAAGACAGCTAGCCCAGTGCTGATATTCACAACCTGCTCGCCGCCAGCCAACCACTCAGCCGTCAGCCACAACGGCACCAATAACACCAATGCGGTGAGCCCCGTAACCGCGTTCATTAACACATGTACCGCCGACAACCGTTTCGCATGGGCAGTCGCACCGAAACTCGCAAGGATTGCGGTCGCGGTGGTTCCGATATTGGCACCAATGACAACCGCGGCACCGGCCAACGGTGAAAAAATACCACTGACGGATGCGGTAAGGATAATTGCAAGCGCAGCAGACGATGATTGCACCAAGATGGTTAACGCCGTTCCCGCTGCAACGGCAAGGAGGATCCCACCAATGCCGCTGACTTGTAATTGCTCAACCGGCAGCAACGTGACAACCAGCTCGAACGCATCACGCAGGGTATCGAGACCGACAAAAAGCACCCCGAAGCCGGCAATGGCCAACCCCACACTGCCTAGCGTTGTCTTTTTTTGTAGCAGTTGCAGCAGCATCCCCAAGCCAATGAGCGGCCAGGCGATAATCCCGATATTTATTTTTAACCCGATCAACGCGACAATCCACGCTGTCATGGTGGTGCCAACATTGCTTCCAAATAGCACCCAAGCTGCTTGTCGCAGCTTCAGCATGCCAGCATTGGTGAAACCAAGTAAGGCAACTACGACTGCGCTGGACGACTGCACCACTGCGGTCACAGCAAACCCTGACAACGCTGCGCGCGCCCGAGTTTGGGTTGAACGCTCAAGAAACTGTTGCAGATGACTTCCTGCAGCAGTTTTTAAACCTTCAGTTAAAAGCTGCATACCGAGCAGCAATAAACCGAGGCCTCCAAGGGCGAGTGTCCAATGCGTAAGTGTCATGGTTTGTGGGCTAATCCTAAGTAATCGTGACTTTGCATTTCGAGCAGCCGACTCATACAGCGGCGAAATTCAAATTCGAGTTTACCCTGAGTATATAATTGCTCCAGTGGCACTGCGCCTGACATGATCAGCTTCACGCGGCGTTCATAAAATTCATCCACCAAGGCGATAAACCGGCGCGCGGCATCGTCATTTTGGCTCCCAAGTTGCGGCACGTTGCTAATGAGTACTGCATGATACAACTGCGCCAGCTCGATGTAGTCGTTTTGCGAGCGCGGACCGCCACAAATCGCTTCGAAGTCAAACAACACGACATCGTCACATTCTAGCCGAACGGGAATATCACGACCATTGATACGAATCGTGCCATCGGTGTTGCGGCTGCAATGATCTGGTGCTAGCTCAGTAAAATAACGCTGCAAGTTTTTATCAGCGTCATCATCGAGTGGTGAATGATAAATTTCTGCTTTGGTTAGTGTGCGCAAACGATAATCGATACCGCTATCGACATTGATCACTTCACAATGCTGCTTAATCAGCTCAATAGCAGGTAAGAAACGCGCGCGCTGTAAGCCATTTCGATACAGATCGTCAGGCACAATGTTGGAGGTGGCAACCAGTACCACATTGCGTTTAAACAATTCTTGCATCAGCGTGCCAAGGATCATGGCATCGGTGATGTCTTGCACGAAAAACTCATCGAAACAGACGATTTGCGCCTCACTGGCAAGTTTGTCGGCAATAATAGGTAGCGGATCGCTGCGGCCTTTGAGCTCTTTTAATTCTTTATGCACGCGATGCATAAAGCGGTGAAAGTGAACGCGTAATTTTTGCTCAAATGGCAGCGTTTCGTAAAAGGTATCGACTAAATAAGTCTTGCCGCGCCCTACTCCGCCCCAAAAATAAATACCTTGAGGAGCCTTTGGAGTACTTCCGAACCAAGCTTTGATGCGATTAAGCAAGCCGCCTTGTTGCTGCTGCCGAAACCTTAATAGGTCGTCATATAACCTTTGTAATGCTTCTACAGCGCGGCGTTGTGCGGCATCCGGCGTAAAGCCACCACTGGCTAAATCCGCCTGGTATTTTTGCAATGGGGTAATGTTTTGGTTTGTCACTACCACTTCGACCCTATTCTAGATTATGCTATGGGGGACTAGTTTATCATGTGAACCGCGTTTTTAAGGAGTTTTTCTATGAGTGCATTGATCGGCATTCTACTAGTATTAGCAGGAGCTATTGTTGGCTTTTTCATTGCCCGTTACTGGTTGAAGGAGCACTCAGATGAAGCGCGTTTGAACCAAGAAGTGCAGCAAAGCCGTGAGCAGTTGGCGAACTACCAGCAAGAAGTTGCGGAACATTTCGCCACGGCCAGTGCTTTAGTGGAGCAGCTTGAAGAAACGCAAGACAAGCTGAAAGCTTACTTGCAGCACAGTTCTGATTTATTGCAACAGGAGCAGGCGCAACCAAGCTTACCGTTTTTCGCTGAAGACACCATGCGTCAATTACGGATGGCGAGCCAGTTGCAAAAAGACTCCACCGCGAAAGAAAAAGAAACCGCGCAGGAGCCACCGCGTGATTACTCCGACAAGAAAAGCGGACTTTTTTCGTCTTCCGACGAAAAAACATCTTGAAACAACTCGAAGCTGAACTTATTTCCATAGGGTAGGTCTTTACTTGCACGCAAGGGCGTGTTGATTAAAGGAGTCCGTACCCTATGAAATTAAAGCTATTTGCAGTACTTACTTTAACTAGTTTGCTGACGCTGGGCACAGCGCAAGCGAATATCCCTTTCTTCAACAACAAAGATGAAACGCCAACTTTGGCGCCGATGTTGGAAGAAGTCACCCCAGCGGTTGTCAATATCTCGGTAAAAGGCAGCCGCGAAGTTCGTCAACGTATTCCCGATATGTTCCGCTTTTTCTTTGGCCCGAATGGTCCGCAAGAACAAGTGCAGGAGCGGCCTTTCCGAGGCTTAGGCTCGGGTGTCATCATTGATGCCGAAAAAGGCTACGTGGTCACCAATAATCACGTTATCGATGGTGCCAGCGAAATTCTTGTCACTCTCAAAGACGGCGAACAGTTCGACGCTGAAGTCATTGGTACGGATGCGAACTCCGACATCGCCCTGCTCAAGATTAAAGATGGCGAAGGCCTGACCGATATCGAAATTGGCAGTTCTGCCGATTTGCGTGTCGGTGACTTTGTCGTGGCAATTGGCAACCCCTTTGGTCTTGGTCAGACCGTCACTTCAGGGATTGTCAGCGCGTTAGGCCGCAGCGGTTTGGGCATCGAAGAAATCGAGAACTTTATTCAAACTGATGCCGCCATTAACAGCGGTAACTCTGGTGGTGCGTTGGTGACTTTGGATGGCAAACTCATCGGTATTAACACCGCTATTTTGGGTCCTAACGGAGGCAATATTGGTATCGGTTTTGCAATTCCATCCGACATGATGGAAGCTCTCGTACAGCAACTGATCGAGTTTGGTGAAGTGCGCCGCGGCGTACTTGGTGTCCGCGGTAATGATTTAACCGCCGATATTGCCGAAGCTCTCAACCTGAAAGCTAACCAAGGTGCCTTTGTCGCTGAAGTGGTACCAGAGAGTGCTGCAGCCGAAGCTGGTCTCTTGTCAGGTGACGTGATTACCGCAGTGAATGGCGAGCGCATCCGTAACTTCGGTGATTTGTCAGCACGCATTCAAACCATGGGCGTTGGTAAGCCAATTGAAATTACCGTGCTACGCGATGGCGACGAACGTACCCTAGAAGTCACCCTGACCGCCGATGAACAAGCTGTTGAGGCTGCCGATTTACACCCGGCATTGCAAGGTGCAACACTAGCCCCAGCCAGTGACGGCGGTTTAACGATCACTGAACTCGAAGAAGGCTCGATGGCTGTGCGCTATGGCTTACGCAAAGACGATGTCATTATGGCAGTCAACCGTCAGCCGGTCAGCAGCGTAAGTGAGCTGCGCAACGTTTTAGACAGTGCTCAAGGAGTTGTGGCTCTGAATATTCGCCGCGGTAATTCTTCACTCTATTTAGTGTTGCGCGGCGGTTAGGCAGCCAACACTATTACACAGCGCACACTCCGAAGGCAGCCCCCTAAAGGCTGCCTTCTTTTTACAAGAAGTGCTATGCTAGGGCAACAATAACAACCATAGACTGACACTACAGGGAACGACATTTCATGAATGCAGCAACTACTAAGAGTTGGCTTAGTTATATTTTACGCTCGGTACTGCTTGGTATCGTCGTTGCTGCTTTAGTCATTTGGGCGATGCCCTTGCTAGAAGCATGGCAAGCCAAACGCCAACAACCCGATGAAGCCTTCAGTTTTGCCACCGCCGTAAATCGTGCGGCACCGGCGGTCGTCAATATCTATAGCATGAGCGAACAGCGCGGCTCCTACTACAACCGTCGTAATAACTCAGTATTACGCTTAGGCTCTGGCGTCATTATGGACAACGTGGGGCACATTATTACTGCTGCGCACGTGGTCGCCAACGTCAGTAGCGTGCAAATTGCCTTACAAGACGGCCGTCAAACCAGTGCCCAAGTGATCGGTATCGATAACGTCACTGACTTGGCGGTGTTACGCGTGGAACTTGATAACCTACCGGTGATTCCGCAAAACGATGAGCTGCGCACCCGGGTGGGGGATGTGGTACTCGCGATTGGTAATCCGCTCAATCTAGGGCAAACCATCACCCAAGGTATTGTCAGTGCGACCGGTGGTCGCATGGGCGTGATCAATAGTCATGCCGATTTGCTGCAAATGGATGCGGTGATTAACGAAGGCGCGTCTGGCGGCGCCTTGGTCAATAGCCAAGGCTATTTGGTAGGCATCAATAACGCTCAATTTCGTGGCCCCGCTGGTCAGGGCGTAGAAGGTATCTATTTTGCAGTGCCCTATACGCTTGCTAAAGGCATTATGCGGACTTTGATTGAGGAAGGTGAAGTGGTGCGTGGCTATTTGGGCATACAAACCAGTGATTCAGTGCCCAACTCACGCAACTATCAACGCCCTGGTATTTTCCTAACTGGCGTTGACGAAGGCAGTCCAGCTGCGCAAGCTGGTTTGCAACCCAACGATTACATCGTCGATATTGCCGGTGAACCCATTACCTCGGCTGCCGATGGACTCGCTCTGATTTCTAATACTCGGCCAGGCGTTGAGTTGGCGGTGACCTTCTTCCGTGGTGATGAGGAGCTTACCACCACGGTCACTATTGGCAAGCTGCCAAACTAAGTAATTAGCTTAGTCGCGGCGCTCAATTTGAGCGCCAAGTGCGGTCAGCTTTTTCTCGATTGTTTCGTAACCACGGTCGATATGATAAATCCGTTGCACCGTAGTTTCGCCTTCAGCTACCAAGCCCGCAATCACCAATGACGCAGAAGCGCGCAAGTCAGTACACATCACTTGTGCACCTTCAAGCTTAGCGACTCCTTTGCAAATCGCGGTGTTGCCCTCAAGCTCGATACTTGCACCCATGCGCTGTAATTCAGGCACGTGCATGAAGCGGTTTTCAAAAATGGTTTCACGTACCCAACCGGTGCCATCTGCAATGGCATTCAAGGCACAGAACTGTGCTTGCATATCGGTTGGAAAGGCCGGGTGTGGCGCCGTAATGACATTCACCGGACGTGGACGTGTCGGCGCCTGCAAGCGAATCCAGTCATCACCTTTGCTGATGGTAGCGCCCGCTTCGGTAAGTTTCTTCATCACCGCATCGAGCATGCTTGGATCGGTATTTTTACAGGTCACATCACCACCCGTAGCCAAGGCTGCCACTAAGAAAGTACCAGTTTCGATGCGATCGGGTTGCACGCTGTAATGACCACCGTGCAATTTCTCTACCCCATGAATCTTAATGGTGTCGGTCCCTGCGCCACGAATATCTGCACCTAAGGTATTGAGGAACTTGGCTAAGTCGACCACTTCTGGTTCGCGTGCAGCGTTCTCAATAGTAGTGACACCGCGCGCCAGCGTTGCCGCCATCATCAGGTTTTCGGTGCCGGTGACACTTACGGTATCCATGACAATGGTTGCGCCCTGCAAACGGTCTTCCACTTCGGCATGGATGTAACCATTTTCGACCGTAATGTGGGCGCCCATTTCACGCAGCCCCTCAATGTGCAGATTGACTGGGCGTGCGCCAATGGCGCAGCCTCCAGGCAATGAGACTTGCGCTTTGCCATGGCGAGCCAACAACGGACCGAGGATCAAAATCGATGCCCGCATGGTTTTCACTAGATCGTAGCTGGCGATATGGTTGGTCAGTTGCTGTGGATGGATCAGATAGCTATTTAGGCCAAGTTGCTCGCTGTTAACACCTAAGTCCGCTAGCAACTTCATTGAGGTTTTTACGTCTTGCAACGCTGGCACGTTGTCTATTTGTACGTCTTCGGTGGCGAGGATACTTGCCATCAAAATCGGTAGCGCAGCATTTTTTGCGCCTGAGATCACGACTTCACCGCGCAGTGCACGGCCTCCAGTAATTACTAATTTTTGCATAGCGCACTACTCGTGTTAGCTGAGCATCGCGAGTTTCTTCTCGCGCTGCCATTCAGTCGGGGTGTAAGTTTTAATAGATACAGCGTGTAGTTCACCACTAGCAATCAAATCTTTCAATGGTGCATAAATAATTTGCTGTTTCTTTACGCGACTCAGTTCACTGAATTGCTCGCTAACTGCGGTGATGGAAGCGTGACTACCATCAACCTTAACGATGAGTTCATCGAGTTCAAGTGCGGCTGAAAGAAGATCTTTTATATCGTCGGTTGTCATCAATTGAGTTCTATTGTTAGAGATTTAAAAGTTCAGTAGCGCCACTGACGTCGGCAATGGCTTTAAATTGCTGACTCGGTTGGGTCAGCGAAAGTTCCCGCTGTTGTGCTGCTAGCAGACGTTTTAATTGCAATAACATGGCGACGCCCGCGGAATCCACATGTTCAACGGCGGCCAGATCGACGATTAGGCACTCTTGTGATTCCGTCTGCCACTGTTCACGTGCTGACCATACTTGCGGTACGGTAGCACGCGTCAACTCGCCGTTAAAGACGAGATGACCGTTTTCTAATGACCAAGCTATCGAGGCCGACATGATTTAACCTTCTTCTGAATAAGGTTGGATCGGCTCGTTTGCCTTCTCGTCGAGCAATTCGATAGTACCGTCAATACCGCGACTACGAATCACCGACGAAATTTCTGCTGCTTTGCTATTCAGCAAACTGACGCCTTCAACCACTAAGTCGTAGGCTTTCCACAAACGCTCATCTTTGTCATAGCGCAGTTTAAAGTCCATGCGAATCGGCGGGCGACCGTCTTCTTCGATAAGACGAGTATTGACCTCAACCATGCGGTCTTCTGGACCTAGTTCACGCGCTTGTTCAAACTGGAACTGATGTTTAGTTTCATCATACTGGGTAAATGCACGACCATAGGTGGCGACCAAGTATTCACGAAAGACCGCATAAAACTGACGGCGTTGCTCTTCGGTCGTATCTTTAAGATTACGCCCAAGTACACGCTTCGCTGCATAGGTAGAGTCAACGTACGGCATCAACTCTTCGCGGATAATAACCCGCAAGTAATCAAGATCTTCGTTAATCTTGCTACGATCTGCACCAATCCGTTCAGCGGTTTTATTCGCAACGCGTTCCAGCAAGGCGTACGGATTTTCATCACGTATCACTTCGCTATTCGCATCGGCAGTTCCAGTGACCACCAACAACGCTGTCATCAAGAATGCATACAAGGTCTTCATACTACGACTCCTTAGTCATTACCTTGGCTAAATAGGAACTGACCGATGAGATCCTCCAACACCAAAGCTGATTTCGTATCGTGGATATAATCACCGTCGTCTAACATTTCAACTGTATCGTCAATAAATCCTGGGCTCAGGCCAATATACTGCTCACCCAACAGGCCCGAGGTTAAGATTGAGACCGACGAAGTGTCAGAAAATTCATTGTATTCGCTGCTAATCGTCATTTCGACCAATGGCTCATAGTAGTCACCGTCCAAGCTAATTTTGCTTACCCGCCCGACCACAACACCGCCAACTTTGACCGGTGAACGCTCTTTTAAACCACCAATGTTGTCGAACTTCGCGTACAGCTTATAGGTTTCACCATTGCCGCCTACGCTGGTATTTGCCGCTCTTAAGCCGAGGAATAGCACAGCGAGAACGCCAATAATCACAAACAAACCAACAGCTAATTGCGTATTTCTTGATTCCATAATGAGTTACCCAAACATCAGTGCTGTGAGAACAAAATCTAATCCGAGAACCGCAAGCGATGCGGTAACTACGGTCGAGGTGGTGGCACGGCTAATACCAACTGAGGTTGGCACGCAGTGATAGCCCTTGTGCAGCGCAATCCAAGTGACCACGAAAGCGAACACTAAACTTTTAATCAAGCCATTCATAATATCTTGGCCCCATTCAACGTTCGCCTGCATCACCGACCAAAACGCGCCATCGTCGACGCCCAACCACTGCACGCCCACTAAATAGCCACCATAAATACCAACGGCAGAAAAAATCATTGCCAGCAGTGGCATACTGTAAAAGCCAGCCCAAAAGCGCGGTGAAATAACGCGACGCAAGGGATCTACCGCCATCATTTCTAGGCTTGATAATTGCTCAGTTGCTTTCATCAGGCCAATTTCAGCGGTCAGGGCAGAGCCTGCTCGACCGGCAAACAACAAGGCGGTGACCACCGGGCCCAGTTCGCGCAGTAACGACAGTGCCACCATTGGTCCAAGGCTTTGTTCAGCGCCAAAGTCGACCAAAATGGTGTAACCCTGCAACCCCAATACCATGCCGATAAAAAGCCCACTAACAATGATAATCAGTAGCGACAGTACGCCCACTGAGTACATTTGTTGCATCAGTAATGGCCATGATTTGCGTAATTGCGGTTTGCCAACCAATGCACGGGTGAGCATAAACAATGCTTTACCGGCGCCAGCAATGCTGTTGAGTACCGCTTTACCAAGCGCGGCAATCCTATCGAGCATTTCGGTCTCCTAAAATATCTTCTGCCAAGCTCGGAGCCGCGTAGTGGAACGGCACTGGGCCGTCGGCTTCACCCGCTAAAAATTGATGCACCAGCGGATCGTCTGAAGCTTGCAGTTCGGCTGGAGAGCCTTGCGCGACCACCTTCTTATCGGCAATGATGTTGACATAATCGGCGATGGTCATTACCTCAGTAACATCGTGCGTCACCACGATACTCGTCAACCCGAGCGAATTGTTAAGCGACTTAATCAAACGCACAATGACCCCCATCGAAATAGGGTCTTGTCCCGCAAAAGGCTCGTCGTACATGATAAGTTCAGGGTCAAGTGCAATCGCACGCGCCAACGCCGCGCGGCGCGCCATACCACCGGATAGCTCCGACGGCATCAAGTGCCGAGCGCCACGCAAACCTACCGCCTCAAGCTTCATCAAAACAATGGTTTCGATAATCTCTTCGGGTAATTTGCTGTGTTCACGAATCGGAAACGCAATATTGTCGTAGACCGACATGTCGGTGAACAACGCGCCACTTTGAAACAGCATGCTCATGCGTTTGCGCTGTTCGTATAAAGCACTGCGCGAGAGTTTAGGAATATTGTGTCCGGCAAACTCGATACGCCCTGCTTGCGGCTTCAATTGACCACCGATCAACCGCAATAATGTAGTTTTACCAATACCACTGGGCCCCATGACGGCAGTTATTTTGCCGCGCGGCACACGCAGGTTTAAACCCTTGTAAACTTGGTGTGCACCGTACCCGTGGGCAAAATCCAGATTTTCAATGACGACGAGATCGTCCGCCTTCGCGTTGGTCATAACTGGCTCATCCCTTTTCACAAGACCGCATATTGTACCTGAACGGGCAAACTTTCCCTAGCGCAGGGCGGTAAAATTTGTGACAAATCGTTTGTTTGACTTCTTTTACGTCTGCATTTCGAGAACCGATCGGTTATGATTGCATCTAATCTATATACCGGTGTAAAACCTGATTGAAACCAAGGACGCGATAAGGGCTGCTATGACCACTGGCACAACCGATTCCTTCAGTTCACTTGCGGCACGAGTGCTTGACATCGAGGCGCGTGCGGTAAGCGATTTAAAACGTTTTCTTGACGCAAGCTTTGACCAAGCATGTGAGTACTTACTTGCGTGCAAAGGTCGAGTCATTGTGATTGGCATGGGTAAATCCGGCCACATCGGTGGGAAAATCGCGGCGACCCTAGCGTCGACCGGTACCCCGGCTTTTTTTGTTCACCCTGGCGAAGCAAGCCACGGTGACCTCGGGATGATTACCGCCGACGACGTGGTGCTCGCAATTTCCAACTCTGGCGAAACCGGCGAAGTGCTCAGCATCGCTCCTTTGATCAAGCGGCGCGGCGCACATTTAATCAGCATGACCGGCAATCCGGATTCGACCTTGGCAAAGCTTGCTGATGTGCATGTCTGCATTGCCGTTCAAGAAGAAGCTTGCCCGCTTGGCTTAGCCCCGACTTCTTCGACCACAGCAACACTCGCCATGGGGGATGCCTTAGCGGTGGCCCTGCTCCATGCGCGCGGTTTCACCGCTGATGATTTCGCCATGTCGCATCCGGGCGGTAGCCTCGGGCGACGCTTATTACTGCATATTCACGATGTGATGCACGCCGGTGAGCGCATGCCTTTGGTCGCCGCGAGCGCCACGCTCAGTGAAGCTTTGCTCGAAATGTCGAAAAAAGGACTCGGCATGACCGGCGTAAGTGCCAGCGATGGTCAACTCATAGGCGTGTTCACCGACGGCGACCTACGCCGTGTCCTCGATCAACGGCTTGATGTGCACCAAGCCTTGATCACCGATGTGATGACCAAAAATCCCATCACTATTGGTCCCGACGTATTAGCAGCTGAAGGCTTAAAACTGATGGAAGACCGCAAAATCAATGGACTCTTTGTGGTTGATGGTGCCGGCCAACCCGTCGGTGCACTCAACATGCACGATCTTTTAAAAGCGGGAGTCATGTGATGACAATGCCAACGATCAGCACTTGGTACGGTGACATCAGTGAAAGTCTGTTCGAAAGCTTTAAGGCGATTCGTTTGGTGATTTGCGATGTCGACGGGGTCTTTTCCGATGGCCGTATTTACCTCGGCAACGCCGGCGAGGAGCTCAAAGCCTTTCATACCCGCGATGGCTTCGGCGTCAAAGCCTTACTGAATAATGGTATCGCCGTTGCGGTGGTGACTGGGCGGCAATCTGACATTGTTGAACGCCGCATGCAAGCACTTGGCGTTACCGATATCTTTCAAGGCACCACCGAAAAACTCGCTGTTTACCAGCAGCTCGCACGTAAATATCAACTACAAAACCGTGAGATCGCGAGTATTGGCGACGATGTTCCTGATGTGGTGATGTTGCAGCATGCAGGGGTGGGCGTCGCACCGCAAGACGCACACCCATGGGTACAACAGCAAGCCGATTATATTACCAGTATGCGCGGTGGTTTTGGCGCGGTGCGCGAGCTGAGTGATTTGATTTTGCTCAGCCAAGGTCACTTACAATTGCAAGGCGGAATGAGCGTATGAACCGCCAGTTAACCTGGATTCTAGCGATTCTGTTCGTACTCGGGGCACTGCTTATTTGGCGTCCCTTTGACGATGCGGAAACCACCGCAGATGATCCAGAATTCCGTGAGATTCCACCGGACTTTATTGCCGAAGGCTTGGTAACGCGCGTCTACAACACTGAAGGCGAGTTGGTGCATCGAATCAATGCCGCCAAAATGACCCATTACAGCCCTATTGGGCTTACCGAACTTGCTGCGCCAGAATACTCGGTGCAAGCCAAGGGTCAAGCAGCACAGTGGCGAGTGGTCGCCGAGCAGGGCTCTTTCTACGATGACAAAACGCTCGTGTTAGAGCGTGATATCATCATTAGTCATTTAGACGATAGTGATTACCTTGAACGTATTGAAACCAGTTACCTGACCATAGATACTATCGCCGAAACCATGATCACCGACGAGCCAGTGGCGATTTTTGGTGAGAATTTCGAAGTGCGCGGCAACGGCATGAAAGCCGATTTGCGCGCCGAAACCTTGGAACTCAATGAACATGTACAAACAATTTTTGCGGTACAACGCAAAGCTAATTAGCACTTTGGCATTAGCGCTTGGAATGAGCATCACACCAGCGGCAATGGCGCAGGGTAAAGCTGACTTTGAGCAAGATATCTTTATCGATTCTGAAGAAGAATGGTTCGATATCCAGAATCGCATTGCGGTGTTCGATAAGAACGCCGTTATCACCCAAGGCACGCTAAGAATCACCGCTGACCATATTGAAGTAGCTGAGCAAGAAGGTAACCGAACTTTTACCGCCACCGGTGCACCCGCAACTTATCAACAACAGCTTGATGACGGCAGCATGATGCAAGCCGAAGCGGAAACCATTTTTTATGATGAACAGGCACAACAATTGCGCATGCTTGGCAAGGTAAAAGTCAGCCAAGCAAATAAAGAAATTTCTGGGGCCGAGTTGGTCTACGATTTTGCCACCCAACAGTTACGAGCCCGCCGCGGAGACGATGAGAACGAGCGCGTCACCACCATTTTTAGAACCGACAGTAAGAATGACGATGAGCCGATTAATCGCTGAGCATTTGGCAAAATCTTTTAATAAACGTCAGGTCGTAAAAGACGTCAGTATTACCGTGGAAGCGGGCAAAATCATTGGTCTGCTAGGCCCAAACGGGGCCGGTAAAACAACGACTTTTTACATGATAGTTGGCCTTATCAATCACGATAAGGGACGTATTCTGCTCGACGGTGACGACGTTTCGTTGTTGCCAATGCACGAGCGAGCACGGCGCGGCGTTGGTTACTTGCCACAAGAATCCTCAATCTTTCGCAAGCTCACCGTGCGCGACAATATTATGGCAATTCTCGAAACGCGCAAAGACCTTGATGCCAACGGCCGCGAAGAAAAGCTCGACAGTCTGCTCGAAGAGTTTCACATCGGCCATATCGCCAACAGTCTTGGCATGAGTCTGTCGGGTGGTGAACGCCGCCGCGTAGAGATTGCCCGAGCCCTGGCCACTGAACCTAAGTTTATTTTACTTGATGAACCTTTTGCCGGAGTCGACCCGATTTCGGTGTTGGATATTAAGAAGATCATTGAACACCTGAAACAGCGCGGCATTGGCGTCTTGATCACGGACCATAACGTACGCGAAACCCTATCTGTTTGTGAGCATGCCTATATTGTGAGTCATGGGGAGTTGATTGCTGAAGGTGACGCCCATACTATTCTAAGTAATCAACAGGTAAAAGACGTTTACCTAGGCGACCAATTCACTCTGTAATTGGGCGCAAGCTTATTTAGGTGGTATGCCATGAAGCAAGGCTTGCAATTCAAATTCAGTCAGCAGCTGTCAATGACACCGCAGCTGCAGCAAGCCATTCGGCTGTTACAACTCTCACAAATGGAGTTGCAGCAAGAGATCCAGCAAACCCTTGAGGCGAATCCTCTACTCGAACAAGAAGAGCACGACGACCCGCTGCGTGACCACGAAGACGATGTTGAAGCGGTGCAAGAGGAATGGGATCAAAATTATTCAGCTGAACTAATGGGCGCTGTCGGCCAACATGATGCCGAGCACGATGCCTTTATGTTCGGTTGCGGCAAAGAAACTCTCCATGATCATTTGCGCTGGCAATTACGCTTATCCCACTGTACCGAGATCGACGAAGAAATTGGTTTAGCGCTGATTGACGCCATTGACGACAATGGCTATTTGCAGGCGACCTTAAGCGACATTAGCGTAGCACTCAGTGAACAACTCGACGAGTTGGTAGAAGAGGATGAGGTTGCCGTAATGCTTAAACGCATTCAGCAATTTGATCCGGTTGGGGTCGGCGCGCGTGATGTGAGTGAGTGCCTGCTACTGCAGCTAAACCAACTGGCAAAAGACACGCCCTATCTTCAGCACGCAAAAATAGCGGTGCAAGAACATCTCTCGTTACTCGCTTCGCGCGACTATCGTAACCTGGCGCGGCAGTTAAAATTGAACGAACAACAGCTCGCCAGTGTCCTAACTATCATACAGCAGTTACAACCGCACCCCGGCGAAAGCTATAGCAATGCGGATGATGATTACGTGATTCCCGATGTGCTGGTGCGCAAAAAAAATAATCGTTGGATAGTTGAGCTAAACCCACAAAGTTTGCCTAGACTAAAAGTGAACGAGAGTTACGCAGCGCTGATTCAGGATGCCAAACAAAGCGACGACATGAGTTATATTCGCCATCACCTACAAGAAGCAAAATGGTTTATCCGCAGCATTGAAAGCCGCAATGAGACGCTGCTGAAAGTTGCCACCACTATCGTGCAACGCCAACAGGCTTTCTTTGAGCACGGCGAAGAAGCGATGAAACCCATGATCCTTGCCGATGTCGCCCAAGCTATCGAAATGCACGAATCGACCGTATCTCGTGTCACCTCCCAAAAGTATATGCACACACCGCGCGGTGTATTCGAGTTGAAGTACTTTTTTTCCAGTCAGTTGCGTACTGAACAAGGGGAAGATGCTTCTTCAACGGCGATTCGCGCGTTGCTAAAGAAACTAGTCGCCGCCGAAAACCCGCGGAAGCCGCTCAGTGATAATAAGCTCACCCAGCTTATGGCGGACCAAGGGATTCAGGTCGCTAGAAGGACGATTGCGAAGTATCGTGAGGCGCTCAATATTCCGCCTTCGAGCCAACGTAAGCGTCTGATTTAAATCTTGGACAATAGAAGGAAGATGTTATGCAAATTAATCTGACTGGTCATCACATTGAAATTACTGACGCCCTACGCGACTATGTTGACAGCAAATTTGCCAAGCTCGAACGGCACTTTGACCACATAAACAATGTCCATGTCATTTTAAATGTTGAAAAGTTAACGCAAAAAGCGGAAGCTACGCTCCATGTTAGCGGCGGTGAAATTTTTGCCGATTCCGAACACCAAGATATGTACGCGGCGATTGATGGTTTGATTGATAAACTGGATCGTCAAGTAATTAAACACAAAGAAAAGATGAAACGTCACTAAATCATGGATTTATCCTCTCTCTTAAGCCCCGACTGCACACGTTGTGCAGTCGCCGGCTCAAGCAAAAAGAAAGTGCTCGAACTCATTGGGCAACTCGCCGCTCCGCGCTTATCAGGCACCACCAGCTTTGATGTTTTCGAAAGTTTACTCAATCGCGAGCGTTTGGGTAGCACCGGGATTGGTTTAGGTGTTGCGATTCCACATGGGCGTTTGAGTACTGCCAATAAGCCTGTCGCTATTTTGCTGACGCTAAATGAGCCCGTCGACTTCGATGCCATCGATAATCAACCGGTCGATATCGTCTTTGCGCTTGTTGTGCCTGAAGAGGAACACGAGCAGCATTTACAAACTTTAGCTGCTGTCGCCCAACGCTTAAATGAGAAAACCTGCACGCGCGCCTTGCGTGAGGCGAAATCTGACCAAGAGCTGTTTGACCTTTTCACTAAAGCAGAAGTGTAATGATATGCGGCTGATTATTGTAAGTGGACGTTCAGGATCTGGCAAAACCATCGCCCTGCGGGTGCTGGAGGATTTGGGCTTCTATTGTGTCGATAACCTGCCGATCATGCTGTTACCCACGCTGGTTCACGCGGTACAAGAGCAATACCAAGACGTAGCTGTAAGTATCGATGTCCGCAACTTGCCCGTGAATCCAGAGCAACTCAGTGACGCACTGGATTTTTTACCGGACAAAGTCGCGCCAGAAATTCTCTTTCTTGATGCCGAAGACAAAATTTTGCTGCAACGCTTTGGCGAAACCCGTCGCATGCATCCGCTGTCGCGCCATGAAATGCCTTTAAGCGAAGCCCTACAACTTGAATTCAAATTGCTCGAACCGCTTGCCGAACGCGCAACCTGGCGGATTGAAAGCAGCGATTTGAGTGTTCATCAGCTGAGTGAGCAAGTGAGCGAACGGGTGTTAGGCCGCGCGACTTCGCGCCTCATCGTAGTGTTTCAATCATTTGGTTATAAATACGGCCTACCTGCTGATCTCGACTATGCATTTGACGCGCGAATTTTGCCAAATCCGCATTGGGAACCTGAGCTCAAACCATTGACCGGCAGTGACCCCGCGGTCCAACACTTTTTTGTACAGCAGCCGCTGGTCACCAAGTTTATCTATCAACTCGAAACCTTTCTCGCCACTTGGTTACCGCACTTTCAACGCAGTAATCGCAGCTACCTTACGGTGGGTATTGGTTGCACCGGTGGCCAACACCGTTCCGTGTATATCGCGGAGCAACTGGCTGAGCGCTTTCAAGGGCTGGATTTAAAAGTTCAAGTACGCCATCGTGAGAGCCATCGTCGCAAATGACTACTGAAGTTCGTCGCCAAGCCATTATTCAAAACAAACTCGGCCTGCATGCGCGTGCTGCGACCAAGCTCGCTAAACTCACCTACCAATTCGATGCTGAAGTTTTTATTGAGCAAAATGGCAAAGAAGTCGATGCTTCAAGCGTCATGTGTTTACTCCTGTTAGCCAGTGCACAAGGCCATGAAATTACAGTCATTGCCCGTGGTAGTGAAGCCGAACAAGCGGTTGAAGCGGTCACCGCACTGATCGAAGCTCGCTTCGATGAAGACGCATAAACCGACCATTTATCCCCACTGCACTAGCTGACGAATTCGTAAAAGTAAGATAAACTCCTCATATTCATAGGAGTTTTCAACATGCTTGCAGAAGTCGCTGAAAAAGAGTTCGCTGAACAGCAGCTACAAGATGTAACCGAGTCATTGGCTCGGGGCATGTACGTGCAAGCGCGCCGGCAATTACATAATTTGCCAGCGTGGGATGTTGCGCTCCTGCTCGAATCTTCACCGCCAAAAGCGCGTGCCATCATTTGGCAGTTGGTCGATGCCGACGAACACGGTGATATCCTCGAGGAACTCTCCGAAGAAGTACAAAAATCGATTATCCGCCAAATGGCGCCAGAGAAGTTGGCCGCCGCAACCGAAGGCATGGATACCGATGACTTGGCCTACGTCTTACGTGGCCTGCCGGAGCAAGTTTATCAAGAAGTTTTGAAGTCGATGGACGAGCAAGATCGGCATCGTGCCGAAAAAGCGCTGTCCTACGAGGATGATACTGCCGGCAGTATCATGAACACCGATACCATTACCTTGCGTCCCGACGTGACCATCGACGTGGTATTACGGTACTTGCGTCTTAAAGGCGAACTCCCAGAAGCGACCGACAAACTTTACGTGGTAAGTCGTGACGATCAATTCATTGGCGAGATTTCCATTTCGCGCTTAGTCACCGTCGATCCAGCAAAACTGGTAAGCGACGTGATGGAGCCAGATGTGCAAAGTATTCCGGTGGATATGGACGAAGTCGAAGTCGCCAAGCTGTTCGAACGCCAAGACTGGATATCTGCGCCGGTGGTCGATAACGACAATCACCTGGTCGGCCGTATCACCATCGATGACGTGGTCGATATCATCCGTGAAGACGCGCAGCACTCGATGTTGAGCATGGCCGGTCTTGATGACGATGAAGATACCTTCGCGCCCGTGTGGAAGAGTACCCGCCGACGTTCTATTTGGTTGGGTATTAACCTAATCACGGCGTTACTGGCCGCCATGGTCAGTTCGCTATTCGAGGATATCCTTGCACAAATGGCGATTCTCGCAATTCTAAACACCATAGTGCCAAGTATGGGTGGAATTGCCGGATCACAAACGCTTACGCTGGTCATTCGCGGTATGGCACTTGGTCACATAGGGCCTAGTAACCAACGCTGGTTGATCGGCAAAGAGCTCGCCGTAGGTGCCCTCAATGGCATGATCTGGGCGCTGCTCATTGCCGCAGTAGTGGCCATTTGGAAGCAAGACTTAATGATTGGCGGGATCATTGCCTTTGCGATGATGGCCAACCTACTTGCCGCTGGCTTAGCCGGTGTCACTGTACCGTTGATCTTGAAGAAATTCGATATTGACCCAGCTTTGGCAGGCGGTGTCATTTTGACCACCGTCACCGATGTCGTGGGTATATTTGCCTTCCTTGGCACCGCTACGTTGTTACTTAGCTAATCTTATTGAGCGTTTAATTACCGGCAACGTGCATGCTTTCAAGCAGCACTGAGCCGGTACGAACACCATGGCGTAAATCAATGTCATTGCCGATTGCGACGATATTACGCAGCATATCTTGCAAATTGCCAGCAATAGTGATTTCCTCTACTGGATACTGGATTTCCCCATTTTCTACCCAAAAACCAGCCGCTCCACGTGAGTAATCACCGTTAACTAAGTTCACTCCTTGGCCCATCAGTTCGGTAACCAAGAGTCCCGTGCCCATGGTCCGACAGAGATCCGCCAAAGATTGCTGCTGGTGCGCCACTTGCCAGGTATGAATGCCGCCCGCATGCCCCGTTGGCTGCATCTGCATTTTGCGCGCCGCATAACTGGTCAATAAATAGGTCTGCAATACGCCATCCGCAACGATGGTGCGATCTTCTGTACGCACTCCTTCGTGATCAAACGGCGAGCTGGCGAGGGCGCCGCGTAAATGCGGCGTTTCTTCAATGGTGAGCCAAGACGGCAACACCTGTGCGCCCAAGTGGTCCAATAAAAAGCTCGATTTCCGATACAAATTACCGCCACTGATAGCACCAACAAAATGGCCGAATAGACTATTAGCAATATCGGCACGGAAAATAACCGGCATTTGTGCCGTATCAATTTTACGTGCGCCCAACCGCGACACTGTTTCTTTAGCTGCCCCTTCCGCGACCTGCTCGGGGCTATCCAACTCGCCAATTTTACGGCCCACAGTGTAGGCATAATCGCGCTGCATGGCGTCACCTTGCTTGGCGATCAATGAACAGCTAATGGCATGCCGCGACTGTAAATAGCCATCAAGAAAACCTAGGCTGTTGCCATACACGCGATAACCGACATGACTGCTATAACTCGCGCCATCAGAATTAACGATACGCTCGTCAAGGTTGAGCGCATGACGTTCACATTGCAGCGCCTGCGCCAAAGCATACTCAGCCGATTGATCGGCCGGATGACAGAGGTCCAAATCAGGTGCTGCGGTGGCCAGTAATTCGGCAGGCGCTAAGCCAGCATGCGGGTCCGGCGAGGTAAACCGAGCAATATCATAGGCTTTTTCAACTGCCGCGCGAATGGCGCGTGGCGACAGATCGGTAGTTGACGCAGAACCTTTTTGTTGGCCTTGGTAAAGCGTGATGCCCAAGGCGCCATCTTGGTTAAATTCTACCGTTTCCACTTCGCCAAGACGGGTTTCGACACTGATACCACGGCTGCGACTTAGGGCACATTCCATCGCGCTGGCCCCAAGCTCTTTACCGAAGCTAAGCGCGTCGGCGACGGCTTGTTTCACATCATCTAGTTCGAGGCGTAAATCAGCTATTTCTGGTTTCAAAGTAAACTCCAATGGTCGGTTGTTCGTGAGCCTGTTAAAATGACCAACATTGCACAGAGGAAAACGCATGCACGATCACGATCAAGACGACGACTCGTTAATTAGTAAATCTCAGCTCAAGCGCGATGCCGAAGCCCAACAAGCACTCGGCACTAAGCTAGTCAACTTAAGCGCTGGCAAACTCGAAAAAATTCCACTCGACGATGAATTGCGCGATGCTATTGCCTTAGCGCAACGTATTCGCAATAAGCGCGAAGGCTTTCGACGCCAGTTACAGCACATCGGTAAATTGATGCGCAACCGTGAAACTGGCCCCATCGAACAAGCTTTGCACGAACTTGAACATGCTCACCATGAGCAAAACGCATTATTTCATCAGCTCGAGAAAACGCGTGATGCGATTTTGAGCCAAGGCGACAGCGCCATTCAGCAATTTATCGACGCTTATCCACATGCCGATAGACAAAAGCTGCGGCAGCTGTATCGCCAAGCGCAAAAGCAACAACAGCAGGGCAAACCACCCGCCGCTGCACGCGAACTCTTTAAATATCTACGTGAAGTGGCATCCGCTTAAGCGGTGCCTCCCACAGTTAGGGCATCTAATTTCAGCGTCGGTTGGCCAACGCCCACCGGCACGCTCTGACCGTCTTTACCACAAACACCGACGCCGGTATCTAAGGCGAGATCGTTGCCCACCATCGATACTTGACGCATCGCTTCAGGACCATTGCCAATCAGCGTGGCGCCTTTCAATGGTGCAGTGATTTTGCCATCTTCAATCAAGTAGGCTTCTGACGCTGAGAACACGAATTTGCCGGAAGTAATATCCACCTGACCACCCGCGAATTGTGGTGCATAAATGCCCTTCTTCACACTGGCAATAATTTCGTCAGGGTTGGCTTCACCACCGAGCATATAAGTATTGGTCATGCGCGGCATTGGCAGATGCGCATAGGATTCACGGCGACCATTACCGGTCGCGGCGACGCCCATCAGACGCGCGTTCATTTTGTCTTGCATGTAGCCGACTAAGCGGCCTTTTTCGATCAGTACATTGTAGCCAGCGGGTGTACCTTCATCGTCAACAGTTAATGAACCACGTCGATCGGCAATGGTGCCGTCATCGACAATGGTGCAAAGTTCCGAGGCCACGAGTTCACCCATTTTTCCAGCATACGCGGACGCGCCTTTGCGATTAAAATCGCCTTCGAGGCCGTGCCCGACTGCTTCATGCAGCAGCACACCAGGCCAACCGGCGCCTAACACCACCGGCATGGTCCCCGCAGGGGCCGGACGCGCTTCAAGATTCACCAATGCTTGGCGCACTGCTTCTTTGGCGTAACTCTGCCACCGCGGGTAACTCATACCTTGGTCAGCCGCAAAGAAGTAGCCATAATCGACTCGCGCACCACCACCAGCACTGCCACGTTCGCGTTTGCCATCTTGTTCCGCCAACACGGTGCAGTTCACGCGCACTAACGGACGTATATCCGTAGCTAAGGTGCCGTCGGTGGCGATCACCAAGACTTCATCATAACTACCACTGATACTGGCAATCACTTCCACCACTCGGGAGTCGAGGGCGCGTGCATAGGCATCGATTTCGCGCAACAATTCAATTTTGGCAACTTCATCTAAACTAGCTAACGGATTGGTCGCGCTATAGCGCGTCTGTGGCGCCTGTGCC
The DNA here is from genome assembly GCF_047323925.1 of Pseudidiomarina salilacus. Classification (GTDB taxonomy): domain Bacteria; phylum Pseudomonadota; class Gammaproteobacteria; order Enterobacterales; family Alteromonadaceae; genus Pseudidiomarina; species Pseudidiomarina salilacus. The sequence continues at coordinate 1,562,070 of NZ_CP178751.1, forward strand.
GCTGGTACCTGTACTCGCTTGGCTTGTCCTGCTGCGACAATCCCACGCGCCGCGCTGGCCGCCTGCTGCAGCGCACTCGCGGTAATCTCATCGGCATAGGCAAAGCCAGTCTTGTCTTCATGCAAGGCACGCACACCAAGTCCGCTCTCAATATGAAAGCTGCCAGTTTTAACAATACCGTCTTCTAGCACCCAAGATTCGTTGGTGCTGTGTTGCAGGTAGATATCAGCGTAATCAATGGCACCGGTGTAGAGGTGCCCTAACTGCTGGGTTAACTGCTCGACATCAAGTTGATTGTCGGCCAACAGATGCGCAATGACCTGCTCGTGTTTACTCATGTATCACCTTTTTACTTCGGGCAAAATGCTCTGCCACGGGAATATTCTGTCGGATCTCAGCTTGCTGACTTAAATCAACCGCCGCCGTTGCTAAACAAGGCTGCTGCGGCTGACCGGTCGCGCCTTCGCATTCATCCAATACGCGTCCCCAGGCATCAATGATCAGTGCATGACCAAAGGTCGCACGACCATTCGCATGGGTACCGACTTGTGCCGCAGCAACTACAGCGCATTGTTGTTCAATCGCGCGAGCGCGGGTCAGCACGTGCCAGTGGGCAGCACCAGTCACCTGGGTAAATGCCGACGGTAGTGAAATCACATCCGCCCCCGCCGTGCGTAATGCGCGAAACAGTTCTGGAAACCGCACATCATAACATACTGCCAAACCTAACACGCCAAACTCAGTGGCCACCGTAACGACCTCGGTGCCCGCTTCAGTCCAGTTTGATTCACGGTACTGTTTGGTATTATCGGCAACATCAACGTCGAACAAGTGAACTTTGTTGTAACGCGCCAGCTCGCTGCCGTCAGGGCCAAACAGCAAAGATGCTGCGCTAAATTTTGTGGCCTCACGGCTATCGATTATCGGCATGGTGCCGGCAAGTAAATAGATGCCGTGTTGCTGCGCCAACTCAGCGAGACGTTGCTGCAAATCGCCCTGCCCATGTAATTCGGCAATCTCGCGCTGCAATTTATCGCCGGCACCGAAGCATAAACAGGCTTCGGGCAATACCACCAGTTGTGGCCGCGCGGGCGGAATTTGCTCCAGGAGTTGTTCAATAACTGCTAGGTTGTCCAGCGGCTGCGGCTGGCTGGTCATCTGTACTGCTGTTAGTTGCACCTTGTTCGCTGGCGTTGTTGCCGTTGTCATTTTGCTTCTCCTGCTGTTGGGCTTCGCTTGGCAGTTCATCGACCGGAATGGTGACTTCGCGACTATCGCGCGAGACTTCTTCTACCACAGGAGCGTCAATAGTACCGGTAATCTTATACTCCAAGCGACTGATGACTTGCGCATCTTGCAGCATTTGATCGATCAACAAAGCGGCAAGACCGGACGGCGGATTGACCATCCAGGCCAGAATAACAGGCAGACTGGAGGTCACTTTAGGCACGAAATAAAGGCGGTAGTCGATGGCCTCTGAGACCAAATCGCTCTGCCCGATAATTTGCATGTCACCGGCCGAGCCATCCATCACCGCATTGTCGGTGCTTACTACGCCATCAGCGATGTCGAAAGCACCGCTAAATTCGGTAAAGAACATGCCATTGGCAAAGATATCCCGAAAATCAAAGCGCAGTTTGCGCAAAATGCTTTCCAGACTCAACACCGAAAAGATGCGTGCGCCACCGTCGCTGACATCATTCAGATAGCCTTGGCCTAGCTCCCATTCCATTGTGCCATTCAAGCTTGCGACATTAAAACCGCCGGGCGCGCCCTGCCAACGCAAGTCATAATTAAACTCAGCGGGACTGTCTTGAATGATCGAGGTAATATCGTATTCATTCAGTAGCTGCCCCAAGTCGTCACTATCAAGGCTGCCATAGAAGCGCGTAGCTTCGGTTTGTTCGCCCGTGGCAAATTGCCAATCCATGTTAGCCAGCAGACGGTGCTCACCTTGCGCAATCTGAATCTCGGTAAACTGTAGGCCTTGTGCTTGCGGCTGCATCTGCAACGCGACTTCACCTAGGTCATAGTCGCCATATTGGCAACGGCGACACTCAAACTGCAAACTCGGCCAAGCCGTCACGTTCGGTGGATCTTGCTCGACTTCGGTGGTTTCCTCGACCGTTGCAATCACTTCGGGGCGCGCCAATTCGAGAAAATCTGCAGCAATTCGTACTTGCGCGCGTTGCTCGGCTCGGGCTGGCCAATAGCTGCCCGTGAGTGCTGTTTGCTCGGCGCGCCAGCGCCATTGCCAAGTATCAATCACTTGCTCGGCCTGCGGCTCCTGTTGTGGCCATAGCACAATTGCATTATCGTCCAACGTATGATCACCGAGTGTTACGGTATCTGCACGAATCTCTATCAAATCCGGTACTGGACTAGCGATGCGACTCGCGGATTGTGGTTCCGGTAACCAATCACTCAGCCACTGATTGAGCGCAACTAACTTTTCACCCCAGGCTAAACCGTCGATTTCGGGAAGACCGATCTCTAACGGAAATTTAGGTTGTAAACCTAGCAAGTCCGGATTCGGCGCCCCACGCGCGGTGTTACCAATGCGCGCATAACCTTGCTGCAATTCGCTGGCATCACCATTGAACTGCAGTTCCAGCAAACTCTGTTCGCCCAGACTACTATTGATCAAGAGACTCTCGGGACTACCGGAAACCTGCAATTGCCATGCGCGCCCTGAACCCTGCGGAATATCAAGTGGTGCAGGTAACAACATGCCAAGTTCCAGCAGGTCAGATTGTTGTTGCCAGTGGAACGAATACCCGCCATCTTGTGGCAACGACAATGCCAATTGACCATCCCAATTGAATCCACCTGTGAATAAACTCGCGGTACTCGGGATGCGCTCGGTAAGCTCCGCCATCGACCACTCAGCCTGTGCTTTTAGCTCCACGTGATAGTCTTGCTCGCGCTGTTGCCCTTGCAAAGTTAGGGCCACCGGCAGTTGTTGCCAAGCCACGCGCAGGTTATCACTAGAAATTTCGTCATTACGGTAGCGGATCCGTCCATTAACCTGCTCAAAGCGCTGCCCTAGGCTTTCCACCAACAACGTATTATTAGCAAGCTCACCATAGCCCTCAGCTAAGACCTGGCGGCTATTATCTAACGGAACCGTGAGTTGCAGGCGCCCAGTCAACGGTCCGCTTAACTGTATCTCTTCGAAAGTGGTACCCAAACTCTTAGCCAACGGGCTTTGCGCAAAGATCGGCTGTAACGCCGTACCATCACCGGCAATATCGCCCGAAATCAACAGCTGCGGCGGCCGCGCTGTGAGATCAGGTAAAATGGTGTCGACTTGCGGCAGCCCCATATCGAGCAACTGTCCATTTTCGGCACGAATATGCATGCGTTCATTGCCAAAATGCACGTAGGCGTTGGCGTCGGCAACACTGGGCCAGTTTGGCTGAAATTTGTAAACCAGATTGCGTAAACTGGCTTGTGCGCGAAAGACGCCCTGCTGTTGCTTGTAGGGGAACTCTTCCAATGCACCGCGCCAGAGCATGGTGATGCTCTCAGCTTCGGCTTCCAATAATGCGGTCTGCAAGTAATCGTGTAGCTCTGCGCCCATCACTTCTGGTAAATAACGACGCAGCACTTCAGCATCTATGGTGGTTGAAGTATCAGCGGTGACCCGCGCAGCAATTTCTAGCTGTTCTGCTTGTTGCAGCGTAGCCCGCAGCGCCAGCGGTAACCCCTGTAACTCAATGCGACTGCCATCAGCGATGCGCACACGCCAAGTGTGCTCAGGTTGGCCTACTGGACGCCAGCTAAAATCACCAGCCACGTTGAGATTCGCAATTTGCCACGGTGCGGCACTATCGAGCCAACGACTATTGACCGCCACTTGCTCGCCTTGGAGTTGCCACTGTGCATACTGGCCTTGCCCCACCACGTTAACGTCCACTTGCGCAACACCCGGAATCGTCTCATTGCCCTGCCACGCCAAATCTTGACCTTGAACTTGCCATTGCAACGGTTGTTGCAGGTCGCGCTGCAAGCGCACATCTAGCGCGCCTTGTAATTCACTTTGCGTAAGTTTTTCGGCCCAAGCTTGGCCCGTAGAGCCGGCTAAACTAGCCAGTTGCACGAGCGGTGCCAACGGCACTTGATTGGCGCTCACCACCGTGCGTTCCGGCGTTTGCAGCCAGCTCATTGTGGGTAAGGTCCAGGTGGTACTGTCTTTGATAAAGGTCAGCGGGTTATTATTGACTAACCAACCCTCTTGCTGCGGACGCAAGCGCATCAGCCCTTTGGGGATCACCAGTTGATGGCGTTGCTGACCCACTTGCCAATGCAGTTCGTTGCGCGCTAATTGCAACGTACCATTACGAAATTCGCTGGCAGTGAAGTTAAGCCACAGAGTGAAGTTAAATTCCGCCTGTGACACTTTAGCGTCTACCACTTGCTGTTGTAACCAGCCGGCGATATCAAGATTGGAGGCTTGCACGTAAATTTGTCCAGCCAGATCTCTTGGATCATTGCCCTTGATATCAATCATCACGTCAAGCGCGTTACTGGCAAGTCCATCAATGCGGAAACTACCAATGCCTTGGTGCGCAAGCCCTTGGTTCTGCCAACTCAAACGATCTACCAACACGGCCCGACGTACGCCGACTAAATTAATAATTTCGAGCCGGCTGTTCTCAATTGTGACTTCATCAAGTTGGTTTAAGAAAAACCGTGGAATTTGCTCTGACATACCCACATTGCTGGCGATCGATGCATCGCGCAAATCGTAGGTGACATGCAAATCAGCCAGCGTGACTTGCTCAAATTTGACTGACAAGGTACGAACACTTTGCCAGAAATTGAAAATAACGCGTGCCTCATTCAGTTTGAGGTCAGCCGCTTCTCCGCCAAGTTGGTGAATACTAATATCGCGTAGAATCAACTGCGGACCGGCGGTATTCCAATCAGCGCCGAGCTGATTGATGGTCATTTCAACAGCGTAGTTATCGGCAAAGAATTGCTCAACGTCAGTGGTTAAATCAGGTAACTGTGGCAACAAGTAGCGCAGCACGGTCAGCAACACCGCAAACAGCACAAGTGCACTGGCGATGGTATAGAGAAGTGTACGATAAGCTACTTTAACCGAACGTCGCCACATAAGTCCTACATCATTCACATCATCACGACGTCAAACTGCTCTTGATGATACAGCGGCTCGACCGAGACTTTGACTTGCTTACCAATAAAGACTTCGAGCTCCGCTAACGCATGCGACTCTTCGTTCAGTAAGGCGTCGGCAACCGCAGCTGACGCATAAACTACAAAATGATCCGCAGCATAGGCGCGATTGACCCGCACAATTTCACGCATGATTTCATAACAAACTGTTTCGACCGTTTTCATCGTGCCGCGGCCACTGCAGACCGGACATTCTGAGCACAACACGTGCTCGAGACTCTCACGGGTGCGTTTACGTGTCATTTCCACCAAACCTAATGAGGTGAAACCGTTGATCGAAGTCTTCGCGCGGTCTTTGCTCAGCGCTTGTTCCAAACTGTGGAGCACACGGCGCTTGTGATCAGCGTTTTGCATATCGATAAAATCGATAATGATAATGCCACCCAAGTTACGCAAGCGTAACTGTCGGGCTATGGCTTGGGTCGCCTCGATGTTGGTATTGAAAATAGTTTCTTCGAGGTTACGGTGACCGACAAAGCCGCCGGTATTGATATCAATGGTGGTCATCGCTTCAGTCTGATCGATAATAATCGAACCACCAGACTTAAGATCCACTTTACGATCGAGCGCGCGTTGGATTTCGTTTTCGACATCAAACATGTCGAAAATGGGACGTTCGCCCGTGTAGTACTCCAGTGTCGGAGCGAGTTCTGGAATAAACTCTTGCACAAACTCAACGAGAATCTCATAGGTGATGCGCGAGTCGACTCGAACGCGCTCGATTTCGTCGCCGACAAAATCACGCAGAATACGACAAGATAAATTCAAATCTTCGTAAACAATACCCACCTTGCGCATACCCTTGCGGCGCTTTTCAATAGTCGTCCATAGTCGCCGCAAAAAGCTCGCATCGCGCTGCAAATCATCATCGCGTGCCCCTTCTGCTGCAGTGCGCACGATAAAACCACCGTGCTCATCACAGTAGGGTTGCGCTGCAGCTTTGAGGCGATCACGTTCAGCTTCATCTTCAATCCGCTGCGAGATACCAACGTGCGGTGATTGCGGCATTAACACCATGTAACGCGAAGGAATGGTGATATCTGTGGTGAGACGCGCGCCTTTTGTCCCCAAAGGATCTTTGACGACTTGCACCAGTATATGCTGGCCCAACCGCACGAGTGTCGCAATATCCGGCGCTAAATCCGGACGTGGCGGCACACCCTCAGCCGCAGAGAGTGGTGAAACAATATCAGAGGCGTGCAAGAACGCTGCTTTATCTAAGCCAATGTCAACGAAGGCGGCTTGCATGCCAGGTAGCACACGCACCACTTTACCGACATAAATATTACCCACCAAACCGCGCTTGGCTTGGCGTTCAATATGGATCTCTTGCAAAATACCATTTTCGATCAACGCCACCCGTGTCTCAGTTGGGGTCACGTTCATTAAAATTTCAGCGCTCATAATTGTCCTTTGCTACCGCTGCTTCGACCTGCACGATCAGCTGCTCGGTTTCATACAATGGCAAGCCAACCACCGCCAAATAGCTGCCCTCAATATGGGTCACAAACTTACCTGCGCGTCCCTGAATTCCATACCCACCCGCTTTATCTTTAGGCTCACCCGACTGCCAATAGGCAGTGATTTCGGCGGCATTCAAATGCTTAAAGTAGACAGTCGTCGAGACCACCTTACTGTTCGTTGCACCATTATGGTGCAATGCGACCGCCGTGATCGCTTGGTGTGCACGCCCTGACAGCAACCGCATCATTTGTTTAAAATCGGCTTCGTCGTGCGGCTTTTCTAATACTTGATCAGCGCACACCACCACCGTGTCCGCGCCAATAACTGCTGCATTAGTCAGCCCCTCACTGGCACATAACTGCGCCCCAGCCTCGGCCTTTTCTCTTGCCAAGCGCTCCACATAGTCTAGCGGACGCTCATGGGTTTGCTGTTGTTCAATAATATCTGGATGCACGACTCGAAACGGCCGATCGAGCAACTGCAATAATTCAAAACGCCGAGGTGAGCCAGAGGCGAGCACGAGTTCCATCTAAGAATCCTTTAGCTAACGAATCAAGTAACGCCGACGATAGCCACGCATGACGAGGAACAACCAAGGCCACAACACCATCGATGACAGCACCGGGTATAAGTAAGACCAATGAAACGCAGCATCATTCAAAAAATGCTCTAATTGATACACAATTAGACGTTTGACGAGAATCAGTACCGCAATAACCAGCATTTGCTGCATTAATGAATAATTACGAATACGCTGGAAGTGACGCAGGGTGGAATAGGCAATAATCAGCAAACCGGTGGCGTACACGCCGAAAGTAGTGCCCATTAAAATATCAGTGAGTAACCCCATCACCAGCACCGTGGTCACACCAACACGATGCGGAATCGCCATGAGCCAATAAATCAGCACCATACTGACCCAATCCGGACGCCACGCCTCAAGGAATGTCGGGATTGGCATGACCATCAATACCAAGGCAATCACGTAACTGAGTAGTAGCGGCAACAAACCCGACTTAATCCACATCTTCAACCTCGTCATATACCGGTTGTTCGGTGGCATCCGCAGGCCACAGCAATAACAGCGTCCGCACGCGGTCAAGCTGGGCAAATGGCGTGACTAAAACGCGCGCATATTGCAAACGTTCATCACGGTCAATTGAACTGATTTCCGCCACTGGATAACCTTCTGGGAATATGCCGCCAAGCCCTGACGACATCAACACATCGCCCTCTTTTAATTCTGTGCTGTGCGGAATAAAACTCAACTCAAGTTGGTTCAAGTCACCGATACCTTTGGCAATCACGCGGATATCATTGCGTTCAGCACGCAGCGAAATAGCATGGCTCTGGTCGGAAATCAAAATGACCCGTGCAGTGGTGCGTGCAACACTAATGACTTGGCCAAGAATGCCGCGATTATCGAGCACCGGCTGGCCTTCATACACACCGTTGGCGTAACCTTTGTTGATAACCACCTGGTGCGAGAACGGATCGGTCGCTACCGCCACTACTTCGGCAACCATGCGCCGACTCGCTTGACGCACTTCGGAGCCGAGCAATTGTCGCAACCGGGCATTCTCGTTTTCGAGAAAATTCAAGCGTTGCACCGCCATCTCAAGTTCGAGTAACTCGTCACGTAAACGTAGATTGTCTTCGCGCAGCGCTGAACGGGTGGTCGCTAAGTAAACCACGCGATTCATCACTTCTTCAGGTAATACAGCAAGGTACTGAACTGGAGCTGTAGCGGTGCTTAAAAACGAACGCACCGGCTGCATGGTTTGCAGCCGGTGGTCGAGGAACATCAATGCACCTGCAATGATTAGGGCGAGCAGCAGGCGGGTGCGTAGCGAAGGGCCGTGCTCGAACAGCGACTTCATGCGGCGTTACTCATCACTAAACAGATCACCACCGTGCATATCAATCATTTCAAGGGCTTTACCGCCACCGCGTGCGACACAGGTCAATGGGTCGTCTGCGATGATGACTGGAATACCCGTTTCTTCCATTAATAGACGATCAAGGTCGCGCAGCAACGCACCACCACCGGTAAGCACCATGCCACGCTCAGAGATGTCCGAGGCCAGTTCTGGTGGCGACTGTTCAAGCGCGACCATTACTGCGCTGACGATGCCCATCAATGGCTCTTGCAATGCTTCAAGGATTTCGTTGCTGTTCAATGTGAATGAACGCGGCACACCCTCGGCAAGGTTACGTCCACGCACTTCGATTTCGCGGACTTCGTCACCTGGGAAAGCGGAACCAATCTCATGCTTGATGCGCTCGGCAGTTGCTTCACCAATCAATGAACCGAAGTTGCGACGAATATAATTGACGATAGCTTCATCAAATTTATCACCACCAATGCGCACCGAAGAAGAGTAAACCACGCCATTCAACGAGATGATCGCAACTTCTGTGGTACCACCACCAATATCGACTACCATCGAACCTGTTGCTTCTGACACCGGCAAACCAGCGCCAATTGCCGCCGCCATGGGTTCGTCAATCAAATAGACCTCGCGCGCGCCAGCGCCGAGTGCCGATTCACGAATGGCACGACGTTCAACCTGAGTAGAACCGCATGGCACACACACCAAAACCCGTGGGCTTGGGCGGAAATAGTGGCTGTCATGCACCTTCTTGATAAAGTGCTGGAGCATTTTTTCAGTCACATAAAAGTCGGCAATCACACCGTCTTTCATTGGCCGAATTGCGCGAATGTTGCCCGGCGTACGACCGAGCATCTGTTTGGCTGCGTGTCCTACCGCGGCGACGCTTTTCGGACCGCCAGAACGTTCTTGTCGAATCGCCACAACCGAGGGTTCGTTCAATACGATGCCTTCGTCTTTGACGTAAATGAGGGTATTTGCCGTGCCCAAGTCGATAGACAGATCGTTGGAAAAAATGCCGCGCAATTTCTTAAACATCTGGGGTGTTCCCGTAAACTTTTTAAGGTGGATAATCTAACCGCGTAACTTTACCAAGCCACACCAAGGCGGGCAAGCGACTAATTGCAAGCGCCCGCGCGAATATAGCCTTGGCTTTGCACACAAACGCTTCGGCTATTAGGTCCAGCCAACGTAATCTCGACCGCACTTTGGCCACAAAGTTCAGGTGTTGTGAGACTATGGTTGGTCGACACTGGACAACCTAAACTATTGAAGCGAAAACCATTCGCTAGGTTGGTTAAGCTACCTACCGTGGCTAAACTGTTCTCATCGGGCACGACCATGATGCGCTCCGCCGCAACAGCAGCGCCACATAAATCAGGTCGCACTTGGTTAGTTTGAAAATTTATTCCGTAACAGGCTCGTGTGGTATCTTGCATGGCCCGTTGTTGTACGACTCTTAAAGCACTTATCAACTCAGCTTGAAATGTCTGCTGGGTAAAGCCACCGCGTCCAAACAATGCCGGCGCCGCGGTTACCGAAATGATACCGATGATGATGATAACAACGAGCAACTCAACAAGCGTTAGTGCTTGCATAGATTTAACATTAGACTGTGATAAGCACGGAGCTTTAGCACGCATAGGAAAATCGTCGATGGTTTCAATTGATTTAATAATATGCAGTGTAAAGTAAATTCGTATACTATGGAACGTATTAAAAAAGTTATAAAAGAATACTTTAACAAGGTCTTCTCATGCGCGGTTTCTCGTTGATAGAACTGATCATTGGTATTGTCACCCTCGCGATCGCATTGGTGCTGGTATTTACTCTGCTCTATCCACAAGCATTTCGCAGTGCTGAACCGGTTTTACAGTTGCGTGCTGCGACTCTAGGCCAAGCGCTACTTGATGAAATCATCGCAAAATCTTTTGACGAACAAAGCAACCGTAGTGGTGGACTAGTGCGTTGCGATGGTGTCGGAGGCCCCGCATGTACCGATGCTGTCAACTTTGGCCCCGACGCCGAAACCCGTGATACTTTTGATGACGTCGATGATTACCATCAGCTACAAATAGCCTTCCCCGCACTTGCCAATGCTGAGGGCGATAGTCTTGCCGCACGTTATCCAGGTTTTGGCTTTGCCGTTAGCGTTTGCTATAGCAATGCCCTCGGTGTCTGCAGCGCTGGCCGCAGCGCTTTTAAGCGCATCTTAGTGACGACGACGACACCGCTGGGGCAAAACTTTGAATTCTCCATGGTGAAGGGGAACTACTAATGGGCAAACGTCATGCGCATGGCTTCACCCTAATAGAGTTGGTCATCGTTATGGTGATTCTCGCTATTTTAGGGTTGTTTAGCTTTGGTTATGTCAGTTTCGGCGCACAAATTTTTGCCGATACCAGTGCGCGACAGCAGCTTATTGCAGAATCACGATTCGCCATTGAGCGCCTTACTCGCGAACTTAAGTATATAGTCCCACGCTCGCTTCGTGTGAACGCAGCTTGTATTGAATTCGTTCCCTTAGTGGCAAGCAGCCGCTATTTGGAACTCCCTCAGGGCTTAGCAGCGGGCAGCGACAGCTTTATTGCGATTGAACCGCAAAGTGAAACGTCATTGGTCAACCAATGGTTGTTTGTCTACGCTACTCAAGCGCCACATATCTATGCCGCGAGCAGTACACGACGACAGCAGATTCAAACTATCAATGCGGTGAGCGGCCAGTCCGGCGTCATCGACATCGAATTTACCGATGCAAATGCCGAGTTTAGCCAGCAAAGTCCTGGGCGCAGGTACTTTATCGGTTCAACTCCAGTGAGTTGGTGTTTTGACGAAGCCAGTCAACGACTGTTACGTTTTGCCAACTACGGTTACAGTACCAGCCAGCCCAACGCTGCCAGTTTGACCAGTAGCGCGGGCAATGCTGAAGTCATGATGACCACCTTGGTCAATAAGTTAGCTGCAGGGCAGCTGCCGTTTCGGGTCAGCCCTGCCTCGCTGCAGCGCAATAGTTTAGTCTTGCTAGACTGGCGCGTTGGCTCAGTTACCGACGAGCGGATTCAAATCAACCATGAGATTCATTTGCCTAATGTGCCCTAATCGCATGCCTCATTCCGCAGCGCGGCAACAAGGCGCGGCGCTTGCCATCGCTATCTTCGTGATTGTGGTGTTAGCACTGATCGGCCTCACTGTGGTGAAATTAATTCGCGATAGTAGCGATACAACCATTACCGAGGTCTACGGTACCCGCACTGAGGCCGCCGCGCGCAGCGCTGCAGAAATTTTTCTCACCCAGTTATTCCCGCTGTCGAGCAACACCGCGAATAGTAGTTTGTGCCCTGCGCGCTCGAGTAACACGCCGCAGGCTCTGGTATTACAGCAAAACCTCGCGGCCACCGGACTCGACCGTTGCCAAATCAATGTTTATTGCGACCGTTTATCGTTAAGCGCACCCTATACCGGCGACCACTATCGCATCCTCGCAGTCGCACAATGTGCCGCTGGTGATTTCGAATTTTCCCGCCAGCTATTGTTGGAGGCCAGTGATGGTATCGAATAACAAGTTTGTTTATGGCCTAACGTTTGCGCTCATCCTACTTAGTGGCAGTGCACAAGCTGCTACCTACGATTTTCGTAAGAACTTGCCCCCAGGCTGCAGTCAAAAAGGCAATAGTCCTGCACAATGTCCCAACGGCCTCACTTTGCAATGGAACGATGTGTTGGTATTCGACAAAATTGCCGAAGTGAATGTTACCGGCAACGTCTGGCTATCGAATGCCCAAGTATTCCTCGGTGCCAACACCCCGCTCACTATTAACGCGACCGGCTCGATTAGCTCTGATAGCACTATGCAAATGTTCGGCGATCTGAATGCCGTGGGTCAGATCAGCCTCGGCAGTGATAACCAAGTTCAAGGTAATTTGAATAGTCAAAACCAAATCACGTTAAACAACAACACGGACGTGACAGGAACGCTCGTTGCGCCACAGGTTTCACTGGTGTCGAGCAATACGATTACGGGCCCTATCAGTGCTACGCAGTTGACCTTGGGGTTTAACAGTCAGGTAACCGGCAACTTGAATGTTACCAACAATCTCAGCGTTGGCAGTTCAAGCTCAATCACCGGCTCTATCAACGCTGGTAATTTACAGAGTAACTCGCCGGTGAGTCTGAATGGTCCGATCGTCGTCGATAATGAATTTAGCTTAGCTAGTGGCAGCACCGTGAACGGTTCGGTAAGCGCTAACCGCGTCACCCTAGCACCATCGAACAGTACGCTCACAGGTGATGTGACAGCCAACGAGAATGTGATCATTGGCTCAGGCAACACGATTGACGGCAATGTCTCGGCTGGGTTTATACGCCTCCAAGCCAGTAATGCCGCTATCACGGGAAACGCCACTGCAACGGGCGATATCGTGATTGATTGGGCGGGTCAAATTGGTGGTGACGCCACGGCAGTGAATATTACCAACAACGCAGGCAGCACTGATTCTGTCGGCGGTACAGCGTTTTGTGACACTTCTGATGGTGCACAGCCACTAAATTGTCAGACTGGCTCAGGCGGCGGTGGCGCGACGCAGTGTGACGCGCTCACGAATCTTACCGATTACGGTATCATCGGCTTAGACGAGTTCGAATATGGACAAAACTCGGAAATTAATGGCATCGAGATTAGCGACCCCAATAATACCGATGGCAACACTCCAACTCCTGATGGCGTGGTTGAAGATATCAGTGCAGTCTTTCCTCCTCTTAGTCCAAACGTATTTCCCAGTTTCTCGGGTGGTGACGATCGCACAAACCCGATAAATCTTGCTCCAGGTACGTATGATGAAATTGAGATTCGAGGCAACGGCGGTTTCGCTTCTACACAAGGTGGGACCTATTACATTGATGAATTAACCTTCACCAACCAATCTAATACGTTGCAACTCGCCCCAGGTGATTATTTCATCCGTAATATCGACATGGGAAATAACTCTAGTATCACGATAAGCCCCGCAGGCACCGTGCGAATTTTTATAGAGGATGAACTTGAGGGAGGCAACGACCTATTCTTCAATAGCGGTGGTGCTATAGAAAACCTCCAAATATTGATGTACCCGGACGCCGATTTTGAAATTGGTAACTTTAACAATGCCAGTTCAACTTTAACGTTTAATGGCATTTTATACGCGCCCTACGATGACGTTTCTATCGAGTTTGGCAACAACACCAATCTACAGGGAGCCATTCTAACTGCTGGCGAACTTGAGATTGGCAACAATACCAGTATCAACTATACAGATGCGGTTCGCGATGCGGTTAATGAAGCATTTGGTTGCGACACTGAGGTGACTGACATCCATCACTATCGGATTCAGCATCCGTTATCGGTCGTCAGCTGCGTTGCCGCACCAGTCCAAGTCGTCGCCTGTCTTGACGCGAGTTGCGCAAGTCGCTACACCGATACCGCTGAGGTCACTTTATCGAGCTCTGCTACCGGAAGCACTTTCGCCAACGGTGGCGTGCTTGGCTTTACCGGCGGACAAGGTATTCTCGGACTGCGTTACGTCGACGGTGGCACCACAACAGTGAGCCTCAGTAATGGTGCTCCTTCGGCACAAAACCCTACCGAGTGTTACGACAGCGCAGGCACCGCCACGACTAATTGTGAAATTGAGTTTCGTACTGCAGGACTGATCTTTACTGCCAACGATGGCTTAAGCGCCATTCCACCGTCCTTTGCCGGTACCGATTTTGATGTGCTCGCGCGTGCCGTTGAAACTAACACTCAGACCGGTGCTTGCGAAGCACGACTCACCGGGGCACAGGTGCTTGAACTGGCAACCTCCTGTCGCAATCCACTGACTTGCCAAGCGGGTCAAAACTTCATCGCGAATGGCGCTAATGTGCCGCTCAATGATGCCGGTGCAACACTTAGTTACGCGAATGTCCCCGTCACTTTTGACGCCAACGGCAATGCGCCGCTAGTTGCCAACTATAGCGATGTCGGCGCACTACGCTTGCATGGTCGCATCAACCTAAGTGAAGCGCCCAATGCAGATGAATCGAGTATTGATGATCCAGAGGTTACCCTGACCGGTACCAGCGTGAACGACTTTGTGGTGAAGCCTCATACTTTACGGCTATTTGCCGTTGATGGCGCGAATCAATCGGCCAGTACAACGACCAGCAGCGGCAGCGCCTTTGCCAGTGCTGGCGATAACTTCTCACTTATCATTACCTCTGAAAATGCGAATGGCGATGCGACGCCCAACTTCGGACGCGAGACACCTGCTGCCGAAGCACAAGCAAGTTATGTGCAAACCCTTTATCCGAGTACTGCAAGCGCTCCAGCAAGCGATTTTATCGGTAGCCAAGGCTGGCAGTTAGATACCACTCGAGCCGGTAGCTTGCGCACCGACAGCGCACGGTGGCTCGACGTCGGCACCATCGAACTCGCACCCGGCTTGAATGGCAATAGCTATTTAGGCGCCGGTGATGTTGCTGCCAAGCAAAACGCGACTGTAGGCCGCTTCGCACCTTTCCGTTTTGCGCTGAACACCTCGGCCGTGGCGAATAGCTGTGTGGCCGGCGACTTTACTTATATGTCCGAGCCAGCGCTGACGGTCAGCTACGAGCTTTACGCGGTCGATAGTGACGGCAATATTACCGAAAACTATGATTCCAGTGGGTATAGTGGTACCGCTGAAGTTGGCTTCGCGGCAGCCAATTTAGCACCTGCTGACACTGCTACCGATCGCTTTGCTGACCGTTTGCTCAACTTAGCGGCGCAGCAAGCTTGGACCGCAGGAGTGATGACGTTTAATGCGGCCAACGCGGGCTTTAACCGCCACCCAGACGGCAATATCGATGGCCCCTTCGCGAGCTTGCAGCTGGGCCTGCGCGTGTTAAGTGAAATCGATAACCGTAACTTTGCAGGTAGCGACCTCACCTTGGCAGCTTTGGCAGGAGCAGCTGCTCCGCTCAATGGCACCGCACAGCTCCGTTACGGCCGCTTGGTACTGGAAAATACCTATGGTCCTGAGAATGAAGACCTTTCGATACCGCTGTACGCTGAATATTTCGACGGCAGTCGCTTTGTCACCCACACCGATGATAGTTGCTCTAGCGCGCTAGTTGCTGGCTTAAATGTGATTGCTGACCCGAATAACTTAACGCCCGTTGCCGCTGGCAGCGACAGCACGCTGACCGATGGCGCTCTGCCGTTTGATACGCTGCGTTGGTTGGCGCCCGGCACCGGCAATACGGGTGAATTTATATATGAATATGATGCTCCGGCATGGCTTGAGTTCGAGTGGCGTGATGAGTCGGGAGCGGTGCATTTGGATCCACGTGCTTTGGGCGGCTTTGGCCAGTATCGGGGGAATTCGCGGGTGTTGTTTTGGAAGGAAGTGAATTGAGGGTTCGGGGTTCGTGCGCTTCGCTGTTCGGGATTCGTACGCTGCGCTGTTCGGGGTTGATTGATGAGCGTTAGTCGTTAGTCGTTGTTGGTTAGGGTGCGCGGATGCGGATTGGGTGGTTCGCTGTTGGCTGTTAGCTGTTAGCTGTTTGCTGTTTGCTGTTCGAAGAGATGACGGATATGAAAAAGGGCGCCTAGGCGCCCTTTTCGTTGCGTGTACGATCACCTTATGAACATACGCTTAGCAATCGTCTTCCAAAGTGGTTGACAATGTTACTGTAGCTGGTGTGTCAGCATCTGCAGCTTCAGTATATTGTACGTGACAGCCCAATGCAGCACCTGCTGGTGAGAAGCGCACCGCATTTGTGCCCTCAACAGTTGCAATCCACTCAGATGCCGCTAAACCAGCAGCTCTTTGAATACCGATTGCATCGACAGCTGAACCGTCTAAAGCTGTTGGATAGCCAAAGCTGATATTCACTGGGCCATTCTCAGTCGCAACCGTAGGTGGCGTTGTAGCTGTTTTGCCAACTGCATCCGAACCATCAATCAGGGACTTGGCGTAGGCGAGTTGCATGGCGCCTTGGATTGAGGCTTGTGCACCTTTCACTGTCGCTTCACGGGCGTCAGACTGGAAGTTGATGAACTGTGGCGCTGCAGTAACCGCAAGGATACCTAATACAACGATCACGATAATTAATTCAATTAAGGTAAAACCTTTTTGTTGGTTCATAGGGTGTTCTCCATTCATTTATAAAACTAGCAACCACTCACAGTTACCGTTGGCGTTGGCTTGCCGGTGTCGTCTGCGTTGTCAGTATAGGTAATGTAGCAGTTTGTTGCAGCTATAACTGCAGCACTTACCGTACCATCTATTAGACTTACAAAGGTGCCGACATAGGTACCATTCGATGGCGAACCACCGGTGTAAACACCGGCCGTTTGCTCAGCGAATACGAAGTCTGATGAGGCACCGGCCGCCGCTTGTACTGCGCTTGCTTTGGGATAGCCGTTGGCTAACGCAATGCTTGTGCCGTCTGCGGCGGTAATGGTCGCTTCACCAGATAACTTGTTTTCGATGGCTGCTTTCGCATAGCCGAGCTCGACGGCTGACTTCATGCTCGCTTGCAAGCCACGTAGTGCGCTCTCGCGCGCATCACTCGAGAAATTAATAAACTGCGGTGCAGCAGTCACTGCCAGTATACCAAGCACCACAATAACAATAATGAGCTCGATCAAAGTAAAGCCGTTTTGGCGTGCTTTAACGATTGACATTTTGCTCTTCCTTTTCTTAGTTGTTGCTGAAAATGCTCACGCCGCCAGTACGCGGGTTATAAACAAATACGTTGCCAACGCTCAAATAATCATTACCTGTTGGCGCTGACGCTAAATTCTGAATCGTATTGGCGAGAAAATAGACACAAATATCATTGGTACCATTGTTTTCGCGGGCGACATAATAGCGGTTTTCGCCGAGTAAGCCAAAATTACTGGTGGCAGTTGGCGCGCCTTGTAAGATTGCTTGCATGATGGTGCGGCAATCTTCGCTACTCATGTTTTGATCGTGTGCTTCACTGTTGTTGTTGCCACTGACTGGGTAGCCGGTGTTCCCGTCCACATTCACGGGTACACCGTCCATCACTACCACGGCTCCTGAGCCATCGGTGTTGCCCTGCGGTCGACCGCGTAATTCCCATTCTGCACGTACTAGACTAACCGCACTGGCAAAACCACCTGCTACGCCCTCTACGGCTGCATCTTCGGCGTCTGCACTGACGCGAGTAAAGCGCGGCAGCGCTGATGCTGCCAACAGCCCCAGAATGACAATCACAATAATCAGTTCAATTAGGGTAAAACCGCGCTGCTGCTTGGTTTGTTGGGCATTCATAATGTTGTTCCTCATCGTCAGCAGTGTCTGTATAGCCAGTTTGTTGTTAGCGACCTTTGTAAGCATCCATCATATCCCACATCGGTGTAAATATGCCGAGTGCCATAATGGCCACCATTACCGCAACGATTACCAACATGATCGGCTCGATACGGGCTGTTAAACTTTTCAGATCATAATCTACTTCGCGTTCATAATAGTCCGCAACTTCATTCAATAGTTCGTCTACTCGGCCAGTCTCTTCGCCAACACTGATCATTTGCATAACCAGCGGGGTGAACAGCTTAGTACTCTGCGCGGCGCGGGTGATACCCTCACCGCGCTCGATGGTGCGGCGCATATCTTCGATGCGCTCGGCCATCCAATAGTTGTCAACCGCATCGGCGACTAAATGCAATGACTGAGTCAAGGGTACGCCAGCGCGCAACATCACCGCAAAGCTGCGCGAAAAGCGCGATAGCAAACTGCGTTTCACTAAATCACCAAAGACCGGCATGCGCGTTTTCCAACGATCCCATATCAGTCGGCCGTCATTACTCGTGGTAAAGCGTTTAAATCCAATCCACGCCAATACCATAAAAATAATGATCGCGGGCCACCAAGTGACGAAAAAGTCAGAGGTACCAATCAAGATCCGGGTGGGTAATGGCAACTCGGCGCCAAACTGCTCAAACATTCTCGCAAAAGTTGGAATCACCCAAATATTCAAAATAAACATTGCGATAACCAACGCACTGATAATAAACATTGGGTAACGCAATGCAGACTTAACTTGTTTGCGAGTATCCTGCTCTTTGCTTAAATACTCGGATAATTGCTCAAATGCCTCTTCCAACTGACCGGTGTTTTCACCGACATGTACTACGGCAATCAGTAACCGCGGAAACACTTTAGGGTGTCCGGCCATGGCCGCCGATAATTCACGGCCCCGTTCTAATTGCTCGCCCACATCTTTCAGTACTGCCCGCATACGTTTTTTCGGACTATTATCGGCTAGCCCGTCGATGGCGCGCAAAATTGGAATACCGGCTTTGGTCAACGAGTACATCTGCCGCGTAAAGACAATCAGGTCGTCTAGATTAATGCTTTCTTCGAATAGCGAAAAACCCGCATTTGCCGACTTTTCTTGGCGTAACACAATCGTTAAGGGTGTCACCCCTCGACGAATCAAGGTGTCCGCTGCAGCTCGCTCGGAGTTAGCTTCCAAGGCACCTGTTACCAGCTCGCCGCTCGCATCGCGACCGCGATAGTCAAACTCAGCCATGTTCACCCTCGGCGGTAATATCTAATTCGATATCCGTTGGGTCGTCCTCTTCTTCGATGGTTTCGGCTAAGAACAATACTTCATCGACCGTAGTGACACCCTGTAAGGCATAGTCCAATGCCGACTGTGCCAGTGGTCGGTAATGCGGAGATTGCTTGGCAGCGGCCGCAAACTCTCGCATGTTTGCATCGCGCATCGCATTCACCATGGCATCGTTCATTTCGAGCAATTCAAATACCCCGATACGACCGCGATAGCCAGTATCGTTACAATTACGGCAACCTCGACCTTTGACAAAGCCCGCACCATCTTCCGGTAAATCTGGACGCATGCGTCGTAACAATGCTAAATCCGCGGCCTCTATGTGCGCCTGCTCTTTACAGTTCTCACAAACTTTACGAATCAAACGTTGTGCCAGTACCCCTTTCATCGCCGCACCGACCAAATAAGGTGCTGCGCCCATATCAATTAAGCGTAAAGCGCTGGTGATCGAATCGTTGGTATGCAACGTGGTCAGCACTAAGTGACCAGTGATGGCGCCACGCAAACCGATTTCGACGGTTTCACCGTCGCGCATCTCACCCACCATAATAATGTCGGGGTCTTGGCGCAAAGTGGTACGTAGGACCCGCGAAAAGCTCAAGCCAATTTTGCTGTTCACCTGCACTTGCGAAATACGCGGCAGACGGTATTCTACCGGGTCTTCCACTGTGATAATTTTCTTCTCTGAACGATTAAGTTCATTCAGTACACCATAAAGCGTCGTAGTTTTACCTGAGCCGGTCGGTCCAGTGACAATCAACATTCCGTAGGGCTTATTAATGATGCCACGGATGCGTTTCAGTAATGTGTCCGGAATACCTGTTTGCTCGAGTTGCAAAATACCGGCGGACTGATCAAGCAAACGCATAACGCAGGACTCACCATATTGCACGGGCATGGTCGACATCCGCACATCAATCGCGTGGTCGCGCACTTTAATATGGAAACGACCGTCTTGTGGCAGCCGTTTTTCAGAAATATCCAGGCCTGCCATTAGCTTCAGACGCAACACCAGAGCGCTGGCAATATTGGTTTCTTTCAGCACGTTTTCTTGCAGGACGCCATCCACCCGCATTCGAATGCGTAACGCATGATCATCGGGCTCAAGGTGGATATCCGACGCGCGCACTTGCACGGCATCGGCAAATATCGACTGCAATAGTTTGGCAACGGTGGCATCGTCGCTTTCGTCTTCAATCGACAAAGCCGCCAAATCGACTGCTTCGTCTTTCTGGTACTCAGTTTGTAACTGGCTGGCAAACTGAGCAATGTCTTTGGTGCGTCGATATAGATTATCGAAAGCGTCCAACAGTTGCTGGTCAGGTGCGACAGCTAAACGGACTTCGCGCGGTTGCAAAAACTGACTGATGGCATCCACTGCGGCAAGGTCGGCAGGATCGCTCATCGCTACCAATGCGGAGCTTTCATCAGCTTCGATGACCAAGGCACGATGACGGCGTGCTTGAACTTCTGGCAGCAAGTTGGCGACATCACTGGTAATTTTGCGTTCGGCCAAATCGATAAGGGGAAGACTCAATTGCCGCGCGAGAAATTCGAGAAGCTCTTGTTCGGAAATGAAACCGAGATCGACCAGCGTCACCCCAAGTTTCCGGCCACTAGTGCGCTGCTCGTCTAGCGCTTGTTTTAACTGCTGTTCAGTAATGATGCTCTCTTGTACGAGCAAATCACCCAAACGCATTTTTAACCGTGGGCGCATTATTACTGACCTCCCAAAACTTGTAACCGCTGTGCCGCATAGCGACGTCCATCTGCATTCAAATCATCACTGGCCAGCGCTTGCTGATAGGCACTCAGCGCCTGTTCAGGCTGTTCAGCGTCTTCATAAGCGACTGCAGCCGCTAACCACCAACGCGCTGACTCGTCACGCTCAGCCAGCCACTGATAATCTTGTGCGGCAGCGCTAAATTGCTGTTGTTCATTGGCAGCAGCGGCGCGTAATTGCATCAGCTCGCCACTCTCTGCAGCTTGTAAAGGCATCTGCTCGAGCGCGCTCAGTAAGCTACCGTAGGCACCACCATTAAATAGAATACGCGCGTAGAGCAGTAACCAACGCGATTGCTGGGGACGCAATTGCAGCCCTTGCTCAAGTACCGCGAGGGCATCACTAACCCGTCCGCGACCATACCAATAGGCAGCTAGCTCGCTACGCGCATCAATGTGTTCCGGCGCCAGCGCGATGACTTGCTCGAATAAACTTCCGGCGCGCTCTCGCTCACCCGCTTGCATCGCTTCGCGCGCTTGCTTTAATTTTACTTCCGCTAATTCCGCAGGGCTCAGTCGCACTTGTTCAACTTGCATGGTGCCTTTGGGTTCTTCGGTTGCCGCCGGCGGCGCTGGCTCAGCGACTGCTACTTCGGACTCCGTTGGTGTTTTCGACTCTGGAGTTGGCGTTGGCGTTGGCTCTGGCTCTGGTTCAGCCACTGGTGTTGCTTCAAGCTCAGGTTCGATGGGAGTTTGAAGCTCAACCATTTCGAGGCTCGTTGTAGCCACCGGCTCCGGATCTGCTACCGGCGCTGGTTCGGATTCAGGCAGGGTAGTCGTCATCACTGACTCTGACTGTTGCTCAACCGCGCCAGGCTCAGCCACAGGCTGGCGCTGTTGTAAAATAAGCACTACCGCGACCACCGCTATCGCCGCGATTACAAATGCACCTAATAGCCACGCCCACGGAAACGGAGTCGGTGCTGCAGCTGCTGGAGCGCCAGCAGCTTTGTGTTCAGTTTTCTGGCGCTGGTCGAGGTCGCGCAGCATGCGGTTAATCACACTCATGACCAATACTCCGTTAGCCAACCGGCCTGCCAACTCCAGACTACCGCGATAGCGAGACCTGCAATACTCACTAGGCTCCACCACCAATGGGATTTGCCAAGGCTGACATCTTCGGTGTCAGCCACCGCGAGCCGCACGTGCTTAGGTTTCACTTGGTAGACCCCCTCGCCGTAACAAAGTAACAGCACCTTATGGCACAAAACATTGACCAAACGCGGCACACCGCGACTTGCTTGGTGTAATAACTTGACCACGCGCGCCGAGAACAAAGCAGGCCCTTGGTAACCGGCAACATGCAAGCGATGCGAAATATAGCGCGCTAATTCGGTCATCGACATCGCCTGTAAGTTGTAACTAAAGGTGATGCGCTGGCGTAATTGGCGATGTTCTCGGGTGGCCAAGCGTTCATCGAGCTCTGGCTGACCAAATAATACGATATGCAGCAACTTCCGTGATTCAGTTTCTAAGTTTGAGACCAGTCGCAATGCCTCCAAGGTATGGCTCGGTAGCGCTTGCGCTTCGTCAACGACGATGACCGCCAGCTTACCTTCGCGGCTGATCTCTACCAACCGCTCCTGGATGGCTTGGGTCAGTAATTGCTCACTGCGCACTTGTGGCATCTTTACTTGCAACTCACGGGCAATATGAGCCCGCATTTCGCTGGGAGTCAGGTAAGGATTTGGAATGTAGGCAGTAACATAGTGATCGGGCAGCTCGTTTAACAACTTGCGGCACAACAGCGTTTTACCGGTGCCAACTTCACCTACCACTTTGATAAAGCCCTCACCCGCCTCAAGGGCCGTGACTAATACCTCAAACGCGTTACGGTGACTCTCCAAGTCGCAGTAAAAACTGGTATTGGGAGTCAACGTAAAAGGTAACTCTATGAGTCCAAAATGCGTTTGATACATAAGCGTAATTAGTCGTTATACCAGCCACGCAACAGCTCACTCGAGCGTTGCAACTCTTGCTGCCAAGTGTCGACACCAACGACAACTGGGCGGATCAGAATCACCAACTCTTTTTTCTGTTCACTGCGGCGCTGATTTTTAAATAAATTCCCCACTACTGGGATATCACCGAGTAACGGCGCTTTGGATTCGCTATCGGTGTAGCTGGTTTGCATCAAGCCACCTAACACCACGATTTCACCGTTGCGGGCGCGGACAATAGTGTCACTTTCGCGAATATTGCTCTGCGCTAGCGGTAAAATGAACGATTCCTGGTTTAAGGTAATGGTCTTATTCTGTTCCGAGGTTTCAACAACCGACGGATGCACGTGTAAGATGACCTCGCCGTTATCACTGATTTGCGGGGTGATATCTAAAGAAATCCCCGAGAAAAACGGTGTTAATTCGATGTTTGGGGTCGAGGTCGTTGCCGTTCCAGTCACTGTCGTGGTCGAGACATCGGTCACGAAATACTCATCTTCACCAATTTTTATCACGGCTTTTTGATTATTCGCAGCGCTCACCCGCGGATTTGACAAGACCTGCACATTGCCTTGATTCTGCAATAGATTCAGCACGCCACTGAAGTCGCCGACGTCAAGTGATACGCCAAAGACGCCGTTTTCATTGTCAACGGAGCCACCAGAGAAGCCTATGCTGCCACTGGCGTTACCCAGCTTAAACAAATCACCCCAGTTGATGCCTTGCTGATAACTGTCATTAAGTGCAACTTCAACAATTCGCGCTTCCAAAATGACCTGACGTTGTAGGCGCTCTTGCGCAGACGCAAGGAATTCGCGCGCAGCACGTAATTCACTTGGCAATGCCGTAATGGAAATAAGTCCCGCTTGCGGTGAAACCACGACTCGACGCCCATCACCACTGCCAACCACGCCTTCGATGGTCTCTTTCAGGTCGCCCCAAAGGTCGGTTTGCGATTGCGTGGAAATAGACGAGCCATTGGTTTGCATACCATTATTAATACCACCCAAGCCGCTCTGACTTAAGTTGCCTTGATTACTGACCCCACCTTGATTGCCTAACAAGGCGTTGTTGTAGTTACTAGCACCGCCACCGTAGAGATTATTTTGCTCATCGTTCTCTTTGACGCCGCCCGAGCTTACGCTGGTTTGCGATAAGCCCATGCGCTGCAGTGCTAAATAATCCAATGCTATCGTTTCAGTACGCAATCCAGAAGGAAATACCCGAATCATCCGACGGTCACGTTGTACGTCGTAGCCGTAAATGTCACTAATGACTTCTAGCGTCTCAGCTAAGGTGACATCTTTTAAGCTAACTGTAATGGCACCAGCAACATCTGGGTGAACCACAATGTTGTAGGGCGTATCAGCCGCTAACCCAGCAAAAAAGTCACGGGCATCAATGCCATTGGCATTCACTGAAAATCGTGGCTCCGCCAGCAACTGCTCACTTACTTCACCACTGGTGGCTAAATCAGGGCGCAGGGTCGCGCGTACCGATTCAGGTAGCGGTGGACGCTCGGTCGTGGATGATGTCTTCGGCACTTCTAGTGCCGCTTGTGCCTCGACCGGTTGCCGATCCGGTTGCTGAGCACATGCAGCCAACAACAAAGTCGAAACAAAAATAAATCCTGTGCGCATTAGTTCTGTCCCCCTGATCCCGTGGACGACTCGCTTTCCAGCGGTCGCTCACTAAACATGACGAGTTGCATTTCACCACCGGTGGTGGTGTGCCGGACTGTCACTTGATCCATGGTTATCTTTAGAATTGTAAAGGGCGGCAAACTGTCGCCGGCCCGCACTCGCGATCCGTTGATCGTCGCTACGTTACCCTGTGCAGTTGACTGAATTGATTGTAAGCGTAAGTTGGTCGCAGCTTCAGCATTACTCGTCGCAGCTGGACGGTATTCCGGTGGTGCCGTTGGGTCTTTTAATTGTTGCGCGCTACTTACTGTCGCTACCGCAAGCAAACCAATCGTAACGCCAATCTGCCAGCTAACTTGCAACATAGTCACGCTCCAAACTTAGGGTGTAAATCTCGAGCAGCACCTCTGCTTGCGGATAATCGGTCACTTGATAATCCATGCGTTGCCAGTAAAACGACCAGGGTAATTGCTCAAGTTGCTGGAAGTACTCGAAAACTTGCTGGTAATTTCCGCTTACGACTAACTGCAAACGGTGCTTGTAAATAGCGCCTTCAGTGGCTTCGCCGTCACCATAAACACGTTCAGCTGGGAGTGCTTGCGCCGACTTCACACTTAGGTCACGGGCGCTGCCTAATAAAGCTTGCAACAATCGACGATTGTCGGCCGCACTAACGTAATTAGTTTCATTTTGTAAGCGCTGATTCACCTGCTGTAGCTGACTTTCTAAATCAGCCAGTTTGCGCCGCAGTGGTGCTTTGGGGTCACCTGACAGGCGTATTTCCACCGCCTCTAATTGCTGTTCGAGCAAACTTAGACGTTGCTGTTGCTGTTGTACTTTGACTTGTTCGGTCTGAAAACTTTGCCATTGGGGTAATAACATCACATAAAGCCCCAAATAGCAGACGAAAACCACACTCAGTACGAGCCAAAACTTGCGCCGATTCAGCGGTAACTCAACAAATTTCTGTTGCATTTGCTGCCACTGGGTCATGGGTTGCTCCCTCCCGCAGTGCTGGTCATGGTTCGGCTGTCTTGGGTATGTCCGACGACGAAGCGCAGTCCCTGCTCACCCTCATCACGCAGTTCAAACACGCCAAACGGTCGCTGTTGCAGACTTGTGTAACCACTGAAACTTGCCAACCAACTCGGCAATTGCTGCGGTTGTAGCGTGTGCCCTTCAAGGCTGAGCGCATTGTCGTTGACGTAGATACGTTGCAACCAAATCGCATCCTGATCGGCTGCGGCAAGATCGACTAACAGCTGCGAGTAATTTTGCTGATTCTGCTGGGTGAACTGCTGCATTTGCGCAAGTAAACGCTGTCTGAGTACAAATACTTGCTGGGTTTCCGCTAATGCGTCATTGAGCTCGGGATCATTCAGCGCATTATCGAGTTCGCTCTGCCGTTGCTGGAGCTGAGCTTCTACTGCAGTGGTGGTGTTGCCGAGTTCGACACTAGTGCTTTGCTGCTGGCTCACGACTATTTGCACCACTATCCAAGCGACGATAAATACCACCAATAAACTCACGTTAATAGCCAACAACCGGCGTAACGTAAGCCATTCACGGCTGGGCCGAAGTTCTGCAGTATATAAATTGGCGATGCGTTTCATGAGGAGGTCTCCTGCGCATCATTTTGCTGTGCTAAGAGTGCGCCACCAAGTGCTGGAAAATCGCTGTAATCTCCATTAGCCAGCTCTTGCGCCCAACTCGGATAGGTTGCCCAAGCAATTTCGAAACCTAAATCTTCATGCAGACGTTCCAGTACTTCCTGTTGCTTTGGCAACGGCAACGCGAGATAGACGCTCGCAATAGGACGCTGCCGTAATTGCCGCTCGAAGTAGTCGGCTGAGCGTTGAATTTCAACGCTTAATGGCTGTAAACCACCCATGCGAATTTCTTCGATACTTAACTCACTGAGTTTTTCGAGAGAGCGTACGGCGCGGTTGACCTGCAATTCACCATTGTTATACACCTGCACTAATGCTGCTTGTTGGGGCTGTTGATAAACCAGTGCGGCGGGTTCATTCAGATTTTCTAAAACGGTGGCAAGCGCCTGCTCTTCGGCAAAGACGCCCTGGAGTTGGTCACTTAACTCGTGTGCTACTTGCAACAAGGGCTCAAGTTGCTTGCGACTGGTCGCAATAGCGTGGATTTTATGCTGCCCCTGAACTTGCGTCGGCAACTCATAATAGTCGCTGATGCAGTCCTCGGTATCAAAAGTAACTAGATCACTAAGTTGATAGCGCAGGCTTGCGCTCAGTTCCGCGTCACTTAATTGCGGACGATCGAGGGTGACGCTTTGATACAGCCCGGCGCCGAGCACCAGCGCCAGACGTGGATGATGACGGCAGTACTTTTGATAGTCATGACTCAGTTTGCGCATGGCAGCAACAATATCATCGCCGCTTACCACACATTCATCAGATACCACCAAGCTCGGTTGAGAACTGGCGTTCTCTACCACAACGATATTGACCTTAGTGCGGCGAATGCCGAACACCACGGTATAAGGACTGTTTGCACGCGCACGAAAAAGATTTAACAAATCACTGTCCCTGCTTCGTTATAATTTTTATTAGGTACTGGACGCTTTTCTTAACGCAAGTTTGACACTTTTCGCCGGAAAAACAAGCACTGCAAAAACGCGTGTTCATATGTGTTAATTTTGTTCAGTTGCTAGTCAGTTGCCAGTTTAACTTCAGGCCTGCCCAATACGGAACCATGGGGCCGACTGCGGTATCGACCAGCGCAGGAACTTGCCACTCGGCGCGCTGCAATGTCACTTGCTCTGTCGCGCGCGGATACCCATAAAAGTCTGCGCCAAAATTACTGGCGAAATCAGCCAACTTATCAAGTGCCTGCATCTGCTCAAAGAACTCTGCGTACAGTTGCAATGCAGCCGGCGCCGAATAACAACCGGCGCAACCACAGGCAGCTTCTTTTTTGTCCTGTGCATGTGGCGCCGAGTCTGTGCCTAAAAAGAATTTAGGATTGCCCGACACTGCAGCTTGGCGTAAAGCCAGTTGGTGTTCACGTCGCTTCAAGATTGGCAAACAATAGTTGTGCGGACGTAGACCGCCCACCAGCAAATCATTACGGTTCATCAACAAGTGCTGTGGTGTAATGGTGGCAGCAACGTTGTCGCCCATGCTTTCGACAAAATCGACTGCATCGGCAGTGGTAATATGTTCAAGAATGAGTTTTAACTGCGGATGGCGCGCCATTAATGGGCGTAGCTTAGTGTCAATAAACACTTTTTCGCGGTCAAAAATATCGATTTCTGCCGCTGTTACCTCGCCATGGACTAACAGCGGTACCTGCAACTCCGCCATTTTCGCAAATACTGCATCGAGTGCTTCAATATCGGTCACGCCGGCGTCGGAATTGGTGGTCGCGCCGGATGGGTAGAGTTTGAAACCGATAACCTCGGGATTTTCGGCCGCTGCAACTACCGTTTCAATTGCTGTATTTTGCGTCAGATACAGTGCCATCAACGGACGAAAATCACTGGTTGCCGGTACTTGCTTAAGAATCCGCTCACGATAAGCCATCGCCTGATCCACTGTGGTCACTGGTGGTACCAGATTCGGCATGATGACAGCACGTCCGAACACGCTCGCAGTCGCTGGCACAGTCGTTGCTAACAAATCGCCATCGCGTAGGTGAAGATGCCAGTCATCAGGGCGTGGAATCGTGAGTTCTTGCATTACGGCCTCGTATTCATCTGCAGAGTATGAAGTGTCTGCATATTATACAGAATTAGTTCGATTCAGGAACTACAACGGTTTGATTACGCCCGCTTTCTTTCGCTTGATAAAGAGCTTCATCGGCGCGCGCCATCCAATCATCTAATTTAGCGTCTGTGCTGCGCAATTGGGTAACTCCCGCACTAAAGGATATCGCGATTTGCTTATCATCATGAGTAACTGGAGTCGCAGCAACATGTTCGCGCAAGCGTTCGATAGCTTTGCTAGCTTCGATCACATCACTATAAGGCAAGAGTACGGCAAATTCTTCGCCACCCAGCCGCCCGATCAAATCAAGATCACGCAATTGTGCTTTGCAGCGTTTGGCAAATTCGCGCAGCACCTCATCACCTGCCGCATGGCCATAGGTATCATTGACCGATTTGAAGTGGTCTAGATCGATAACAGCGACACTCATTGTCACTTGATAACGCATAAACTCTTCATAACGCTCTTCCATCGCGTGCCAAAATACTCGCCGATTAGCGACCCCAGTTAACTCATCCACACTCGCCATACGCCGCAGCTCTTCCAGCGCATATTGACGCTCCTCATCAAGCCGGCGCATGTGCATCAAAGTTCCCAAGGTATCGAGCATCGGTCGCAACAAATTTAAGTGCCAACGCAGGTAACCTTCTGAGCTATTGCCCAGCACCAGTAGCCCCACAACGTCGTGTTTAAAATAGAGCGGCAAGACCAGTGCGTTGCGCAGTTCCGGAATCGTTACCGGGGAAAAACTCATCTCTAAGCGTGAAACTGGCAGATGACAAAACTCGGGTTCACCGCGCAACAACACATTTCGAACCACATCGCCACTTACCACAACTTCTAACCCTTGCTGAATTAGTTTGTGATATTCACTATTAGCATTGCCTTCACCTAGTAGCTCGAGTCCATGAATTTGCAGCATATCGCGCCGACGCGACTGTGGAGGTAGTTCACCGACCAAACCGAAAGCACTAGCGGTCATCTGCATAAGCTTCGGTAACGCGTAGTCGGTCACATCACTAAAGTTTTTCGCCAGCATGAATTCATGCTGTACATGCGAGACCAGTTCTAGAACCGCGGTTTGCTGCGCCAAGAAAGCTTCATTTTCAACTTGCCCAGAAATGTCATGATGAATCCCACTCATCCGCAACGGTTTGCCGTCATGATCGCGCTCGACGAGTCGCCCAACACTATGAATCCAGACATAGTGACCGTCGTCATGGCGTAATCGAAAACGTACATCAAAGCGCTCCGTATCACCATGCAGGTGCGCTTTTAACTGCGTCCGCAACGCGTTTATGTCATCAGGGTGGAGTAAGGACTGCCAATCGATTTCACCTTCTTTTTGAGCGTCATAGCCCAACAGCAGCGACCAAGCATGACTTACCATTAATTTATCTTCGGGAATGAACCACGACCAAGTAAAAAACTCTCCTGCGGCAAGCGCAAGCTCGAAGTTTTTGTTGCTTTCACGTAGTTCTAGTTCGAGGTTTTTGCCCTTGCTGTCATCCAGCAAATAGCCACGGACCCGAATGACGTTGCCTTGTTTATCATGGTCTGCGCGGGCGAAATGATGAACCCAACGCACCCCCTGTGCTTTGGCTTCAGGAAGCAGAACACGGTAATCCATCTCTAAATAGGCTTGTTCGCCGTCGATCAAGCGTTGCATTCGCGCAAGTAACTCTTCACGATCATCTGGATGTACGATGCTTTCGTAATTGACCTCATCACGCAGTAAATACGCAGATTTATAACCCAACACTCGGAGTGCGTTATCAGCAACGTAAGTCAGCTGCACTTTAGGTTCGATGCGCCACACCACCGCACAGACGGGCCCTTGCGCTAGCACGTCGCGCTCCGCGCGGTAATTATCGAGCTCATAATGATCGGTGAGGGTTGTCGAGACCCAATCAGCTAAAAGTTCCAGAACGCGCTTGGTGCCACTTGGAAAGTGATTAGTTTTCGACGAGATTACACAAAGCGTACCTAGGTGATACTCATCGTAAAGCGTCAAGGGTGCACCGACGTAGGAGCGAATACCGTTTGCTGCCGTAACTAAAGGGTTATCAACAAAGCGCGGGTCTTGCGTTGCGTCATCAACCAGTAACGTTTCACCAGAAGCTACGACATGTGTACAAAAAGAGATATTGCGCGGTGTTTCCGGCTCGGCAAAACCAACTTTAGATTTAAACCATTGTCGGTGCTCGTCGACCAAGCTAATCAGGGCGATGTCGGCAGCAAAAAGCTCCTTCACCAACTGCGTGATACGATCTAATAATTCATCATTACCACTGTCGAGCAGATCGAGCTCGTGCAACAGGTGCAGACGTTCAGTTTCATTATCGGGTAACGGCACTGAGCCCATGGTAACTCCAGCTTAAAGTTGACACTTTCAGCATAGCAGAGAAGTCGCGCTTGCAAGTGCGACAATTGGTTAAATTTTAAATAAAAATTTGCTTATAGACCGAGTTTTTCTTTCCAGTGCCTACGGCAACAGGAAATGTAACGGTCATTGCCACCTATAGCTATTTGTTCGCCGACTTTAACCGCTTCACCATTTTCGTCAATGCGCAGGTTCATCGTAGCTTTGCGCCCGCAGTGGCAGATGGTCTTCATTTCACTCACCTTATCGGCGACGGCCAACAACACTGCGCTACCTGGGAAGGCTTGGCCGAAGGCATCGGTACGAATGCCATAACACATCACCGGAATATCTACTCGATCAACGACATCGGTCAACTGCCACACTTGCGGTTCAGTCAAGAACTGTGCCTCGTCAATCAACACACAATCAATCGGTTGTTGTTGGTGGCGTGCTTTAATCAGTGCCGATAAGTCTGTGCTTGAGGTAAATGCCAACGCGCCTCTATCGATACCGAGTCGCGACGCTATTTTGCCTTTGCCTGCCCGATCATCAATCGCTGGAGTGAGGAGTAAGACGCGTTGATCGCGCTCTTCGTAGTTGTGCGCAACCTGCAACAACGACGTGCTCTTGCCCGCGTTCATCGCTGAATAAGTAAAATAAAGTGAAGCCATGGTTATCAATATCGAATGATGGGTACTGCCAGTTTTATACTGACTTTAAGCGCTGAATGCAAAGGCGTTTGTTGCTATAATTGCGCAAATTCACTGAAGGAGTCGATATGTCACAGCGTTATTCAACTGATTTTCTTAAAGCGATGCCCAAAGCTGACTTGCACTTACACTTAGATGGCAGTTTGCGGCCCGCTGGACTTATCGAGATGGCAAAACGCAGTGGTGTCGAGCTGCCTTCTTACACGGTCGAAGGTTTGTACGAACAGGTTTTTAAAGAAAGCTACAACGACCTCGGTGAATACCTAAATGGTTTCCAGTACACCTGCGCCGTGCTACGTGACATGGAAAACCTCGAACAAGCCGCGTACGAATTGGCCATGGATAACTTAGCTGAAGGCGTCATCTATATTGAAGTGCGCTTTGCGCCGCAGTTGATGATGGACCCTAGCCGCGGTATTGATTTTGACCGTGTGATGCATACCGTCAACGATGGCCTCAAACGTGCGCAAGAGGAATATAATCAGCAAGCAGCGGTGCGCGATGGCAGCAAACCTCCGTTTCACTACGGCATCATCAATTGTGCGATGCGTATGTTCGGTAAAAAAGGATTTTCACCTTACTACACCCAGTTGTTCCAGACGCTGCGTGATCATGAACCCAAACAGGTTATCAAAATTGCCGCCATGGAAATGATTCGCGCCAGCATTCGCTTGCGCGATGAAGAAGGCCTACCGATTGTAGGCTTGGATATTGCGGGGCAAGAAATGGGCTACCCGGCACATGACTTTAAAGAAGTCTACGAATACGCGCACCAGAACTTCTTGCTGAAAACTGTGCATGCTGGTGAAGCGTACGGTGCCGAGAGCATTTTTGAAGCGCTCACGCAGTGCTATGCCGATCGCTTAGGGCATGGTTATTCATTGTTTTCACCCGACATGATTCAAGATGAGAGCATCGAAGACAAAAGCGGTTACGCCAGTAAGTTGGCCTCGTTTATTGCTGATCGTCGCATCGCGATCGAAGTCTGCATCACCAGCAATTTGCAAACCAATCCGGCGATTGGCGATGTTCGCAACCATAACTTTAAACACATGTACGCGAATCGTCTCGCCACCGTGATTTGTACCGATAACCGCTTGGTCTCGCGGACCACGGTGACAAACGAATACGAACTTGCGCTGCAAACGGCAGATATCCCATTAAAACGTTTGAAAGATATCGTCGCCTATGGCTTTAAGAAGAACTTCTTCCCGGGCGACTATCTGGCAAAACGAGCCTATGCCAAGCAAGCGTTGCAGTATTTCGATACGCTTGCAGCGCAATATCAAATTACTGAGTAGTCATTCCGCAGACAAGTCCAGACGGGTTATCGGTCTGGACTTGTTTGTACTGCCTGCTAACACTTGTCTTTGAGCATTCCGATAAAAAGTTCCCGGTGAACCATGCCTCTTAACAAGCGAATACGGTGTTCTTGTGGCTGACCCTCAGCGTCTTCAGCTGTTACCACAAGTAGATCGCCCTGCGGATCAAAACTAAGCACACTGACCCAACTGCGCTTTTGCCCGACTGATAAGAGCCGATCAAAGGGAATGATCACCTTGCCGGTTTGCACCCCGTCAAGCTCTATAGTCTCTTCTCTGAATTCTGCAGAATTAAACAGCGCAGGGATCAACGTAGCATAGAAGGAAAAAGCAACAATAACGATCGGTATTAGCAAAAGTAGGAGTGGTGATGGCTCCTGCGAAGACAGCAGTATGAACAAAAAAACCGGCACGGCTAGGCCACATACTATCAGAGCTTCCATAAGCCGCTTGCGTCTAGCGTCCGGCGTCAGCGAGACGAACTTTGTCGAAACGTATTTTATTTTTGCTGACTCTTGCAGTACGAATTTTCTAGATACCTGAGAAACGAAAAATACCAGCGCCAGGATTGCCAACAGGAGACCTGTACTGGGTATGTTCGCATAAGGCGCGTCGTCGGAAGGTCCTTTTATCAGCGGTGGTAAGACAACAGCGCACGCCATCACCAACACAGCACCCACAATTGTCCTATGCATAATTTTCTTAAAAGTAGAACTATTTAGACTAAGCATAAAAAGTATTTCCTTTAGATTGGAAAACAAACAACGTAAGAAGTAGGGTCCGTAAATGGGCTACTAGTGGTTGCTGTAGTACAACGGTAAAGCAATGCATTAAGTATACAAAATGCACAAAAAAAACAATTATTTTCAATTTTTTTTACAACTGAAGGGAGGATTTTGGCAGTAATAGAGTGTCTGATGTACGTCAGCCTAGTCGGTATTTTTGCAACGCTACCGCGGTTGCTGTTGCGTAAGGAAATTCTCTGCCGGTTCTGGCTTGCCGAACAAATAACCTTGCAACACGATATTTTTTTCATGGCTGGCAAGGTATTGCGCTTGCACTTCGGTCTCAACTCCCTCGGCGACTATGCGTAGCTTGAGATTTTGCGCAATCGCAATCACTGAGTCGATAATCGCCTGTTGCTCACTCATACCGATCTCATTGACGAACGTTCGGTCGATTTTTAATTCTTGAATCGGTAATTTTTGTAAATAGGATAAGGATGAATACCCCGTACCAAAATCATCGATGGAAAACTGCACGCCCGTTTCACGCAGCGCACGCATTTTTTCGATGATGTCAGTCATATCCTCAACAAAGAGGTTTTCGGTCATTTCGAGGATGAGCCGCTGAGGATCAGCGCCACTAGCTTGTAATTCTTGCTCAATACAATAAACAAAATCGAATTTGCGGAACTGGCGCGGACTTATATTGATTGCCAAGGTAAGCGGCGCCGGTAGTTGCTTAAGCAGCTTTAACGCCTCACGCAGAATCCATTTACCCAAATCAACAATCAAGTCAGTCTGTTCTGCGGTTGGAATAAACTCTGCTGGTGAAATCATGCCGCGCTCTGGATGCTGCCAACGAATTAAAACTTCAGCACCAATTGCCTGGCCATGCACATTGACTTGTGGTTGTAGGAATAGCTTTAACCCATCCGCTTCGATTGCGTGGCGCAGTTCGCGTTCGATGTCGTAACGACGCTTCAATTGCTGGCTGTAAGAAGTGTCATAAACGGCGGTTTGGTTACCACCAGCCGCTTTAGCCGTGTGCACGGCGGTCTCAGCGTGGCGGATAACCGAATCCGCCGACTCTGCTTTATTATTGTAGATTACGATGCCAGCACTGGCAGTTACCGAAACGCGTTCGCCATGCACCGTAATTGGCTGCGCGACTTCCGACAGCACCAACTTCACGAACGTCTGCACGTCTTGCAACAGTGCATCGGCACTAAGGTCTCGCGCTGGCAGCATCATGGCAAATAAGTCACCACCTAAGTTCGCTAGGAATGCGCGCGGTTCGTCATGTAGTAATCCGCGAAAACGCTTGGCGATTTCGCAGAGAATTTCATCACCAAAGTGGAAGCCTCGTACATCATTAATGCGCTGCAGGCCATCAAGGTCAAACAGCACGGCAGCAGCATTATGACCAGGCTCTTGTTGTTTCAGCGATTCAGTCAGGAAATTAACACAACTGACGCGATTCGGAAGGTCAGTGAGCGTATCAAAATAAGCTAAGTGCTCAATGCGCGCTTCCGCTTCGATGCGCTCGGTGATATTCAATTTACTGCCCAAATAATGGGTGATAACCCCTTGTTCGTTGCGCAAGGGTGAAATCGTCGCCCACTCGCGGAATTCTTCACCGCCTTTGGTCAAGTTGTAGAGCTCGCCTTGCCAAGTACGCCCGGCGACGAGTGAGTCCCACATCTCTTGGTAGGTTTCTGCAGGGGTTCGTCCGGAGCCTAAAATACGCGGGTTACGTCCAATGACCTCTTCCTTGGCATAGCCAGAGATGCGTTCAAAAGCCGGGTTAACGTATTCAATCGCCCCGCTCAAATCGGTAATAACAATACTATCGTTGGCCTGTTCCACTGCGGCTGAGAGCTTCGCTAGTTTCTGCTCGCGCTCACTGCGATCGCGAACGGCAAGACGGAGCTGTCGCGCGAGGAAGCCAAACTCGTTCGGCATGCTGTAGGGCAGTTTGCCAGTAATGGGTTGTCCTGCGCCATATTGACGGACCGCAGTGACTAATTGCTCAGCTGGCCGAGCAGCGAACTTTTGCAACGCTAACCATAAACCTATCCCTACGGCACCCAACAAGGCGATAAAAATGACCAATGGCCACAAAGGTAAGGATTCGATGTTATACCAACCGTGGCTATGGCGATACTCGACAATTAATAGGTTACGTGCAATTTCTTGCGTGACGCTGCGCCCCCGCAGTATTGGCGCAATCGCAACGAAGTGGTCATGCTCGGGGTGATATTCAATCAGGGTTTCGCCGCTTTTTGTAACGTCAGCTAATAGTTGTTTGTCCAAGTCTTGATAGAAGCGTTCAAGCTTACCATTAATGACGTTGGGCTCGTAACGCCAAACATAATCCCCCTCACTATCGACAATCAAGGCGTTATCGACGCGCGGGTGCACATGCATTTCGCTCAACAGCTCTGGTACCGCAGAGATTCGGTCCGAAGTATACATCCGGTTAAATGCACCTTGCTCGACGGACAGGCTACTGGCTAGGTCGAGATACGCCGAGCGCATCGCGTTTTCTTGCTGGGCGCTCAACAAGAAGTAGGTCAGTCCAGCAAAGATAGCAAACACCGCAAATAACATAGGTAAGGTTAGCTGAGTGCTGAGTCGCTGATGCCACGGCAGGTATCTCATTGCCGCGCCCCGCAAATGCTAAGTGGCTCGACGTGATCATGCACATTGTTGGCGATTAAATAGTTAATCGTTGCCGGCATCGCCGTCGTGATGAGCTGTTCGAGAGCTTCAGCTTGACGCTCAGCTGGCACAAACTCGACCGCCGCAAGCGTACTTGATAAATCATCTGCAGGAAGATCGCTGAGCTGACGTAATGCCGACCAGAAGGTTTCTTCACGCTCTTGTATCCGCACAAAAATGCGCGGCCATACTTGCTCACGAAGCGCAATAATCTGCCTTGGAGCTGCTGCAAACACCTCTTTGCGCACAATCAAAACATCGAGCACATCGACATCTTCTGAGCGTGAGTCAAACAGTACCCGTCCGTTCAGCTGCTTTAAGCGGGTAATGAAGGGCTCGTAGCTAATAATGACATCGACTGATTCATTCTTCATTGCTGCCAAATGTTGGGTTGGCAGCAATACGCGAGGTTGCAGGTCAACGGCGTTAAGCTGCGCGGCGCTCTGCCAACGCTCTAACATGTAGCGCGCAATGGTACTGTCCTCGAGCCCGACTCGGATAGGCATGCCAGATTCAGGCTGCCAGTCAGGCCGGGCAACGACTGCATCAGCGCCATTTGATCGATCGATCACCATGGCAACACAATAATCACCGCCGGAGAGCGTGTTTGCAGTCAAGGCGTTGTCAAGGGTAACAAACGCGCCGCTGATGCCCCCGTTACCCAGCATGCGCATGACGCTAATGTCAGAAACCAGCATTACGGTACGAATACCTGCTGGCATCTGCTCTGGACTAACTGCTTCGAACGCATAAAAAGGGGTGGCACCGAGCCATGAGTTTCCGGCTATCACAATATCATCCTTTGGCGGAGCGCATGCCACCAGCGCGAGCGCCGCCAAACTACTGAGGATGATTTTAGCTAGCAAGGTGTTTCCTTAGAACGGAATATCGTCGTCGAAGTCCTGGTCAGGGACGAACGGGTCATTGTTTTGTTGCTGCTGCGGTTGTTGTGCAGGCGGACGCTGCTGTTGTTGCTGGTTAAAGCCGCCAGCGCCGCTCGCTGGTTGCTGCGGACGCGCTTGCTGTTGTTGCCCGCCGCCCTGCTGATATTGACCGCCACCCGAGCTTTGTTGGTACTGACCACCACCACCTTGACCGCCACTTGGACGACCATCGAGCATTTGCAGATCGTTAATAATGATTTCGGTAGTATACCGTTCAACACCGTCTTGGCCCTGCCACTTGCGCGTTTGCAAACGACCTTCGACGTATACTTTTGAGCCCTTTTTCAAATACTCGCCGCAAATTTCTGCGAGTCGGCGGTAGGCGACACAACGGTGCCACTCAGTTTGCTCACGCGGCTCGCCGGTTTGTTTGTCTTTCCAGGTTTCGCTAGTGGCAATCGACAAGTTGGCAATCGCATTATTATTCTGCGTGTAACGGATCTCCGGATCAGCGCCTAAGTTGCCGATAAGAATTACTTTATTAATGCCACCTTTGGCCATGAGCTACTCCTTTCCTATGCTAAATACGGCTTCATCAGCGCCGTAATCTGTTGTTCATTGTAGTCAGTTTTATGCACTTTCAAATACGCTATTTGTTCTTCTGCAACGAGCCGAACCTCTTCCACACCTTGGGCTTGGGCTAACTGGTCAATCAAACTCTTGCGTTGCTCGGAGTCAAGCGTTTGCAAACGGAAGCTTACATTCTGCCATTGGGGTGGTGGCTGCATGCCAAAACTAATCATTAACCAGCATACTAGCAGGATTAAGGCGAAGCCGACAACGCCATTCAACCCCATCGTTTGCAACAAGCCTCCACCGACGGCACCACCAACGAAGGCACCGGCAAATTGGGCGGTTGCATACACACCACTGGCACTGCCTTTACTGCCGGCTGGGGCAAAGCGCGTCAAGCTCGAGGGCAACGTCGCTTCGAGAAAGTTAAAC
This sequence comes from Pseudidiomarina salilacus, assembly GCF_047323925.1. Classification (GTDB taxonomy): domain Bacteria; phylum Pseudomonadota; class Gammaproteobacteria; order Enterobacterales; family Alteromonadaceae; genus Pseudidiomarina; species Pseudidiomarina salilacus. Next base: position 1,600,064 of record NZ_CP178751.1, read on the forward strand.
CCAGTAAAAAACAAGACAATTGCTAGGCTGTAAATCAGCCATCCGCCCTGTGCCCAAGCGATAACGGCAACTGCGGCAATCAGCAAAACAATGGCGACACGGAAAAAGTTAGGTTGCTGCCGTTTCTTTTCCGCAATAATGAGCATCGGAATCATCAGCGCAAACGAGCCTAGCAAGGTTGGCAGATAGAGCCAGGCGTGTTGCTCACTGGCTAAGCCTCCTTGCACCAGCTGCGTAGGCACCACTACAAAGAAAGCGGTGAGTAAACAATGCAAAATAAACACGCCGGCATTTAACCGCGCCAGTTGCGGATGCTTAAAAATGCGCCACAATTCACTGCGCTGCGGCAGCAAATCACCGCGCGCGGCGCGCAATTCTACTTTGGGCACCGAGAACCAAAACACCACCAGCCCGAACAACGCGCTCACAGCGGTAAACAAGAATAACCCTGACATGCCTATCACCGGCCCCAGTAATGGTCCTAGAATCAACGCTAGCGCGAATGACAGGCCAATGCACATGCCGATCATAGCCATGACTTTCGGCCGTTGTGAGTCGCGCGTGATGTCAGCTGCTAAAGCCAAAATTGCGGCCGCAATCGCACCCGTACCTTGCAACGCACGACCTACAATAACGCCAGCTAAAGTGTCCGCATACGCAGCTACTAAGCTACCCACTGCGAAAATCAGCAGACCACCGACAATAATCGGACGACGCCCGATTTTATCCGATAGCATGCCCATTGGAATCTGCAACAATGCTTGTGTCAGCCCATAGGCACCGATAGCTAGGCCGACCAGCAATGGCGTGTAATCAGGATAGTTCTTACCGTAAATAGCCATGACCGGCATGATCAAAAACAGGCCTAACATGCGTAGTCCGAAGACAGCAGCTAGAGCTCCCGAAGCGCGGCGTTCTACTTTGGTAAGACGTTGTTCGTTCGAGGGATTGGACATGTGTCACTCATCACAGCTAAGAAAATTCGCCAGTGATTGTACCAGAAGGTGGTCGCTGTGCGATAATACTCGTTTGATTTTCGCCACCGGAGTGAAAGGTTAAAACTATGGACTCAATAGAAGTACGCGGAGCCCGCACCCATAACTTGAAGAATCTGCAGCTCACTATCCCGCGCGACAAGCTCATTGTCATCACTGGCTTGTCGGGATCAGGTAAGTCTTCGCTGGCATTTGATACGCTCTATGCCGAGGGGCAGCGCCGTTATGTCGAGTCGCTATCGGCCTACGCGCGGCAATTTTTGTCGCTCATGGAAAAGCCAGACGTCGATAGTATCGAAGGTCTTTCGCCGGCTATTTCCATCGAACAGAAGTCGACTTCGCACAACCCACGCTCGACTGTCGGTACCATTACCGAAATTTATGATTACTTGCGCTTGATGTTTGCACGCGTCGGCGAGCCACGCTGCCCGACGCACGACGTCGCACTGGCGGCGCAAACTGTTTCGCAAATGGTCGATCAGGTGCTGACCCTGCCCGAAGGCGAAAAGCTGATGATTTTGGCGCCGATTATTCAGGATCGCAAGGGTGAACACACCAAGGTACTTGATAACCTGGCAGCACAAGGCTTTATTCGTGCACGCATCGATGGCGAATTGTGTGATTTAAGCGATCCACCCAAGCTGGAGTTACAAAAGAAACACACCATAGAAGTCGTGGTGGACCGCATCAAAGTTCGTGATGGCCTCGAGTTGCGTCTCGCGGAATCTTTTGAGACTGCACTTGAACTCAGTGGCGGTACTGCCATTGTGGCACCGATGGAAGCTGATTCGAAATTATCGAACTTGGTCTTCTCGGCTAACTTTGCCTGTCCACACTGCGGCTACAGCATGCAGGAATTAGAACCGCGGCTGTTCAGTTTCAACAACCCTGCCGGCGCTTGTAGTTCGTGTGATGGCTTAGGTATCGAACAATTCTTTGATCCGCAAAAAGTCATCAATAACGCTGAATTAAGTCTTACTGGCGGCGCGATTCGCGGCTGGGACAAGCGTAATTTTTATTACTACCAGATGCTGCAATCGTTGGCGAAACACTACGGCTTTGACCTTAATCAGCCATTTAACCAACTCAGCGATGACCACCAACAGGTGATTTTATTTGGTAGTGGTCGTGAGAATATCGAATTCACCTATATGAATGACCGCGGTGACCGCGTCGTGCGTCGTCACCCGTTCGAAGGCATCATCCCGAACATGCAACGCCGCTATCGCGAGACCGATTCATCAGCGGTCCGTGAAGAACTGGCGAAGTATCTTGCTGCACAGCCCTGTAAAAGTTGTGGCGGCGCGCGGTTGCGTGAAGAAGCAAGAAACGTATTCGTCAACGACACCAACCTTCCCGCGATTGTCGATCGCTCCATTGGAGATGCATTAGAGTTCTTCAGCTCGCTCGAACTCGATGGCCAACGCGCCAAAATCGCCGAGAAGATCTTGAAAGAGATTAATGACCGTTTAGGCTTCCTAGTTAACGTGGGGCTAAATTATTTAAGCTTGTCGCGTTCCGCCGAAACTTTGTCTGGCGGTGAAGCACAGCGGATCCGCTTAGCCAGTCAAATTGGCGCTGGCTTGGTCGGCGTGATGTACGTTTTAGATGAACCTTCAATTGGTCTGCATCAACGCGATAACGAACGTTTATTGAGTACCCTCACGCGCCTGCGCGACTTGGGTAACACGGTTATCGTGGTAGAACATGATGAAGATGCCATTCGCGCTGCCGACCATGTCATCGACATTGGCCCGGGTGCTGGCGTGCACGGTGGTGAAATCGTCGCGCAAGGTACCATTGACGACATCCTAAAAAGTGAGCGATCACTTACCGCTGATTATCTATCTGGTCGTAAAGAAATTGCCGTACCCGCAGAACGCCATCAACCCGACAAGCGTTGGTTGACGCTCAGCGGTGCCACCGGCAACAATTTAAAAGACGTCACCCTGAAACTGCCAATTGGCCTTATGTCATGCGTTACTGGTGTGTCTGGCTCGGGTAAGTCCACCTTGGTAAATGACACCCTGTTCCGCATTGCGCATCGCGACTTGAACAAAGCAACGACCAATGAGCCTGCGCCCTACCGTGATATCGATGGGATGCAGTATCTTGATAAAGTGGTTGATATTGACCAAAGCCCGATCGGTCGTACGCCGCGTTCGAATCCAGCGACTTACACCGGTATCTTCACGCCTATTCGTGAACTCTTCGCAGGTACCCAAGAGGCACGCTCACGTGGCTACAAACCGGGTCGTTTTAGCTTTAACGTGCGTGGTGGTCGCTGTGAAGCCTGCCAGGGCGATGGCGTGATCAAAGTCGAAATGCACTTCTTGCCGGACGTCTACGTGCCGTGCGATGTTTGTAAGGGCAAGCGCTACAATCGTGAAACGCTTGAAATCCAATACAAAGGCAAGAGCATTCACGAAGTGCTGGAAATGACCGTTGAAGACGCCAATGAATTCTTCGCCGCAGTTCCAGCCATCTCACGCAAGTTACAAACCTTAATGGATGTCGGCTTGAGCTATATTCGTTTGGGTCAATCGGCGACAACCTTGTCAGGTGGTGAAGCACAGCGGGTGAAGCTGTCGCGTGAACTCTCCAAGCGTGACACCGGTAAAACACTGTACATTTTAGATGAGCCAACCACAGGTCTGCACTTCCACGATATTCAGCAATTACTGGTGGTACTGCACCGCTTGCGTGACCATGGCAATACCGTGGTGATTATTGAGCATAACCTCGATGTCATTAAAACTGCAGATTGGATTGTCGACCTTGGCCCAGAGGGCGGTGCTGGCGGCGGTGAAATTCTCACTGAGGGTACGCCAGAACAGATCGTCAAAAGTGAGCGGTCGCACACGGCACGCTTTTTGGCACCACTGCTGAAAACAAGTTAAGCTGGTACCATGGCGCATGATGTAATCAGTGGCGGGCAATCGATACACGCCCCAGAGAACCTGAAACCGCTGTTGCAGGAAATCCTGCAACAGGCGCTTACCGTGAACGACGGTAAAGTGGCTGATTACATTCCTGCCCTTGCTGAAGTCAAAGCTGATTATTGTGCCCTTACGGTGGCCACCCTCGATGGATCGGTCACTTCGGTTGGCGACAGCCAAGTGGCTTTCTCGATTCAATCTATTTCGAAGATTTTCGGCCTAATGTTAGCGATGGAACGTATGGGTGAAAGTCTTTGGGAGCGGGTACAAATGGAGCCTTCTGGGCAACCCTTTAACTCGATCGTACAGCTTGAATGGGAAAAAGGCATTCCACGTAACCCGATGATTAATGCCGGCGCCATTTTAGTCAGCGATGTACTCGTCAGCCACTTTTCCGCGAGCAAATCGGCTTTATTGAGCATGGTTCGTAGTCTATGTCATCGCGAAAATGTCGGTGTTGACTCCCGCGTGCACGAATCAGAGCGCGAGCACGGTGCACGCAACTCCGCACTGGCCTATCTGATGAAAAGTTTTGGCAATATCGAAGCAGACGTCGAAGAAGTGCTTGATCACTACTTTTGGCAGTGCGCTCTGACCATGACGACCGAAGATCTCGCTCGAAGCTTGGCATTCTTGGCGAATCGGGGTAAATGTCCACTCAGCGGCAAGCAAATCACCTCCCATCGCGATGCCCAGCGCATCAATGCTTTGATGAGCACCAGTGGTATGTACGATCAGTCAGGCCAGTTCGCTTTTACTGTGGGATTACCGGCAAAAAGTGGAGTGGGTGGTGGCATTGTCGCTATTGTTCCAGATTATGGCGTTATCGCGGCTTGGTCGCCGCCACTGAATAGTTACGGTAACTCGGCTAGAAGCATGGCCATGATCCGTAATTTAGCGAACCGTCTCGGTCTGAGCGTCTACTAGCAGCGGTGACTCGAGGCCATACTTACGCAATAGCTGCTGTAATACGCCCTTGTTGATGAGTATCTGCAGCGCTGTCTCCCAATCTTGCAAACTAAAATCTTTATTTGGATTAACAATAACGCGTAGGTCGTATTCGTCGTACGGCTCGTCTTTAAGCAATAAGTCGTTATACCAAGATTTGTCACGCAGCTTGTTGAGGTACTCATCGTGCATCATAATCACATCGACTCGGCCATTGAGTAACATGCGTACGTTGATGTCATGACTCATTGATACGTAAACATTGTAACGTTGCTCTAATAGCGTTTGATCCGTGGTATTTTCGAGAAACGGATAGTGATAACCCGATAATCCACCAAACCGTAAGCCACTTTGCGTAAAGTACTCTTGTCCACGTCCTGGTGCACGTTTGGCTACCAAGCGCTCTTTCCCATTGACCAATACTTCGCTTGCCACCACTTCCGGAAGCTTTCTGGACCATCCCCAACGTGGCGCTTCAAATAACATAAGTTGACAACAACCCGTTTCACTCAACGCCTGAAAACGCGCCTGCGCCGGCACATCATGCAATTCAAAGCGATACTTGGATTGGTGTTGGTTTAACGCAGCAATGACATCGCCACTAAGATGTTGGTTATCATAGGCGGAAAAGTAAGGGGGAAAATGGTAAGCAGCCACTTTGATCACTGGCGTTTCTGCTTGATTAGCTTGTACGGCAAAGCTCAGAGCTAAAATGATGAGAATAAGGATAAAGCGCACGTGTCCCTCCAACGGCTGCGAGGGTTATACTTGTCCGAAACAGAGCAAAAATCAAGAGCGTGTTTCGTTATTCGTACGCTGCGCTGTTCGTCCGCTGCGCTGTTCGGAGAGCCCCGAAGAGCGAACGCAGTGAGCGCACGAATCCCGAAGCACGAAGCACGCTTTTTCATACGTCCATGAAAAAAGGGAGCCGAGGCTCCCTTTCAAATTCGACCCGTAGTAGAACTACGGGCTACGTAGCGTCTTATTCTACGATTTTAGAGACAACGCCAGCACCTACAGTACGGCCACCTTCACGGATTGCGAAGCGTAAACCTTCGTCCATCGCGATTGGGTGAATCAAGTCAACAACAAACTTCAAGTTGTCGCCTGGCATAACCATCTCTACGCCTTCTGGCAACTGGACTGCACCAGTTACGTCAGTCGTACGGAAGTAGAACTGTGGACGATAGCCTTTAAAGAATGGCGTGTGACGGCCACCTTCTTCTTTGGTCAATACGTATACTTCAGCTTCGAACTTAGTATGCGGAGTGATTGAACCTGGCTTCGCCAATACTTGACCACGTTGGGTCTCGTCACGCTTAGTACCACGCAACAATGCGCCGATGTTCTCGCCTGCACTACCTTCGTCAGGCAACTTACGGAACATCTCTACACCCGTTACGATAGTCTTCGTAGTGTCTTTGATGCCTACGATTTCTACTTCGTCACCAGTGCGCACGATACCGCGCTCTACACGACCTGTTACGACAGTACCACGACCTGAGATCGAGAATACGTCTTCGATTGGCATGATGAACGGCTTGTCGATATCACGCTCTGGCTCTGGGATGTATGAATCCAAAGCTTCTGCCAACTCAAGGATCTTCGCTTCCCACTGCTCTTCGCCTTCCAACGCTTTCAACGCTGAACCTTGAATCACTGGCAAGTCGTCACCTGGGAAGTCGTACTCAGAAAGAAGTTCACGTACTTCCATCTCGACCAATTCCAACAACTCTTCGTCGTCTACCATGTCACATTTGTTCATGAAGACAACGATGAATGGTACGCCTACCTGACGTGACAACAAGATGTGCTCACGCGTTTGTGGCATTGGGCCGTCAGTTGCAGCTACTACCAAGATAGCGCCGTCCATCTGCGCAGCACCGGTGATCATGTTTTTCACATAGTCAGCGTGTCCTGGGCAGTCAACGTGGGCGTAGTGACGTGCTGGAGTGTCATACTCAACGTGTGAAGTTGAGATGGTGATACCACGTGCTTTTTCTTCTGGTGCGTTATCGATCATTGCGAAATCTTTCGCAGAACCACCGTAGGTTTTTGCCAAAACGGTAGTGATCGCAGCAGTCAGAGTAGTTTTACCGTGGTCAACGTGGCCGATTGTACCTACGTTAACGTGCGGTTTCGAACGTTCAAATTTTTCTTTTGACATGACTTTTCCTTACTTAAGTTAAAAGTCCGGTCCTCTAATCGAACCGGACCAGACTCTACTTAATCTTTAGTTTGACGAGCAGCAATAACTTGCTCAGCAACGTTGTTTGGTGCTTCAGAGTACTTCAAGAATTCCATTGCATAAGATGCACGGCCCTGAGTCTGCGAACGCAGGTCAGTAGCGTAACCGAACATTTCTGACAATGGTACTTGAGCACGTACTTCTTTCAAGCCACCAGGACCATCTTCCATGCCTTCAATGATGCCGCGACGACGGTTCAAGTCGCCAACTACGTCACCCATGAAGTCTTCAGGAGTCACAACTTCTACTTTCATCATCGGCTCTAACAGAGCTGGCTTCGCTTGCAATGCACCTTTTTTGAAGGCCATGCTACCAGCGATTTTAAATGCCATTTCTGATGAGTCAACATCATGGTATGAACCATCGTACAAGGTCGCTTTCACGCCAAGTACTGGGTAACCAGCAAGTACACCATTCTGCATTTGCTCTTGGATACCTTTATCTACCGCAGGAATGTATTCCTTCGGTACCACACCACCAACGATTTCGTTGACGAATTGGTAGTTTGGAGCTTCGTCGTCGTTCGCGTCGAATTCCATTGGTTCAAGTTTCAGCCATACGTGACCGAACTGACCACGACCACCTGATTGACGTACAAACTTACCTTCAACTTCCACTTTCTGGCGGATAGTTTCACGGTACGCAACCTGCGGTTTACCAACGTTACATTCAACTTTGAATTCACGCTTCATACGGTCAACGATGATATCAAGGTGCAATTCACCCATACCAGAGATGATCGTTTGACCCGTTTCTTCATCAGTCTTCACACGGAACGATGGATCTTCTGCCGCCAATTTACCTAAAGCGATACCCATTTTTTCTTGGTCAGCTTTAGTTTTCGGTTCTACTGCAACCGAGATAACTGGCTCAGGGAATTCCATCCGCTCAAGCGTGATAACGTTGTTTGGATCACACAAAGTGTCACCCGTAGTCACGTCTTTCAAACCGATAGCAGCAGCGATGTCACCAGCCAAGATTTCTTTGATTTCTTGACGGTCATTCGCGTGCATCTGAACCATACGGCCGATACGCTCGCGCTTGCTCTTCACTGGGTTGTATACGGTGTCACCTTGTGACAATACGCCCGAGTAAACGCGCAAGAAGGTCAACGTACCCACGAATGGGTCGGTAGCGATTTTAAACGCCAACGCTGAGAACGGTTCTGCGTCGTCTGACTTACGCACACCTTCAGATTCGTCTTCCAAAATACCGCGAATCGCTTTTACTTCAGTTGGTGATGGCAAATACTCGATAACTGCGTCAAGTACCGCTTGTACACCTTTGTTCTTAAATGCAGAACCACACAAGCAAAGTACGATTTCGTTGTTCAGAGTGCGCTGACGCAGACCAAACTTGATCTCTTCTTCGGTTAACTCACCGCCTTCGAGATATTTGTTCATTAGCTCTTCGTTTGCTTCAGCAGCAGCTTCAATCAATTCAGCGTGCAATTCTTCAGCCTGGTCTTGAAGTTCAGCAGGGATCTCTTCATAAGTGAAGGTCATGCCTGAATCTTCTTCGTTCCAGTTGATGGCTTTCATTTTGATCAAGTCAACAACGCCTTTGAACTCGTCTTCCGCACCGATATTCAAATGAATCGGTACTGGAACTGCGTTCAAACGGCTTTTGATCTGGCCAACAACGCGCATGAAGTCTGCGCCTGCACGGTCCATCTTGTTCACGAACACCATACGAGGTACTTCGTATTTGTTCGCTTGACGCCATACAGTTTCAGTTTGCGGCTGCACACCTGAAGAACCACAAAGTACGACAACAGCGCCATCGAGAACACGCAGAGAACGTTCTACTTCGATAGTGAAGTCAACGTGTCCTGGGGTGTCGATGATGTTGATGCGGTGCTCTGGGAACTGCTGGTCCATACCTTTCCAGAAACAGGTAACCGCAGCAGAGGTAATAGTGATACCACGCTCTTGTTCCTGTTCCATCCAGTCGGTAGTTGCTGCACCGTCATGTACCTCACCTAATTTGTGAGACAGACCAGTGTAGAACAACACCCGTTCTGTGGTGGTCGTTTTACCTGCGTCTACGTGAGCACAGATACCGATATTACGGTAGCGCTCAATCGAAGTTTTACGAGCCATAAATTCCTCTTTGGGTTAACTGTGAATTTACCAGCGATAATGGGCGAACGCTTTGTTCGCTTCGGCCATACGGTGCACGTCTTCACGCTTCTTCACAGCAGAGCCTTTATTTTCTGATGCGTCTAGCATTTCACCTGCTAGGCGCTGAGCCATGGATTTTTCACCCCGAGTACGCGCGGCATCAACTAACCAACGCATAGCCAGTGCATTACGACGCACCGGACGAACTTCTACTGGTACTTGATAAGTTGAACCACCAACGCGGCGCGACTTAACCTCAACCGTAGGACGAACGTTGTCCAATGCTTCTTCAAATACTTCTAGGTGCTCTTTCTTGGTCTTTTCAGCCATGATGTCTAATGCACCGTAAATAATACTTTCTGCGACAGATTTTTTGCCGTCTACCATGACGACATTGATAAATTTAGCCAACAACTCTGATCCGAACTTAGGATCCGGCAGGATTTTACGTTGACCAATGACGCGTCTTCTAGGCATCTTAAATTCTCCGATTAATTCAGGGTATTACCCAAAACTTATAATTACAGTGTTTGGCCTTACTAACGGAGAACCGTTAAGACTTCGGCCGCTTCGCGCCGTACTTCGAACGGGCTTGTCTCCGATCGTTTACGCCGGCACAGTCAAGCGCGCCGCGCACTGTGTGATAACGAACACCTGGCAAGTCTTTTACACGACCGCCGCGAATCAATACGACTGAGTGTTCTTGCAGGTTGTGACCTTCACCACCGATGTACGAAGATACTTCGTAACCGTTCGTCAAACGCACACGGCATACTTTACGTAGCGCTGAGTTTGGCTTTTTCGGGGTGGTAGTATAAACACGGGTACATACACCGCGTTTCTGTGGGCAAGCCTCAAGTGCCGGAACGTTGCTTTTAACAACCGGCTTTTGACGACCTTTGCGCACCAGCTGGTTAACTGTTGCCATTCATAACTCCTGATTTTGTTGATGTCGCTCAACAGAGTGAAATAATCCAAGTTCCACCGCGCCACGAGCTAAGCGCCCGAGATACGGGGAGGCAGAATTCTAATGGTCAATAAATGGACTGTCAAGGAAAAGCGATGATTGGCGACCCAAGGGCCGCCGTTATTTTGCTTGGTTTGATTGGGTCAACAAAGCTTTTGCTTCGGCATTCACATCGGTTGCTTGGTTATTCAGTACGACAACCGCACGTGAGCCATCTAAATAAAAACCGACATAACTCGAAAATCCTGCGGTTTGGCCGTTGTGCCACGCAAACGTCTTACCCTCTGCATCGGTTTCTAACAACCATCCTAACGCTTGCTCACAGCATTGTCCAAGCTCGGCACGCGGTGTCAGCAATAGGCTGGCGAGCTGTGGCTGCTGCTCCAACTGTTGTCGCAAAGCCTGCACATAGCGCACCATATCTGGCAAAGTCGACACAATGGCACCTGCTCCAGCGAGTGCTTGAAAGTGCCATGGCGAAACGCGACTCCCCATACTGTCATGCGGCACCGCTAATTGCGTAGCTGTTGGTGTGCTGCCAGGAGTGGCAAGATAAGTGTCCGCCATCGCCATCGGCTGAAATACTTTGGCGGCGAGTAAATCGCTCAAACTACTCTCATATGCAAGCGCTAATGCTTCACCTAAAGCCCCCACTCCGTAATTTGAGTACTGATGTTGCTGTGCGCCCAGCTCTTGCTGTTGTAACGCCGCGCGCAGTCGCTGCAGATCATAATGCGCATAAGGATCTTGGCCGTTAGCACCAGTAAACAAATCATCCGGTAGCCGTGGCAAGCCACTCGTATGCGTTGCTAGGCTCTCTAAAGTAATGGCCTTTGGCGCTTCTGCGATGATCGAATGCAACGGCGTGTTGAGGCTCAATTTGTCTTCTAGCTCAGCCTGCGCAAGCAAATAGCTGACAAAAGTTTTGCTCACCGAGCCAATTTCATACTGGGTAGTATCACCGTGCTCAGCATAATAATGCTGCTCAACTGCTGTGGGAGTTATCAACGCGTATGCCCCACCATGCTCTCCGAGCTTCGGTAATTCGACGGTTGGGGCCGGTGTATCTTCACCGCGTTTGGTCAAGGTGAGTCCCAGCGGCCGTCCTTGCAACCAGAGTCCGGTATAGCTGGCTTGCTCTGCCTCAGCAACGCGCTCGCCCTGATAGTTGGCTTGTAGTAACGGTGATGCGAAGCTCAGTTGCTGTTCGTTAATGATTAAGTCACTCAACGCCAGTCCGAAAGTTTGTTGTGTCGGACTGTCCAGCGTGCCGACATAACCCTCACTCACCACTGCTATGTTGACCTGCAATGGTAAGTCGTTGCTGTTAATTTTAAGTGCACCGTCGTACTGCCCCTCGAACGCGAGTCGCTCGATGTCTTCAGTGGTCAGCTTCTTCAGCGTTAATGGAAAGCTTTGCCCTTGGGTAAAGGTGCCGACAACTTGGTCTCCTTGGCGCTCACCTGTAAAGCTGATGTTCAGATCAGCGGCAGTGAAGGTCATCGTGTTGCCATCGACCGCATAAGTGGAGAGTGGATGATCTAGCATTCCTTGATTAGGGCTGGCGAGCGTCGCGGTATTGTCTGCTACGTTTAACCCAATCACCAAACTGAAATTCGGCTGAAACTCGAGCTCGCCACGCCACAGTCCTGCGAAATCATTCGCCGTACTTTGCGAACTGCAGCATGCAGCTACGGTCACCACAATTGCTGCCAGTAATTTATTCAACATAGAAAACCTCATGCATTCGACATTGTCAGCAGCTTAGTCAAATAAAAAAGGCCAGTCGAGTTACCGACTGGCCTTTTATGTTACAAAGTACGTTACAAAGTGCGTTACACAACGCTAACGCTTATTCGGCGTTGTCGTTGCCATCGTTGTCTTCGTTGCCAAAGTTCAACGCGTCGGCAAGTTGCTGCTCGGCTTGCTCAGCAGTCAGTTTCGGTGCTTCGCCTTGAGCCATAGCTTCCATACGCTTGCGCGCACGTTCGCGGTGGTAAGCAAAACCTGTACCTGCTGGAATCAAGCGACCTACAATTACGTTCTCTTTCAAGCCACGTAATGGATCTTGCTTGCCTTGTACCGCTGCTTCGGTCAATACGCGCGTAGTTTCTTGGAACGACGCGGCAGAAATAAACGACTCTGTCGACAGTGACGCTTTGGTAATACCCAACAATTGACGCTCATAGGTCGCTGGGATCTTACCGTTAGCTTCTGCTTCCGCATTGGCTTTCAGTACGTCGGTCAACTCCATCATTTCACCTTCAAGCAACTCAGTTTCACCTGGGTTAAGGATGATGGCTTTACGCAACATCTGACGCACGATGGTCTCGATGTGCTTATCGTTAATTTTTACACCTTGCAAGCGGTAAACTTCTTGCACTTCGTTGACGATATAGTTTGCCAGTGCACTTACACCACGCAAACGCAGAATATCGTGCGGCGCTTCAGGACCGTCGGCGATAACTTCACCTTTGGTCACTTGCTCACCTTCGAAGATGTTCAACTGACGATGCTTCGGAATCATCTCTTCGTACTGGTCACCTTCGCTAGGCATGATGATCAGACGACGCTTGCCTTTGGTTTCTTTACCGAAGGTAACCGTACCGGTAACTTCTGCCAAAATTGCAGGCTCTTTTGGACGACGCGCTTCGAACAAATCCGCAACCCGTGGTAGACCACCGGTGATGTCGCGAGTTTTCGAACCTTCTTGCGGGATACGTGCAAGGGTATCACCCACTTTCACTTCCGCACCGTCTTCCAAGTTGATGATTGCGTTACCTGGCAAGAAGTACTGCGCTGGCATATCGGTGCCGGCGATGTTGACGTCTTTACCTTTGGCATCGACCAATTTCACCATTGGGCGCATGTCTTTACCGGCACTGGTACGTTGACCAGTTTCCAGTACCACGACGCTCGACAAGCCGGTCAGTTCGTCGGTTTGACGGGTCATAGTGACGCCATCAATCAAGTCTACGAACTTGATGCGACCTGCTACTTCAGTAACGATTGGGTGCGTGTGCGGGTCCCAGTTCGCAACGATTTCGCCAGCATCGACGGCATCGCCTTCACCTTTCTTCATCACAGCACCGTAAGGTACCTTATAGCGCTCGCGCTCACGACCGAATTCGTCGATCAAGGTTAACTCAGTTGAACGCGAAGTGATGACCAAGTGACTGTCGCTGTTCTCTACGTATTTCGCAGCGTGCAGCTTCAAAGTACCTTTGTTCTTCACCTGAACGTTGTTCGCCGCTGAGTCTCGCGATGCCGCACCACCAATGTGGAAGGTACGCATGGTCAACTGGGTACCAGGTTCACCGATAGACTGCGCAGCGATAACACCGACTGCCTCACCTTGGTTCACCATGTGACCACGGGCCAAGTCACGACCATAACAGTGTGAACAGACGCCAAATTCAGTATCACAGGTAATCACCGAGCGAACTTTTACTTCATCGATAGAGTGTTGTTCCAACAGGTCACACATCTTCTCGTCAAGCAAAGTGTTGCGTTCGATCAAAACGTCATTGCTACCTGGTACTAAGACGTCGTCACAAACCACACGACCCAATACGCGCTCACGCAATGGTTCTACAACGTCACCGCCTTCAATCAACGGTTTGATGTAGAGGCCGTCTAAGGTGCCGCAATCTTCTTGTACGATAACAACGTCCTGCGCAACGTCGACCAAACGACGGGTTAAGTAACCCGAGTTCGCGGTCTTCAATGCGGTATCCGCCAAACCTTTACGTGCACCGTGGGTCGAGATGAAGTACTGAAGTACGTTCAAACCTTCACGGAAGTTTGCAGTAATCGGCGTTTCGATGATTGAGCCATCTGGCTTCGCCATCAAACCACGCATACCAGCCAACTGACGAATCTGTGCGGGGCTACCACGAGCACCAGAGTCTGCCATCATGTAAACGGAGTTGAATGAGCCTTGCTCTTCTTCTTTGCCTTCACGGTTGATGACGATCTCTTTCGACAAGTTTTCCATCATCGCTTTCGAGACTTTCTCGTTCGCGGTTGACCAGATGTCGATGACTTTGTTGTATTTCTCACCAGCAGTTACCAAGCCTTGCTCGAACTGCTCTTGAATTTCCGCTACTTCTTCTTCAGCGGCTTCAATGATGTCTTTCTTCGCATCAGGGATGACCATGTCATCAATACCTACCGATGCACCCGCGATCATCGCGTAATGGAAACCGGTATACATAATGCGGTCAGCAAAGATAACGGTTGGCTTCAAGCCCAAGTCACGGTAAGCAGTGTTCAACAAACGACCGATCTGTTTTTTGCCCATGTTTTGGTTGATCATCTCAAAAGGCAAGCCTTCTGGCAGGATCAACGACAGAATGGCACGACCTACAGTCGTGTCATAAATCTCAACAGATTCAGAACGCTCGCCCTCTTCACTGATCAAGGTTTGCTTGATCCGCACTTTAACGCGCGCATGCAAGTTAGCATGACCTGAACGGTAAGCTTTTTCGGCTTCTTTGGCATTCTTGAAGATCATGCCCTCGCCTTTATCGTTTACCTTCTCGCGAGTCATATAGTAGAGACCCAAGACAACGTCTTGTGAAGGTACGATAATCGGGTCACCACTCGCTGGTGACAACACGTTGTTGGTTGACATCATCAACGCACGTGCTTCGAGTTGAGCTTCCAGAGTCAATGGCAAGTGAACCGCCATTTGGTCACCGTCAAAGTCGGCGTTATAGGCCGCACACACGAGTGGGTGCAACTGAATCGCTTTACCTTCGATCAGTACTGGTTCAAATGCTTGAATACCCAAACGGTGCAAGGTTGGTGCACGGTTAAGGAGTACTGGGTGCTCTTTGATGACTTCGTCAAGTACGTCCCATACTTCTGGGATTTCGCGCTCAACCATCTTCTTAGCTGCTTTAATGGTAGTGGCTAAACCACGACCTTCGAGCTTGCCATAAATGAACGGCTTGAATAGCTCAAGCGCCATTTTCTTCGGCAAACCACACTGGTGCAAACGCAGCTTAGGACCTACGGTAATCACCGAACGACCTGAGTAGTCAACACGCTTACCAAGCAAGTTCTGACGGAAACGACCCTGTTTACCTTTGATCATATCGGCCAAAGATTTCAGTGGACGCTTGTTGGTGCCAGTGATGGCACGGCCGCGACGACCGTTATCTAATAACGCATCGACCGCTTCTTGCAGCATCCGCTTTTCGTTGCGCACGATGATATCTGGTGCAGCAAGGTCAAGCAGGCGCTTCAGACGGTTGTTACGGTTGATAACGCGACGATACAAATCGTTCAAATCTGAAGTTGCGAAACGACCACCATCAAGCGGTACCAACGGACGCAAGTCAGGTGGCAACACTGGTAGCACTTTCAAGATCATCCACTCAGGCTTGTTACCTGACATTTGGAATGATTCAAGTAACTTCAAACGCTTACTGATTTTCTTACGCTTGGTTTCAGAGTTGGTTTCTGGCAGCTCTTCACGCATTGTTTTGATGTCGCCATCAATATCAATGTGCTGTAGCAAGCTCAGGATACCCTCTGCACCCATGCGCGCTTCGAACTCATCGCCGTGCTCTTCAAGTGCGTCTAAATACTCGTCTTCAGTCAAAATTTGACCGCGCTCGAGTGTCGTCATACCTGCTTCAGTCACAACATAAGATTCGAAGTACAAGACTCGCTCGATATCACGCAAGGTCATATCAAGCATCAAGCCGATACGGCTTGGCAATGACTTCAAAAACCAGATGTGCGCGACCGGGCTCGCCAACTCGATGTGACCCATGCGCTCACGACGTACCTTGGTCAGAGTGACTTCAACGCCACACTTCTCACAAATTACGCCACGGTGCTTCAAGCGCTTGTATTTACCACACAAGCACTCGTAATCTTTGACCGGACCAAAGATACGCGCACAGAACAGACCGTCACGTTCAGGTTTGAACGTGCGGTAGTTGATAGTTTCTGGTTTTTTTACTTCACCGAAAGACCAGCTGCGGATCATGTCCGGCGAAGCAAGTCCGATGCGAATCGCATCGAACTCTTCAGTCTGGTTTAACGGCTTCAAAAACTTTAATAAGTCTTTCACGATTTATCTCCTGGCAATTAGCGTCCGGTCTGGTCTCAGTCTTGGTCCAACTCAATGTTGATACCGAGTGAGCGGATCTCTTTCAACAATACGTTGAAGGATTCCGGCATACCTGCTTCCATCCGCAAGTCGTTGTCGACAATGTTTTTGTACATCTTCGTACGACCATTTACGTCGTCCGACTTAACCGTCAACATTTCTTGCAGCGTATAGGCCGCACCGTATGCTTCCAGTGCCCACACTTCCATCTCACCGAAGCGCTGGCCACCGAACTGTGCTTTACCACCCAACGGCTGCTGGGTAACCAAGCTGTACGAACCGGTAGAACGGGCGTGCATCTTATCGTCAACCAAGTGGTTGAGTTTCAGCATGTACATGTAACCGACAGTTACATCACGCTCGAAGCGTTCACCAGTACGTCCGTCAAACAGAGTGATCTGGCCTGACTCAGGCAAGTCACCTAGTCTCAGGAGTTCTTTAATCTCACTTTCTACAGCACCATCAAACACTGGTGTTGCAGTAGGTAGACCTTTCTTCAGGTTCTCTGCTAAACGCAATACTTCATCGTCGCTGAAGTCTTTGATATCGACGTTTTGACGCGTCTCACCAAGGTCATAAACCTTTTGTAAGAATTCACGCATTTCAGCAACTTTCGCCTGCATCTTCATCATCTTCTCGATCTTATTACCGATACCACGTGCCGCTAGGCCGAGGTGGGTTTCTAAGATCTGACCGATGTTCATCCGTGATGGTACGCCCAACGGGTTGAGTACGATATCCACTGGGTTACCTTCGTTATCGTGTGGCATATCTTCCACAGGTACGATAGTTGAGATAACACCTTTGTTACCGTGACGACCCGCTAGCTTATCACCAGGCTGGATGCGACGGCGTACCGCAAGATAAACCTTAACGATTTTCAACACGCCTGGTGCCAAATCATCGCCTTGGGTAATCTTGCGACGCTTGTTTTCAAACTTCGCGTCGAAATCGCTGCGCAAGTCTTCGTACTGCTGCGCGATTTGCTCTAGCTGCTGCTGTGCATCTTCATTTTTCAGATTCTGCGACAACCACTTGCTTTGTTCGAGGCCGGCGAGCTTAGACTCGTCAAAACCATTCGCCAACAACAAGTTACGCGCACGTTCGTAGATACCACGCTCAAGGATCTTGAATTCGTCAGTCAGGTCTTTCTTAACCTGTTCTAACTGCATAGTTTCGATGTCGATAGCACGCTTATCTTTTTCGACGCCATCGCGGGTGAAAACTTGTACGTCAATGACAGTACCTGTTACGCCATTTGGAACGCGTAATGAGCTGTCTTTAACGTCAGAAGCTTTTTCACCGAAAATGGCACGCAATAGCTTTTCTTCCGGCGTCAGCTGGGTTTCGCCCTTCGGCGTTACCTTACCTACCAGAATGTCACCGCCGTTCACTTCAGCACCGACATAAACAACACCTGACTCGTCAAGCTTGTTCAGCGCTGATTCACCCACATTTGGAATATCTGAAGTAATTTCTTCAGCACCCAGTTTGGTGTCACGGGCAACACAGCTCAACTCTTGAATGTGGATGGTGGTCAAACGATCTTCTTGTACCACGCGCTCCGATATCAAGATGGAGTCTTCGAAGTTGTAACCATTCCACGGCATGAAGGCGACGCGTAAGTTTTGTCCCAGCGCCAATTCACCCATATCCGTAGAAGGACCGTCTGCCAGTACATCGCCACGCATCACCGGTTCGCCAACGTTTACGTTCGGCTTCTGGTTGATACAGGTGTTCTGGTTAGAACGGGTATATTTGATCAAGTTGTAAATGTCGATACCAGCTTCGCCAGGTACCATTTCTTCTTCATTTACCTTGACCACGATACGGCTTGCGTCAACTTTATCGACCACACCACCACGCTTGGCGACAACAGTTACACCTGAGTCAACTGCGAGAGTGCGCTCAATACCGGTACCGACTAACGGCTTGTCAGCACGTAGAGTTGGGACCGCTTGACGTTGCATGTTTGAACCCATCAAGGCACGGTTGGCGTCATCGTGCTCAAGGAACGGAATCAAACTTGCGGCAATCGATACGATCTGCTGCGGAGAAACGTCCATGTACTGCACGTTCTCTTTCGACATCAGGGTGAATTCGTTTTTGTGACGACATGGCACTAAGTCATCAACCAGTTCACCTTTGTCATTCAGCAATACGTTCGCCTGAGCGATAACGTACTGACCTTCTTCGATAGCTGACAAGTAATCAACTTCGTCGGTCACCACGCCATTCTCGAAACGGCGATACGGAGTCTCAAGGAAACCATATTCGTTGGTACGCGCAAAGGTCGACAACGAGTTGATCAAACCGATGTTTGGACCTTCAGGAGTTTCGATTGGACACACACGACCATAGTGCGTTGGGTGTACGTCACGAACTTCGAAGCCGGCGCGTTCACGGGTCAAACCACCCGGACCTAAGGCAGAAATACGACGTTTGTGCGTAACTTCTGACAACGGGTTGTTTTGGTCCATAAACTGCGACAATTGGCTCGAGCCAAAGAACTCTTTGACCGCTGCACTGATAGGTTTCGCGTTGATCAGATCTTGTGGCATGATCGCATCAAGATCGCCCAAACTCAGACGCTCTTTAACGGCACGTTCAACACGCACGAGACCTACGCGGAATTGGTTCTCAGCCATTTCACCAACAGAACGGATACGACGGTTACCGAGGTGATCGATATCGTCCACTTCGTCAAGGCCGTTACGGATCTCGATCAGCTTACGCATGACTTGGATAATGTCGTCGTTGGTCAAAGTGCCTGGACCAGTCAGATCATCACGACCTAAACGGCGGTTGAACTTCATCCGACCTACCGCTGACAAATCGTAGCGGTCTTCACTGAAGAACAAGTTATCGAACAAGGTCTCTGCAGCTTCTTTCGTCGGTGGTTCACCAGGACGCATCATACGATAGATTTCGACCAATGCTTCCAAACGGTTGCTGGTCGGATCGATGCGCAGGGTTTCACTCATGTACGGACCATGATCAAGGTCGTTCACGAACAAGGTTTCGAATTTCTTAAAGCCTGCTTCACGCAACTCAGCTAATAGCTCAAGCGTTAGTTCAGCATTGGCTTCGGCTACAACTTCGCCAGTCTTCTTATTGACGTAGTCCTTAGCCAAGATTTTACCAACCAAGTACTCAACCGGTACTTCCATTTCTGGTTGGTTCAAGCCTTCGATTTGCTTGATATGACGCGCGGTAATACGGCGGCCTTTTTCAACGATGATTTCACCATCGTCGTTTTTGATATCAAACTTGGCAGTTTCACCACGCAGACGCTCTGGTACCAACTGCATAAAGATCTTCTTACCACGGAACTGGAAGTAAGTGGTATCGAAGAACATTTCAAGAATTTCTTCTGTGGTGTATTCCAAGGCACGCAAAATGATCGACGCCGGTAATTTACGACGACGGTCAATACGTACGAATACGTTATCTTTCGGGTCAAACTCAAAGTCTAACCAAGAACCACGGTACGGGATCACCCGCGCGTTGTATAAAACTTTGCCTGACGAATGGGTTTTACCCTTGTCATGGTCAAAGAATACGCCTGGTGAACGGTGCAACTGAGAAACAATAACGCGCTCAGTACCATTGATAACAAAGGTACCGTTTTCAGTCATCAATGGGATTTCGCCCATGTAGACTTCTTGTTCGCGAATATTCTTAATGGTGCCTGCCGCTGCTTCTTTATCATAGATAACTAAGCGCAGTTTCACTCGCAATGGAGCTGAATAAGTGATGCCTCGAATTTGACATTCTTGTACGTCAAAAACCGGTTCACCAAGGTGATAGCTCACGTACTGCAATTCCGAATTACCTGAATAAGCGGCAATCGGAAATACTGAGCGAAAAGCTGCTTCCAGACCATTATTACCTTCTGGATCCAGCTCAATAAATTTTTTGAATGAATCTAATTGGATTGACAACAGGTAAGGCACTTCGAGTACAGAAGGTCGCTTACCAAAATCCTTGCGAATACGTTTTTTCTCAGAGTAGGAGTACGCCATGGGGTTCCTCAGCTAGCTGATTGATGACCCTAACCATCGGGGAGTCAATGGTTAAAAACAAGCCTGTTAAAACTTGTCGTTCCCGTTTTTGTCACCGCGAGCATGCACCCCATAAACGGGCAAAAATGATACATGCTTAACAGCGCAAAAAGCCTGGTGACTCAAAAAGTCACCAGGCCTAGGCCTATGCGGCCAGTTTTTGTGTCAGTCGTTGATTATTTAACTTCAACTTCTGCACCAGCTTCTTCAAGCTGCTTTTTCAGTTCTTCAGCGTCGTCTTTGCTGATGCCTTCTTTAACGGCAACAGGTGCAGACTCAACCATAGCTTTCGCTTCTTTCAGGCCAAGACCAGTTGCTGCGCGAACTGCTTTGATCGCGCCAACTTTGTTTGCGCCAGCTGATTTCAAGATTACGTCGAATTCAGTTTTCTCTTCTGCAGCTTCAGCAGCGGCAGCTGGACCAGCAGCTACTGCAACAGCAGCAGATGCGTCAACACCGAATTTTTCTTCTGCAGCTTCAATCAGCTCAACCAGTTCCATAACTGGCATTTCAGCGATTGCATTCAAGATATCTTCTTTAGTAAGAGCCATAACTCTAAACTCCTGGGTTAAAAATTACAAAAAATTGGTTAAAAAAACCGCTTCTATTTAGCGTCTTTAATTGCCGCCAACACACGCACAAACTTAGTAGGTACTTCGTTAACTGTACGAACGAACTTACTAACAGGTGCCTTGAAGGTGGCCAGCAATTTCGCCAATGCTTCGTCACGGGTCGGAAGTGATGCAACTGCATCAAGCTTGTCTGCACCCATTACACCGTTACCGATGTGTAAGGCAGTTACTTTAAGGTGCTTGTTCTCTTTAGCGAAGTCTTTGAACAAACGAGCTGAAGCGCCCGGTGCGTCCAAAGAAAAGCCGTAAACAAGTGGACCTTTCAGCACAGCGTCCATGTCTTCGAACTGCGTACCTTCGAAAGCACGTTTTGCCAGCGTATTCCGAATTACCTTCAGATAAACACCTTGCTCACGAGCTTTACGACGCAGCGCGGTCATGTGCGCTACTTCCATACCACGATACTCAGCAACAGCGACGGATAGAGCGTTTGAAGCAACTTCGTTAACTTCTTTAACGATTGCTTTTTTTGCTGCTAAACCTAGTGCCACTGATATCACCTCTTTTTTTAGTCTTCGGCAGAACCTCGGACTATCGTTACACATAGGTAGACCAAGAAAGCATCTACCACGTTGTCACGGTGAATCTCTTACCCAGAGAGTCTGAGCCGGATTACACCATCTGCGCAGGAAATTAAGTGTCGCTAATCATTTCTTCTCAGAAATCACCGCGAGACACCTGCGGTCTTGGACGGGAGCCACATTCACTAAGCTATTACACGAAGTGGCGACTCCAACCCACAAAACCTTATTTAGCGTTTACCAATGAACCTTGGTCGATGGCTACGCCAGCGCCCATAGTGGTTGATAAACTCACTTTCTTGATGAACTGACCTTTTGCTGAGGAAGGCTTCGCTTTCTTCAGTGCAGCCAATAACGCTTCCAAGTTTTCTTGCAACTTGTCGTTATCGAAATCAACTTTACCGATAGTCGCGTGGATGATACCCGCTTTATCGTTACGATAACGGATCTGACCAGCTTTTGCGTTTTGTACCGCAGTTGCTACGTCAGGCGTTACGGTGCCAGTTTTTGGGTTTGGCATTAGGCCGCGTGGACCTAAGATTTGACCCAACTGACCGACCACGCGCATTGCATCAGGAGAAGCGATAACAACGTCAAAGTTCATTTCGCCTTTCTTAACTTGCTCTGCGAGGTCTTCCATACCGACCAGGTCAGCACCAGCTTCTTTAGCTTTGTCTGCGTTTGCGCCGCTAGTAAATACTGCTACGCGAACGTCACGACCGGTACCGTTTGGCAACACAGTTGCGCCACGAACGTTTTGGTCTGATTTACGAGCGTCGATGCCAAGGTTCACTGAAACATCAACACTTTCTTTGAATTTTGCAGTTGCCAATTCTTTCAACAGAGTGATTGCTTCGTTGATTTCATAATCACGAGCTTCAACTTTCTCTTTGATCAGGCGAGCGCGTTTGCTTAATTTAGCCATCTTACAGACCCTCCACATTCAGGCCCATCGCACGAGCAGAACCGGCGATAGTACGTACAGCTGCATCAAGGTCAGCCGCTGTTAAGTCTGGCTCTTTAACCTTGGCAATTTCTTCCAACTGAGCACGAGTAACTGTACCCACTTTCTCAGTATTTGGACGACCTGAACCACTCTTGATACCTGCAGCTTTCTTCAACAAGAACGCAGCTGGAGGAGTCTTAGTGATAAACGTGAAAGAACGGTCTTCGAAAACTGTAATTTCAACTGGAACTGGCGCGCCTTTTTCAAGCTGGTCAGTTGCCGCGTTAAACGCTTTACAGAATTCCATGATGTTCACACCGTGTTGACCCAATGCTGGACCTACTGGTGGTGACGGGTTAGCTGCACCAGCTGCTACTTGCAACTTGATGATAGCATTGACTTTCTTAGCCATGTTTTCTACCTCTTGGTTTGGGTCTAACGCCTTGTAAGCCTTCAATTTTCGCAGCTGCGTGGCAGCTTTGAAAACCAAGGGGTGACTTACTCAAACGGCTCCCCTACGGAAAAAAGGACGCGAAGTATAGCTGTATTCGCATCCAATTGCAATACAATGCGAGCGCTTTTCGTACGCTTCGCTGTTCGTCTTTCGTCCGTTCGCTGCGCTCACTATTCGAACAGTGCGAAGCACGCACGAACAGCGAAGCGTACGAATATCGAATTCCGAGATTAGGCTTTTTCTACTTGGGCGAATTCGAGTTCGACCGGAGTTGCGCGACCGAAAATCGATACCGATACCGTTAAACGGCTCTTCTCGTAATCAACGCTCTCAACAGTACCATTAAAGTCAGCAAACGGACCGTCGTTGACACGTACCACTTCACCTGGTTCGAACAAGGTCTTCGGCTTCGGCTTATCAACCGATTCTTGCAGACGGTTTAAAATGGTATCGGCTTCGCGCTGTGTGATCGGTGTTGGGCGATCCTGTTTGCCGCCGATAAAACCTAGTACACGCGGAATACTTTTCACTAAGTGCCAAGACTCATCGTCCATCGCCATTTCGACGAGCACGTAGCCAGGAAAGAACTTACGCTCGCTTTTACGGCGTTGACCTGCACGCATCTCGACAACTTCTTCAGTTGGTACTAATACTTCACCAAACTTGTCTTCCATGCCGTGCATTTTAATGTGCTCACGCAGTGACTGCGCAACGCGTGATTCGAAACCTGAGAAGGCTTGGACAACGTACCAACGCTTTTTAATTTCGCTCATTGCTTAAAACTCCAGTCCGGTGAAGAAACCAACAACACGTACCAGAATGGCATCCATACCCCACAGAATCAATGACACGATGGCGGTTGCAATAACCACGATGATGGTCGTCTGAGTCGCTTCTTGGCGGCTTGGCCACACGACGCGGCGCACTTCGGTACGGCTTTCTTTGGCAAAGCTACGGAAGCGACGGCCTTTGCCAGTCATACCTGCGATGATACCCGCAAAAGCCACAAGCAATACCACGCCGATAGCGCGATAAAGGATAGAAACGGTTTCGCCGTAGTAATAATTGCCAAGCACAGCGGCAGCTAATAGCGCGATAGCAACGATCCACTTAATGCTATCGAAAGAACTGCTTTGCGTTTCAGAAGTAGCGCTCATTATTCAATCCTGTATTTGAAAAAACCCGTTATTCGTGATTCGCCCGTTCGGCTTCGCCTCACTCTTCGTGCGCTCACTACGTTCGCTTTTCGAACCGCGAACAACGAAGTGGACGAACAGCGCAGCGGACGAAACTCGAACAACGCTTTTGAATTTGTTGGCAGGGGTGGAGGGATTCGAACCCCCAACCGTCGGTTTTGGAGACCGCTGTTCTACCAATTGGAACTACACCCCTGCAATTTACCGTATTCTCACGGAAAATGGACGCTGTATTATACCGATCAAGCCTGTGAAAACAAGAGCGTGTTTCGTTATTCGTACGCTGCGCTGTTCGTCCGCTGCGCTGTTCGGAGAGCCACGAAGAGCGAACGCAGTGAGCGCACGAATCCCGAAGCACGAAGCACGCTTTTTCATACGTCCATGAAAAAAGGGAGCCGAGGCTCCCTTTCAAATTCGACCCGTAGTAGAACTACGGGCTACGTAGCGTCTTATTCTACGATTTTAGAGACAACGCCAGCACCTACAGTACGGCCACCTTCACGGATTGCGAAGCGTAAACCTTCGTCCATCGCGATTGGGTGAATCAAGTCAACAACAAACTTCAAGTTGTCGCCTGGCATAACCATCTCTACGCCTTCTGGCAACTGGACTGCACCAGTTACGTCAGTCGTACGGAAGTAGAACTGTGGACGATAGCCTTTAAAGAATGGCGTGTGACGGCCACCTTCTTCTTTGGTCAATACGTATACTTCAGCTTCGAACTTAGTATGCGGAGTGATTGAACCTGGCTTCGCCAATACTTGACCACGTTGGATCTCGTCACGCTTAGTACCACGCAACAAGGCGCCGATGTTCTCGCCTGCACGACCTTCGTCAAGCAACTTACGGAACATCTCTACACCCGTTACGATAGTCTTCGTAGTGTCTTTGATACCTACGATTTCTACTTCGTCACCAGTGCGCACGATACCGCGCTCTACACGACCTGTTACGACAGTACCACGACCTGAGATCGAGAATACGTCTTCGATTGGCATGATGAACGGCTTGTCGATATCACGCTCTGGCTCTGGGATGTATGAATCCAAAGCTTCTGCCAACTCAAGGATCTTCGCTTCCCACTGCTCTTCGCCTTCCAACGCTTTCAACGCTGAACCTTGAATCACTGGCAAGTCGTCACCTGGGAAGTCGTACTCAGAAAGAAGTTCACGTACTTCCATCTCGACCAATTCCAACAACTCTTCGTCGTCTACCATGTCACATTTGTTCATGAAGACAACGATGAATGGTACGCCTACCTGACGTGACAACAAGATGTGCTCACGCGTTTGTGGCATTGGGCCGTCAGTTGCAGCTACTACCAAGATAGCGCCGTCCATCTGCGCAGCACCGGTGATCATGTTTTTCACATAGTCAGCGTGTCCTGGGCAGTCAACGTGGGCGTAGTGACGTGCTGGAGTGTCATACTCAACGTGTGAAGTTGAGATGGTGATACCACGTGCTTTTTCTTCTGGTGCGTTATCGATCATTGCGAAATCTTTCGCAGAACCACCGTAGGTTTTTGCCAAAACGGTAGTGATCGCAGCAGTCAGAGTAGTTTTACCGTGGTCAACGTGGCCGATTGTACCTACGTTAACGTGCGGTTTCGAACGTTCAAATTTTTCTTTTGACATGACAGCCTCTCTTTGGACAACATACGGTGGTTCAACACCAAATTATCAATGACTTAACCGAAAGTTTTAACTGCAAGAGGGGCCGTGAAATGGTGCTGATAGGCGGATTTGAACCGCCGACCTCACCCTTACCAAGGGTGCGCTCTACCAACTGAGCTATATCAGCACTTACAGATTATTGGAGCGGGTAGTGGGAATCGAACCCACATCATCAGCTTGGAAGGCTGAGGTAATAGCCATTATACGATACCCGCATGCCTTGAATCGGGCCACCTCAAACCATTCTGGACTCACCGCATTCGCATGATAATGCTAAAAAGTGGTGGAGGGGGCAGGATTCGAACCTGCGAAGGCTGAGCCGTCAGATTTACAGTCTGATCCCTTTGACCGCTCGGGAACCCCTCCAAAACCAGATTTTAAAATGGTGCCGGCACCAAGAGTCGAACTCGGGACCTACTGATTACAAGTCAGTTGCTCTACCAACTGAGCTATGCCGGCACCCCGGTTAGGTGGAGCGCATTCTATTGTATCGATTTTGATGATGCAATAGTTAATGCCAATTTTTTTAAGTTTCGTGAACTGATTGGTTATTTTGCGAACGGATGGCGCAAAATAATGGTCTCAGCGCGATCTGGACCGGTCGAAATAATGTCCACCGGAACCCCTGTTAAAGCTTCAATACGTTTGATGTAAGCCAGCGCTGCAATCGGCAAATCTTTGTGTTCAGTTAGGCCGACAGTACTCTCGCTCCACCCAGGCATACTTTCGTAGACTGGCTCTACCGTATCATAATCTTCGGCTGCCATCGGTGGATATTCAGTCACTGTACCGTCTGCTAATTTGTAACCGACACAGATTTTCAACTCTTCAAGACCATCTAAGACGTCTAGTTTAGTCAAGCAAAAGCCACTGACTGAGTTAATTTGGACTGCGCGACGTGCGGCGACTGCATCGAACCAACCCGTGCGGCGTTTACGTCCGGTGGTGGCACCAAATTCGTGACCTTTTACGCCCAAATGCTCACCTACGTCACAAGATAGTTCCGTTGGGAATGGACCACTACCCACACGCGTTGTGTAAGCTTTGACGATACCAAGTACATAGTCGATGTAGCGTGGGCCGAAACCAGCACCTGTGGCGACGCCACCCGCAGTGGTGTTAGACGAGGTCACATAGGGATAAGTGCCGTGGTCGATATCGAGTAACGTGCCTTGAGCGCCTTCGAACATAATGTTCTGGCCTTCTTTACGGGCTTCATCAAGCAGTGATGGGATATCTGCAATCATCCCGCGCAGTTGCTGCGCTACTTCACGGCAATACTCAAGGACTTCATCCGCGTCAACGGCGTCAACTTTGTAGTATTGCGTTAGGGTGAAGTTATGATATTCGACCACTTCGCGTAACTTCTCTTCGAAGCGCTCAAAGTGGAACAAATCACCGACGCGTAAACCGCGACGCGCAACTTTATCTTCGTAAGCAGGACCGATACCACGCCCCGTGGTACCAATTGCTTTGTTGCCACGTGCTTTTTCGCGCGCTTGGTCGAGAGCAATGTGGTAAGGCAAAATAAGTGGACAAGCTTCGCTAATCAGCAAGCGTTCGCGCACCGGCACGTGACGTGCTTCAAGCATCGCAATTTCTTCCATCAAGGCTTCCGGCGACAAGACTACGCCGTTACCGATAACGCAGGTTACGTTGTCACGTAAAATGCCCGAAGGAATCAAGTGGAGAACGGTTTTTTCACCGTCGATGACCAGGGTGTGACCAGCATTGTGGCCGCCTTGATAACGAACCACTAACGAAGCTTTATTGGTAAGTAAATCAACAATCTTACCCTTGCCTTCGTCACCCCACTGCGTGCCGAGAATTACGACGTTTTTACCCATTATTTTTGCTACCAGCGTTACTGTTGAAAAAACAGGCGGCGATTTTAACAGGAATTAGCTTGCTTCGGTAGCCCGATCAGATGGCTTGTAAAGCTTTTTTCAATTGCTGATAGTCAGCGATGTCGTGATAGAGCGCAAAGCCAAAGCGCAAACGATTGCCGCGATAATCAGTCTCGACCCCCTGCTCGCGTAAGGCAGCTGCAACACTTGCGGTTTGCTCCGCCGACGGCAACACAAAGGTGAAAAAATGCCCATGGTCGCGGTTTTCGTCGCGCAGGAGTGCTTGTCGATGTAGCAACGGATGTTGCGCCTCATCCAAGCTCTCAAGAAACGCTTTTTGTAGGCTCTTGACCCGCTTATGAAAGTGGTCGACGGTAAGACCGATACGCCGCCACCACAGCAACACCGCCTCCAATCGATAAAGTGCGGTGTAATCCATGGTTGCTCCCGCGAAGCGATAACCATCGTCGGCGTAACCCACGGCCGCCTGGCGCGGCTTCGCAAGGTTGGCAAAGTCCGCAAACCATCCGGTATATTCGGGTCGTAATGTGCAGTTTTTCGGCACTGCCATAAAACAGCAGCCCTCACCCGCTTGCAGATATTTATAACTGCCGGCGATATAGAAAATACGGTCGGCAACGTTTTGCAAGCTGGTTGGGATGGCACCACAACCGTGGTAACCATCGACCACGACTTGAGTGCGCTGTGGGACTGCCGCAAGCCAATCACTTAGCGCTGGCGCTTGCACACCCGAGTTAAAGAACACCTGACTGGTAAAGATGAGATCGAATTCATGTGCCTGCAGCGCATCTTGCCAGCGTATTGAAAAAGTGTCGAAGGGTTCACAAGCAACGCGTGTCACCTGCACGTTGCTGCGCTCTTCAAGTCGCTGCACTTGACGGCTGAAACTGTGAAATTCGCCATCGGTAGTCAGAATCCGCAACGGCTCGTCTGGGGCAAAACAGCTGATAATCCGATACAGCAGTTCATGGGTATTGGCGGCAAACACAAATTGCTCTGGATGCGGGTGGTCCAGCAACTCCGCTAACAGTCGTTGCACGTTTGGAATGCGTTCGCCGAAGATAACATCCCACTTGTGGTCAGCTCCAGCGGCGCTGTCGCTCCAATACGCAAGCTGGGCATCGCGGGTGACATCGGGCCAGTAGTAATGGCTATGCGGCGAGCAATGGAGGATGCCCGGATGCTGGGCCAGAAACTGACGGTAATGCTGCTTGTAAGATTCCATACCTTAATCCACGGATTTTGTCATTCGTACGTTCGGCTTCGCCTCTCTGTTCGTGCACTCGCTTCGCTCGTTGTTCAAACCCCAATAGTGCGAAGCACGGACGAACAGCGGAGCGGACGAATCCCGAACCACGCAGTTGCTTTATTAGAAAAAAGCCGGCGGGTGCCGGCTTTTACTTTAGTTTGTTGTTTGACTCTTCAAGTATTTGAAGAAGTCACTGTCGGGTTCGAGTACTAGCACATCATTGCCATTCTCGAAGCTACGTTGATACGCCTGCATACTACGTAAGAACGCGAAGAACTCCGGGTCGGCTTGGTAAGCATCGGCGTAAATGCCAGCGGCCTCTGCATTACCTTGACCACGAATTTCACGTGACTGACGTTCAGCATCAGCGAGCATAACGGTGATACGTGCATCTACGTCAGCGCGAATGAACTCAGCTTGCTCACGACCTTCTGAACGGTGCTCACGAGCAACCGCTTCACGCTCTGCACGCATCCGTTGGAAAATCGACTGGCTGACTTCGGTCGGCAGGTTGATTTGCTTCACGCGCACGTCAAGAACTTCGATACCGAGCTCCTGTGCACTATCAGCACCTCTAATCAGTGCTTGACGCATCAGGTCATCACGTTCGCCAGAAACGATCTCTTTGATGGTTCGGCTACCAAACTCCGCACGTAAGCCACTATTGACCCGACGCGTTAACAGGCCTTCAGCTTGCGCTTGGTTACCACCATTGGTCGATAGATAGTAGTTGGCGAAGTCAGAAATACGCCATTTCACATAAGTATCAACGATAAGGTCTTTTTTCTCGCTGGTAACGAAGCGGTCCGCATCACCATCAAGGGTTTTGATCCGCGCGTCAAGACGCTTAACTTGCTCAATAAATGGCAATTTGAAATGTAGCCCTGGCTCGTAGACAGTTGGCATCCCAGTATCAGCGTTACGCTGAACCTTACCAAATTGAATCACGATTGCTCGCTCGCCTTCTTGCACTACGAACAGTGAAGAAAGACCAAGAAGCGCAGCGATAATCACTAAGACAACGATTAAATTTTTCATGATTTACCCCCGGCCTCCGTTACGGTCGCTCGTGCGACCACTCGAATTGGACGAATTATTCCGTGATGATGAATCGGTCGCCGTACCGGCTGAACGACTCGCATCTTGCTCCGCAGGAGTTTGCTGCGTAGTGCTGCTACGACGTTGATTCTCAAGAATCTTGTCGAGTGGCAAGTACATCATGTTATTACTGCCTTCAACGTCAACCATCACTTTCGCTGTATTAGCGTAGATTTCTTCGAGTGTTTCTAGGTACAAACGCTCGCGCGTCACGCCCGGTGCCGCTTGGTATTGTGGTAGCAACTCGTTAAAGCGAGCCACTTCACCTTGCGCTTTCAAGATTTGCTCTTCGCGATACGCTTGCGCTTCTTGCAAAATACGTCGTACTTGACCACGAGCCGTTGGCTCACGTTCACGCGCATAGGCTTCAGCTTCACGAATGAAACGTTGCTCATCTTCCTGTGCTGCGATCGCGTCATCGAATGCGTCTTTCACCGCTTCTGGTGGACGTGCTGGCAATAAGTTGACATCGACCACTTGAATACCAAGCTGGTAAGGCGCAATGATGTTCTCTAACAACTCAAGCGTGTCAGCACGGACGTTTTCACGACCCACCGTCAGTACTTCATCCATGGTGGTGTGACCCACGACATAACGCAGCGCACTGTCGGTTGCTTGCGCTAAACTGCTATCAGCGTTTTCAACAGCGTATAGATAATCACGCGGATTGATGATGCGATACTGCACATCAAGCTCGACGCGAACGACGTTCTCGTCTTGCGTTAACATAAAACCTTCAGACTGGAACTGCTGTACGTTGCTCACGTCAACTGTTTCGACAGTATCGATAAAAATCGGACGCCAGTGCAGGCCTGACTCGACCAAGGTACTGAAGTTACCGAAGCGCAAAACCACGCCACGCTCGGCTTCTTTAACCGTGTAAAAACCGGCAATGAACCAAACTACAACCAGCAATACGGCGATGATACCGATACCTTTCATCGAAAAGCCGCCGCCGCTACTGCCGCCACTGTTGTTATTGCCCTTTTTGCCAGAGCCGCCGAAACCTAATTTGCGCATAAGATTGCGCACAGCTTCATCGAGATCAGGGGGACCCTGATCGCGGCCACCTTGATTTTTCCATGGATCACGGTCGTTATTGTTGCCGTTTCCCGGTTGATTCCAGGCCATTGACTACTCCAAGTTTGGATAAATTAATAATGCTTAGTGTGACAAATTGCTGTCTATTCTACAAAGCCTTGCAAGCTATCGCCATACTCATCGGCGACTTGTTTACATAAGCGTCGCCAATCGACACTCGACATCCTAACATGTAAGGATAACGCACCATCGTCGTTGACTGCTTCGTCGGTTACACTGTTAAGTGCATACAGCTTACCACGCAGTTTGCCCATTGAGGGTGGAATTCGTAATGAAAGATCAACCATATCTGGGCGCAAGCGTTCTACCAACGCCTGTCTTAATAACTCAAGACCAGCACCTGATTGGGCCGATAACCAAACCCGAACCGGACGTTGTTGGTCGTCATAATCTATACGTGCAACACCATCATCTAGTTTATCGATTTTGTTACAAATTAATAATTGCGGTACTTCATCGGCGCCAATTTCTTCCAACACTGCTTCGACTTGCTCGACGTTTTCTTTCTGGCGGTCATCACTGATGTCAATCACATGTAACAACAAGTCTGCGTCTTGAGTTTCTTGCAAGGTGGCTTTGAACGCTGCAACCAATTCGTGCGGTAGATGCCGAATAAAACCAACGGTATCCGCGAGAATAACTGCACCCACGTCTGGCAGCTCTAGCTTCCGCAGGGTTGGGTCGAGTGTCGCAAACAGCTGATCGGCCGCATACACTTCTGACTCGGTGACACGATTAAACAATGTCGACTTACCGGCGTTGGTATAGCCAACCAGCGAAACGGTGGGAACTTCTGCGCGCTGTCTTGCACGGCGCCCTTGTTGACGCTGCTTCTGAACTTTGTCGAGGCGGCCAAGAATGTTTTTAATTCGCCCACGGATTAAACGTCGGTCTGTTTCTAGCTGAGTTTCACCCGGACCACGCAAACCGATACCACCTTTTTGCCGCTCCAAGTGGGTCCAGCCTCGCACCAAGCGGGTCGAGATATGCCGTAACTGCGCCAGCTCAACTTGCAGCTTACCTTCGTGGGTACGGGCGCGCTGTGCAAAAATATCGAGGATCAAACCCGTGCGGTCAAGCACCCGGCATTGACACAATTTTTCGAGGTTGCGTTCTTGTGTCGGCGACAAGCTGTGATTAAAGATGACAATGTTCGCACCATGCAGCTTGACGGCGTCAGCTATTTCTTCTGCTTTGCCACTTCCGACGAAAAACCGCGAGCTCGGCGTAGAACGCGCAGCAGTCACTACCGCAAGCGTTTCGACACCTGCAGAAGTGACCAAAAGTTTCAGTTCAGAGAGGTCTTCCCGATCAACCTCGGCGGGGAAGTCAACGTGCACCAGGATAGCCTGTTCACCACTTTCAAACCTATCAAACAAGCTATCACTGCTCCTTAAACAAGTTAATGCTAGTCAATCGCCTCTTCACTACCTGCCTCTTGTTGTGGCAAATAATTTTGCGGAATACGTGCTGGAACAACCGTCGAAATCGCATGTTTATAGACCATTTGGCTAACGGTGTTCTTAAGCAAAATCACGAATTGGTCAAACGACTCAATCTGACCCTGCAGCTTGATACCGTTTACCAAATAAATTGAAACTGGTACGCGCTCCCGACGCAATGCATTCAAAAACGGGTCTTGTAAAGTTTGCCCTTTTGCCATTTTTTGCATCCTTTTTCTTGTTATTGTTGTGAGTCCGGCAGCCTACCACAGACCACAGATGCCAGTCCGCTCAACTATAGTCTAACTGGCACAATTTACCAACAGATTCACGCTGGCCATTGCCCGGACTCAAACCGAACGCAATGCGCTCTCATTTTGCTTCGTTACTTTCTTAACTATAAGGCCTAATGGACGGCTTTCAAGGTTTGAATCGTGTAAAGTTTTCCGGCACTTGCCGACAATACCTTAAGGCATGCTCAGTTAACTGTGGATCCAAGCTGTCAAACCACTGCACACCAGGCCACTTGCGAAGCCACGTAAGCTGGCGTTTGGCCAGTTGCCGAGTGGCAAAAATGCCCCTATCGATAAACGTAGCACGATCAAACTCACCATCGAGGTATTGCCATGCTTGACGATAGCCCACACAACGCAGCGCCGGTAAATCAAGGTGCAAATCATCTCGTTGGCGTAAGGCTTCGACCTCTGTAAGCAAGCCTTGTTCCACCATTTGCCTAAATCTTAATGCAATACGGTCATGCAGGACTTTACGATCTTGCGGTGCAACAGCTAATTGCACGACTGGGTAAGGCAGTGCACCGTGGCGCTCTTGGATCAACTCTGTCAAGGTTTGGCCGCTAACATAATACACTTCGAGCGCACGCAGCAGGCGTTGTGGATCATTGGGGTGTATCCGCTGCGCACTTGCTGGATCAATGCGCGCCAGTTCAGCATGTAGCGTGTCATTGCCTTTTTGCTGCAATCGCGTTTGCAACTCCTGACGTAGCTGCGGATCAGCTTCAGGCAATTTTGACATGCCTTCTAACAACGCCTTGAAGTACAGCATGGTACCGCCAACCAGTAATGGAATGCGTCCAGCGGCGATGATATCGTCAATGTGGCGCCGCGCGTCAGTGGCAAATTGCGCAGCTGAATAGCTTTCGGCTGGATCGCAGATATCGATCAATCGATGCGGTGCCTGGGCTAACTCTTCCGCCGTCGGCTTTGCGGTGCCAATATCCATGCCGCGATAAATCAATGCCGAATCAACCGAGATAATGTCCACTGGCAACTCTTGTCGCAACGCGATCGCAAGACCCGTTTTGCCAGCAGCGGTCGGACCGTATAAACAAATCACATGAGGTTCGTTCATCGAATTGGCTCCGGTAACTCAGGTAACTGCAACCGCGTAACGAACTTATTCGCGCCTTGCAACTGTTCTAGCCAAATACCCGCCCAATGTTCTGCCTGCACTTTGCTGTAGTGTGTACTCACTTGTTGCTGGGCAAGCCATTGCCAAAACTCTGGCGGCAACTCAGCCGCGTCAGTCAAGAAGTTCACGAGCGTCGCCATGCTGGTTTGGATATCAGAATGACGCAGTGCACTCGGCACCTGCTCAATTACCACTTGCCGGCCGACTTTGCGATACACAACGCCAAGTTGCGCCAGCCGTGCCAGAGGCAGCTCAACCATGGTCTGACTGAGCTCTTTGTCGGTCAATTTCACCGGTATTAATAAGGGTTGACCGCTGAGGCCAGTCTCATGCTGACGTTGCAACTGCCGCACTAAGTAAGCTTGCTCTACTTCTTGTAAGTGCAACAACACTAATTGCCCAGCATGCTCTAGTAGCGCAAAGCGCTGTTGCAGCACTGCTAAAATACTCGCACTTTGCGGCGTTGCCGAGCGCTCTACCACAGGCGCCGATGGCGCAGCTGCGACACCAGGTAAGGGGTTATTGTAACGTGGTTGCAAGGCGGCGACTTGCTGCTGCAGCTGTGCCGATGCTGCTTGATACTGATGTGGTGCGACGTTAGACGTCGCACCACGGGCAACACCACGCAGACTTTGCAGAACAAAGTCATGCACTTGTCGCGCATGATGAAAGCGCACTTCATGTTTGGCCGGATGCACGTTAACGTCGACCTCTGCCGGCGGTAACTCGAGATAGAGCACGTAAGTCGGCGACCGGTCATCACCAAGTTCGTCCCCATAAGCTTGGCGTATGGCGTGATTGAGGAGTCGATCACGCATCATGCGTCCGTTCACATAGAGAAACTGCACGTCACCTTGATGACGACAGGCTTCCGGCGGCGCCATCCAGCCCCACAAACGCAATCCAAAGTGTTCACTATCCACTCTTTCAGCAGTGTCCGAGAAACTGCTGCCAACCACTTTTGCAATCCGTTCGAGCGCACGCTCTTGCGCTACCGCGGGGTACTGACGCACCACTTTCTGGTTATGCTGAATTACCATTTTGACGTCGAATCGACTTAAGGCGATACGCTTAAGCATTTCATCAATATGGCTAAATTCAGTTTTATCAGTGCGCAAAAATTTACGGCGCGCTGGGGTATTGAAGAATAAGTCTTCAACATCGACAGTGGTGCCATTGGGATGACTTGCTGGCGTTAGCTGCGCTTGCATATCTCGCCCTTCGACCCAAGCTTGCCACGCCTGCGTTTGCTGCGCTGGCTTGGAGGTGAGCGTCAAACGTGAAACTGAACTAATACTGGCGAGCGCTTCGCCGCGAAAGCCTAGACTTTGAATCGCTTCCAAATCCGCAAGTGAGGTGATTTTACTCGTCGCATGGCGCGCTAATGCGAGTGCTAATTCATCTTTATCGATGCCGGAGCCATTATCGCGAATACGAATCCGTCGCCGACCGCCCTTCTCGATATCGATAAAAAGTTGATTCGCGCCGGAGTCGAGACTGTTCTCGATCAGTTCTTTTACCACCGATGAGGGACGCTCAATAACTTCACCGGCAGCAATTTGGTTGGCCAGGCTTATCGGCAATAACTGAATTGGCATGGCAAATCCTAATTCGGCGCTGGAATGTCGAGCACTTGACCCACGCGAATGACTGAAGTGCGTAAGTTGTTACGTTCTTTTATCGCGGCGACTGAGGTATTGTAACGCTGCGCCAAGATCGACAGTGATTCGCCGGATTTCACCACGTGTCGGCTTGCACGTGCACTGGCAAACATAGTGCCATCTGGCGGGCGTCGTAAGAAGTAACTACGTACACCTTGATACACCGCCCGCGCAAGTTTTTGTTGATGCTGATTACTACGCAACAGCTTCTCTTCTGCTGGGTTAGTGATAAATCCGGTTTCAACCAGCATTGACGGCATCGCACTCGAAGTTAACACCGCCAGGCTAGCTGATTGCGGCTGCGCTTTATGCATCCGCGTTATACGTTTTAACTCACTGATCACTTCCGTTGCTGCTTCGTGCGCGCCGACCATGTTGATGTCCATACTCATTGACACCAACGTTTGGTTGAGCATTGCATCGCCACTTTCACTGGCAGGAATACCCCCTAAAACATCAGATAAGCGCTCTTTGTTCTCTAGCAAGCGACCCATCTCACTGTTAGCGCGGCCGTTCGACAACACCCAAATTGAGGCACCGCGCGGTTGCGGTGTGTGAAAGCCATCCGCATGGATAGAGACAAACAAATCGGCATTAATGCGCTCAGCTTTGCGTGGCCGTTCGTTCAAGCCAACATAATAATCATCACTGCGAATCAAATAGGCTTGCATGGCTGGATCATCGTTGATCATCTTGGCCAACGCTCGTGCAATGGGCAGTACCACATCTTTTTCATAGGTCCCGCTAGGACCAATCGAACCCGGATCTTCGCCGCCATGACCGGCATCGATAGCAACCGTTACTTTGCGTTCTTGTAAATCATCCGCACTTAACACTGAGCTGTCGCGCTCCATCGCAGCACCGGGCACATTCACAACTAAGCGGTGACCATAGGTCCCCTGCGGTGGTAACACTTGAAAATTGGCATCTACTTTTTTGTCGAGTTCCAGCACGATGCGCACGCTGTCTGGCGACTTCGGTGTACTAGTGCGAACTTTCGTCACCATCAGCGACTTTGACTGCAGCTGATCGAGGTCAAAATCGAGCCCCGTACGCTGAAAATCAATAACTAAGCGGTAGGGATGAGACTGATTCAAAGTGAAGTAGCTGTAGGTCGGTGGCTCGGTCATATCGAACACTACCAGAGTGTTGTCTGGCGATGGTGACATGCGCACTTTTTCAATAGTGTTTGCCTCTGCTGTTGGTACAACAAAGCCCACTATTAACAGTGTTATGAAAACTAGCCACAAGCGTTGCATGTTAGAGCTTATCGAGTAACTCTCGACCTCTTGTTGTTAGCGCACTTAATGTCATCGCTCGCCCTTGGTCAGCGTAATCGATAACGATTTTTATATCTGGCTCTGGTAGCACGCCCGTACCGCGTTGCGGCCACTCCGCCAGAATTATGGTTTGACTGTCAAAGTAATCGCGAATGCCCATAAATTCAAGCTCTTCAGGATCTGCCAGCCGATATAAATCAAAGTGATGTATCTGCCATAATGGCAAATCATAGCTTTCGACCAAAGTGTAAGTGGGGCTTTTTACCTTTCCTTGATGTCCGAAGGCCTGAATAAAACCTCGGCTAAAAGTGGTTTTTCCCGCGCCTAATTCACCTACCAAGTAAATAGTTAATGGTTTTGTCGATGGCGTTTTTTGCACTACTGCTGCTAATCGCGCGGCTACATCTAGCAATGCAGCTTCGTCGATTAAACTTAAACTCTGTTCGGTCATGGATTTACTAATTTCCGCAACGGTTCCAACAAATCACTCGGTAGTGTACCACGTTCGCCGCCTTTTGCAGCGTGTTCAGCAGCCACCGCATGCAACCAAACAGCACAAGGCAAGATAGCTTCGGCTGGTAATTTTTGTGCCACTAAACTGCCGACAATCCCGCTCAACACATCGCCCGAACCACCGACTGCCAATGCCGGTGTTCCCCGTCGACACACACGAATACGAGCACTTTGCGCTTGCGCAATGAGCGAACCTGAACCTTTGAGGACAACGTGCGCCTGCGATTTCGTAGTGAGCTTTTGCACTGCTTGCCAACGGTCCTGCTCCACCTCTGCGGTCGTTATGCCGAGTAACCGACCCGCTTCTCCAGGATGCGGTGTTAGCCAGAGATGTTCATGCGCTGGCCACCATTCATCATGGCGACTCAACAAGTTTAATCCGTCGGCATCAACGACCATTGGCATACCACTTAGTAACACTGCTTGGGCGAGTCGTTGCCCCCATTTATCATCGCCAAGACCTGGTCCTAACACGACACAGTCGGCACGCTTTAGGTAGTCTTGTATGGCTTGCTGGTCTTCAGCTGCGGTACTCTGTACCATCAATTCGGGTTGCGCCATCGCCACGATTTGTTGCGACTGCGGATGGGTGAGCACTGAGACCTTGCCGCAGCCAGCGCGCAACGCCGCACGCCCCGCCAAAACCACTGCTCCTGACATGCCAACGTTGCCTCCGACAATCACAACATGGCCATGTTGGCCTTTGTGACTACTGCGGCTGCGTGGCGGCAGCAAGCGCATGACCTCATCCTGCTCGATCAGCGTGGCGACTGGCTTTTCGAGTTGACGGAATGCAGGTGCAATGCCTAACTCGGCAAGTTCTAAGTGCCCAGTAAAATGTGCGGCTTGCCCGGTCAGTAGACCGGGTTTGAGCGCCACCATAGTGACCGTGTAATCGGCTTCTACGGCAACCGGCATCGGCACTCCAGTATCGCTTTGCAGTCCTGTGGGACAGTCAATACTGAGCACCCACAGCTTGTGAAAGTCCTTCGCATCGTTCAAGGTTTCGACCACACGCTGATACAGTTCATCGAGCTCACGACTTAAGCCAGTGCCTAATAACGCGTCGACAATTACGTCTTGTTCGGCAAGATGGGTTCGGTCAAGCTTGTCGAGTGGTTCTATACTGCCCTGTTGCTGCCGCCAAGCTGCTGCAGCTTGCTTCGCCAAATCGGTTTTTGGCTCGGTTGCGACGACTTGCACGCGATAGCCAGCAGCACTTGCCAAGCGCGCTAGTACCCAACCGTCGCCACCATTATTTCCTGGGCCACATAAAATCATCACCCGAGCTGGTGCAGGTTGCTGACGCTCTAAAGCAGCGAGACAGCTTTGCGCCGCCCGCTGCATGAGTTGTGCCGGACTCACAGATAGACTCGCAGCAGCTTCTAATTCCCGTTCGCGCACTTGCGAGGTCTGAAAGACCAGATGCTGCATGTTGATCTGCATCGGTGCATCTCCTTCTGATTTTTGTTATTTTGTGCTCTGCATTCCGATTCACTTAAGCATAAACCGTCACGCATGGATTTCCAGCAACTTGCAGTAGATATTAAACGTTGGGGTAACGAACTTGGCTTTCAGAAGGTCGGTATCACTGATCTCGACCTCAGCGCCGAACGCGCCGCGTTGCAGCGTTGGCTTGACGCAGGTATGCATGGCGAAATGGAATACATGGCGCGACATGCGGAGCTGCGCTCGCGGCCAGAGCAACTGCACGAAGGCAGTGTCAGAGCGATATCGGTACGAATGAATTACTTGCCTGCCGAGGCGGGTTTTGCACGCACTCTCAAGAATCCACGCCTTGGCTACATCAGCCGTTATGCGCTCGGTCGCGATTATCACAAGCTGATGCGCAAACGCCTCAAACAACTGGGTGAACGCATCAAAGCTGCCTGTGCCGAGCTTGATTATCGGCCATTTGTTGATTCGGCACCGATCATGGAGCGGCCATTGGCAGTAAAAGCCGGTCTCGGTTGGACCGGTAAGCACACATTAGTGCTTGATGAACAAGGTGGCTCTTGGTTTTTCCTTGGTGAATTGTTAGTCAACTTGCCATTACCTGTCGATCAACCGGTGGCGGAAAAGTGTGGCAGTTGTACAGCCTGTATCACCATTTGTCCGACGCAAGCTATCGTTGAACCCTATCGCTTGGATGCGCGGCGTTGTATTTCCTATTTAACCATTGAACTGAAATCCGCCATTCCGGAAGAATTTCGGCCGTTGATGGGCAATCGCATTTATGGCTGTGACGATTGCCAACTCATTTGTCCCTGGAATCGCTACGCGCAACTGACTGACGAAGCCGACTTTGCGCCACGCAAAGACCTGCACGCGCCAGAGTTACTGGAACTCTGGCAATGGGACGAAGCCACCTTTTTGCAAAAAACTGAGGGCTCCCCGATTCGACGTATTGGATTTGCCTGTTGGCAGCGTAATCTTGCGGTTGCGCTTGGCAACGCAGCTTACCATCCGGCGATCGTAAGCGCGCTAGAAGCGCAACGAGGTAAAGTTAATGCCATGGTGGATGAGCATATAGATTGGGCATTACAACGCCAACATGACCGTGCAGCAGGTGTGACTAAACAAGTGCTACGCCTCACCCGCGCAGTTGAAAAAGGCTTACCGCGCGACGCTTGATGCGGCGTGCAGACGTGCCAGTAGGGTATCGAAATACGCTTTGCCTTGCTGCTCAGCCACTTTGATATTGCGCTCTGGTATCTGTTCAGGATGCGGATAACGTGCCAGCGCCTTGGCTAAACTCGCTTCACGCAAAATATGTAGGACTGGATAAGGCGCACGATTGGTGTAATTACTTACATCGTCTTCAGCAGTATCTGCAAATTGATAGTGCGGATGAAAGCTTGCGATCTGTAACGTACCTTCAAACTGAAACTCGCGTAACGTGAGTGCCACATAGTCGAGTAAATCCAAATAATCGGCAAACTCTGTAAATCCCTTACTCAGCACGAGCAAAGTCGTTTCCGTGGCGTCATCCTGCAGCAACTCTTGCATTGCTTGCACTAAATCGGTGAGCGCTTGCTCGATGTTGTGCGCGTTACTCTCAAGGTAGCGAATCGATTGCTTTTCAACTTCACGGTGGGCAAATGGGCAGAAATTGAGACCCACGACAACTTCTGCCACCCACTGCTGCACCGCCCGACAAGCAGGCGTCAGTTGCTCGTTCACTTAGCGCTGCGTCCCAGCAAAATCGAGTGCGCCGCGCACCGCTGCAACTTGCGCGTCGACACATTCGACTGGGTTGGTGTTCGGGCTATCGGGATAAACTTCGGTGGTGGTCACGAAACGCGCCTGCGTCATGCCCATACAAAGTCCTAGCGGTCGTGCATCGTATTCAATGACACCCTCTTGCACCATCGGCGCACCAATCAGGCAGCCGTGATCATCCGCAGGTGCAATATGGGTTACCGGTTTTACCTGCTCGATAATCGCACGCTGGAATTCTGGCTCGCTACGCTGGCTGTCGGCAACCAAGTAAAAACCATCTGGAATATTCCAGTTGTCGTTGGTGGTGCCATCCCGCGCTGCCAAAGCAGGTCGGAATTCCGAATTGTCGGTGTCCGTGGTCTCGTGCAGGTCGATGTGCACATCAGGTTGAATATTCTGCGCTGCTAGATACTTCATCAGCAAAGCACATTCTTGAGCTGGACTGTTGGCGACAAAGGAGCGATTTGGATCGATCGCATCAGGGTTCCACCGATTAATGGTTTCGTAACCCCAAGGACTGATGCAGGGTGCGACGATAAGATTGAAGCGCGCCAAGTGATTCACCGCTTCGGTCTCTAAAAAATACAAGGCACCATGGACCCCACTGGTCTCATAGCCATGCACTCCGCCAGTCACCAATGCCGTTGGCAAATCATCTCGCCAAGGCTGACTGCGGACAATAAATAATGGATAGGTGTGCTCGGCGTAAGCAAGCTCGCCATAGGTTTCGACCTGAAAGAGTTCACGCAGATGGTCGATGCGACGTACCACGTCGTTGCCGTAGTCGCGCTGTTTACTTTGCGCGCTCAGCCACGCTTTTTTCTCCGCTGAGCTCCATGGCTTCCTAGGTGTCCCGATAGGATACTGCTGCGTCATAAATGAGCACTCCTCTCTTTACGAAAAACGATGCGATAAACGATTCAAGTGGTGTCGTTAAAGCGGCTATAGTGTAGGCGAATTCATGCCGTTTCACCAGTAAGCTGAGGGGACTTTACACTGCGATTTGCAG
The DNA here is from genome assembly GCF_047323925.1 of Pseudidiomarina salilacus. GTDB lineage: Bacteria > Pseudomonadota > Gammaproteobacteria > Enterobacterales > Alteromonadaceae > Pseudidiomarina > Pseudidiomarina salilacus. Next base: position 1,641,771 of record NZ_CP178751.1, read on the forward strand.
CACCCACAAACTCAACCAACCGAGACTAATAGCGAGACCACACACCAATGCGCACGGCAACCACATGTTACGATGGCCTAGTGCGACAACCAAGCCTACTTTCACAAGCGTATTCACCGATGCAGCTAGCAAAATGCCAAAACTAGCCACTTGAGCATCGAGGCTATTGTTCGCCAGCTTCGCCAGTGACAAAGTGATCGCATCGACGTCGGTAAGACCGGATATTGCTGCGACTGCATACACACCTGCATCGTCAAAATAGAGATGGGCATAATGTGCAATCACGAGGATTGCTACCAGTAACCCAGCAAATTTGAGTGCAGTGAAGATATCAAACGGGTTTTTCACCACGACCTCATTTTGCAGTTCGGTCGATTGTCGGCGCCGGAGTAGCCAAATCACGCCAGTAAAGTTAGCTAGGGTCATCACCCCCATCGGCAAAATCAACCAAGTGAGTAACTCACGATTCACCACCGCCACTTCAACCAGTACCCGAGGAAACATTGTGGCACTGGCAATCAAGATAGCGACCACGAATAGGTGATGACCGGCGCGACTTTCCTTGCCAAACTTGGCCATGTTGAGGGTAACCGCAGTCGAAGAAGCAATACCGCCGAGCATCCCCGTCAGCAAAATACCACGGTGTGGACCGAGTAATTTGCTGGCAAAATACCCCACAAATGAAATGCCGGTAATGAGTACCACCATCCAGCCAATCAAATACGGATTGAGCACAGCACCTGGGCCATACCCCTCGTTTGGCAACAACGGCAGCATCACTACGCTGATCACCAGCATTTGTAAAATCGCTAGTAATTCACGTTGCTGGAGGCGCTCTACCCACTGATGTAGCGCAGGTTTTAAACTCAGCAACAACGCCACGACAATGGCAATAGGGACGGCCAACATCACTTGACCCGCAACACAGAGTGCGCCTAAGCAAAAGGTGAGTAGCAAGGTGGTCGGTGTGGTAATGCCTAAATCGGCATTACTGCGTGATTCCAACACATGCGCAACGATGATCAGCAACGCAAAGCTGATAAAACCACCGAGCCACAGTGGCCACGCTGGCTCGGCTAGCTGTTGACTGACCAACAACAGCACTGCGCCGAGCAGGCTGCTAATCGCAAAAGTCCGCAGACCTGCAAAACGCTGGCCATCGGAACGCCCTCGCTGACTCCAACCACGCTCTAAGCCAAGAATCAGACCGATCCCAAGCGCGTAAGCGAGATCGAAAAGCACGCTCTGCATGACAGTTTTACATCAGCGCGAGCGCGATTTGCACCAAAACTGCAATATTGGCTATCGCTCCCAACACAAAGAACCAACTACGTGGGCTTGGATTCTTTTCAGTCGCAATGGCGTAATACAGCACCATGTGCACAATACGCGCGATGGCAAATAATATGACCCAATAACCCAACCATTCGCTTTCAATGCCGATAAACAAAGCAACGAAGACGCTCGCCAAGAACATCGGCACATTTTCTAAAGTATTCATAAAGGTGCGGTGGGTACGAAACACCAAGGATTCGTGACTGATGTTTTCAGGGACTTTGCCGGGGACTGCATTGGGTTGCTTTGCCTTAACTGCCGCGGCAACCGCCCACTGCACTAACCAGGTTACGAGAATAAGCCATAAACCAAGATAAACGAGCGAAAGCTGACTTGCCATGAAATGTTCCTTGTAGTTATTTAAACCGGCAGCTACTCCGGCTTAAAGATACCGATAATATTTTTGTCTTGTTTTACTGTATCTGAAGCTGTTGCCGCAGCCTTAGGTTGTTTGTCTTGCTCGCTAAAAGAATGTTGGCATGCAACACAGTGGACAGTCTCGTCGAGCGTCCCATCACTGCGCTCAGTTATTTGTAACTGTAGGGTGTCAGTTGCATGACATGCTGGGCATTCCGCGCCAGCGATAAAGCGTTTGCGTGTTCGATCCATATTCACCTCAAGTTGCTTCGGGTATAATTGTCGCAGATTCTTTAGTTAACACAAGCTGCATCTATGCAGCGTGGGATGTTCATGATTTCGATACGCGATATGGCGCTGATGCGCGGTGGCAAGGTACTGCTGCAGAACACCAACCTGACGATTTTTCCAGGCCATCATGTCGGCGTGGTCGGTCGTAATGGCACCGGCAAATCGTCACTGTTTGCTTTGCTGCGTGGTGAATTACAGGTCGAGCAAGGCGATTGTGAAGTGCCCCAGCAGTGGCGTAGCGCCAGCGTCAAGCAAGAAACTCCTGCGCTCGATCGCAGCGCGCTCGATTATGTGCTTGATGGTGATACTGAGTTACGCCAGCTAGAGGATCAACTGGTTCAGGCAGAACAGCAAGATGACGGTCATGCCATCGGTCGTTTACACGACCAGCTCGCCGCTATCGGCGCCTATGAGGCGCCTGCCCGAGCCGCCTCTTTACTTGCCGGTTTGGGTTTCACCGATGCGCAGTTTCAGCAACCGGTAAAAGCATTTTCTGGTGGTTGGCGCATGCGCCTAAACCTTGCCCAAGCGTTGATAGCCCGCGCTGACTTGTTGCTCCTCGATGAGCCCACCAACCACCTCGATGTGGACGCTATCTTTTGGTTAGAAGACTGGCTACAACGTTTTCCGGGTACCCTACTGCTGATTTCGCATGACCGCGACTTCCTCGATGCCATTTGTCAGCAAATCATTCATATTGAACACCAAACTGCGACCTCTTATAACGGCAATTACAGTAGTTTCGAGCGCCAGCAAGCGGAGCAAATTGCACAGCAACAAGCGCAGTTTGAAAAAGAGCAAGCGCAGCGCAAGCACTTACAAAGCTACATCGATCGCTTTCGCTACAAAGCCAGCAAAGCTCGCCAAGCGCAGAGCCGCATCAAGGCATTAGAACGATTACAAAGCAGTGCACCTATTGTGGCTAATAGTCAGTTCCAATTTCAGTTTAGGCCACCAGAGCAACTGCCGAATCCGCTATTGAAACTCGAACAAGTGCAAGCGGGCTATGGCGACAAGGTCATTTTGGAGTCCATTCAGTTTAACTTAGTCCCTGGTAGCCGAATTGGTCTACTAGGACGCAATGGCGCTGGTAAATCGACCCTAGTCAAGCTGTTGGCTGGTGAAATTAAACCGCAAAAAGGCATTTTGGAGCTGAATCCAGGTATCAAACTTGGCTACTTCGCGCAGCATCAACTGGAAACGCTTGATGTCGCAGCGAGTGCGCTACAACATCTGCAACGCCTCGATCGCAAAGCTAGCGAACAGCAATTGCGAGATTTTCTGGGCGGTTTTGGTTTTTCAGGCGATCAAGCCACGCGCCTCGTGGGGCCCATGTCCGGCGGCGAGAAAGCGCGGTTGGTGTTAGCATTGATTGTTTACCAAAAACCTAATCTGTTGTTGCTCGATGAACCGACGAACCATCTCGACAGCGTGATGCGCGAGTCATTGGTTTTTGCCTTACAGGATTTCGAAGGCGCAATGGTCATCGTATCGCACGATCGGCATTTATTACGTACCACCGTCGACGACTTTTTCTTGGTCGCGAACGGTCGAGTTGAGCTATTCGATGACGACCTCGATGGTTATCATCGCTGGCTGCAAAACCAAAGTCAGAATAGCTCGACCGCAACCAGCGATGCCGCAAGCTCAGGCAAGACTGACCGCAAAACCGAAAAGCGCGAAGCCGCCGAACGCCGTGCACGATTAAAGCCATTCAAAGATGCCGTGGCAAAGTATGAAAAGCAGGTGCATGAACACGAGCAAAAACTGACTGAACTCAATCAGCAGTTGGCCGATAATTCGCTCTACGAAGAGCAACATAAGGCGCGCCTGCAACAGCTACTGGAACAACAGGCACAAACTCAGCAACACCTTAATCAAGCGGAAGAAGCTTGGATGGCAGCCGAGGAAGCCTTGCAAACAGCCGAAGAGAGTGACGCATTATGCTAATTCCATGGCAACAACTCACAGCAGAAACACTAGACAGCGTGATTGAGTCCTATGTGCTACGCGAGGGTACTGACTACGGCTGGGAAGAAAAAAGCCTCGCCGAAAAAGTCGAAGATGTGCGAGCGCAACTGCAACGCGGGGAAGCCGTTTTGGTATGGTCAGAATTGCACGAAACCCTGAATATCATGCCTCAGGGTGCGTTTGATGACGAATAAACACCTGCTGCCACGGCACTGCTGGGTCCCCCAAAATCAGAAAATTTGGATTGCCTAAGTTCGCCTCTTGATTGTAGGTGAGCGGCTTAAAATGCTCACTAACAATACTGCCGCCTGCTTCACCGACAATCACATCAGCTGCTGCGGTATCCCATTCACCGGTAGGCCCGACACGCAGAAAACAATCAGCAGCTCCTTCTGCAATCAAACAGGCTTTCAATGAGCAGCTGCCCGCAGGTAACGTACTTAATTCCCGATCTGGGTTCATCCGCGCCAGCACGCGTTCGCGTGGTTGCCGACGGCTGATAGCCAAGATGATTGGGTCATCGAGCGGTTTGCTCACTTTACGCACCTGTAGCTGTTGCTCACCATTAACGTCGCGACGAAACGCACCAGCACCGCGTTGCGCTAAGTACAGTTTGTCTCCCGCAGGCCAGTAAATCACTCCCAGCGTTGGTTGTTGTCCCACGACTAGAGCAATCACTACGGTGAAGTCCCCCGAGCGTGCAATAAACTCTTGGGTACCGTCAATCGGGTCTATTAGCCAGTAGCGCGGCCATTGTTGGCGTTCTTCAATCGACAGGTGTGCGCCCTCTTCTGACAGCACCGGAATGTCTGGCGTCAATGCATTCAGCTTGGCCGTAATCAAGCGATGGGCCGCCAAGTCGGCACTGGTTACAGGTGACGCATCAGACTTTTCATAAGTCGCGTAAGCCTGCTCTTCGTACTGCTCCATAATCAAGTCGCCAGCCTGCTGAGCAATTTTTGCCGCCCCTTCGAGCATCCATGCTAACTCGTTCGCATCGTTCACCGTTGCAATTCCCTCAATGTCATCAACAAAGCTGCAATGCTGCGCGCTTCGGTAAAATCTTCTTGTTCAAGCAAAGCTTCAGCTTTGCTCAGTAGCCATGGTACCTGTTCGAGTGGTTCGGGTTCATCCCCTTCAAGCTGCTCCGGGTAAAGCCCACGCGCGATAAAAATGTGCATGGTGGCAGAGAAGAACTGCGGTGCCATGGTCACGCTTTTCAGTGCAATAAGCTCGGTAGCACCAAAGCCAATTTCTTCTTTAAGCTCTCGATTGGCAGCTTGTTCAGGCGTTTCACCGGGATCGATTAAGCCTTTCGGAAAGCCCAATTGATAGTTGTGTAGCCCAGCGGCATATTCGCGTACCAGCATCAGCGTTTCATCGTCAATAAAGGGCACCACCATGACTGCGCCGCGGCCGCTACTTTGCATACGCTCGAATTGCCGCTCCACACCATTGCTGAAACGTAAATCAACAGCTTCGATGCGCAACAACCGACTGCGCGCTACAATTTGTCGTTGAAGAATTTCGGGTACAGGTTTTCGGGCCATATTCATCTGCCATACTGATATCGAGAATAAGCCTGCTTTACTGGCTCACAACCTAGGGTTTCGGTTACTATAACCACTTGAATTAAGCGGTACAACAACGAGGAGCATTTGATGCGCGAAGTGACCACACAATATGACGCCGTAGTCATCGGTAGCGGGCCTGGCGGTGAAGGAGCAGCAATGCAACTGGCCAAGAAAGGCCGTAATGTCGCGATCATCGAAAAACATAGCTCGCTTGGTGGTGGTTGTACCCATTGGGGAACCATTCCCTCTAAGGCGCTGCGTCATTCGGTGAGCCGTCTCATTGAATTTAATAGCAACCCGCTGTTCGTCGGTGACTTGCGTCCGCGTAGCCTAACCTTCGCTGACATTTTACGTCACGCCCAAGGGGTCATACAGCAACAAGTACAAATGCGCAGCGGTTTTTATCAGCGCAACAATGTCACTGTTTTACATGGTGTCGCCGCCTTCGAAGATGCCAACACGCTGAAGATTACTCAGCCTGACGGCACCATCGAATACATTGGCACCAAGCAAGTAGTGATTGCCACGGGTTCGCGTCCTTATCACCCTAGCGATGTTGATTTTAACCACGAACGTATCTACGACTCTGACACCGTGTTGTCATTAAAACATGAGCCGCGCAGCATTATTATTTATGGTGCCGGCGTCATCGGCTGTGAATACGCGAGTATTTTCCGCGGCTTAGGCGTGAAAGTAGACCTTATCAATACCCGCGATCGATTGTTGTCATTCTTAGATGCAGAAATTTCTGACGCCTTGAGTTATCACCTGCGTAACAACGGCGTGGTGATTCGCCATAACGAAGAATACGAGCGCATTGAAGGTCATGAAGACGGTGTGACGCTTTACACGCAGTCGGGTAAACGTCTTGATGCCGACTGCTTGCTGTATGCCAATGGTCGTTCCGGTAACATCGAAGAGCTCAACGTCGAAAGCGTTGGCTTAAAACCGAATCATCGCGGTCAACTCGAGGTCACTGGTGCTTATCAGACCGAAGTTGATAACATTTTCGCGGTCGGTGACATCATTGGCTACCCATCGTTAGCATCCGCAGCCTATGACCAGGGCCGTATTTGTGCCACCGAAATGCTCGAAGGCGATTGCCAAAAACGGCTGGTTAGTGATATCCCGACAGGTATCTATACGATTCCGGAAATCAGTTCCGTTGGTAAAACCGAAGAAGAATTAACGGAACAAAAAGTCCCCTACGAAGTGGGTCGAGCGCAATTTAAGCATTTGGCGCGGGCGCAAATTTCCAACATGGCGGTGGGAAGTCTGAAATTATTGTTTCATCGCGATACTAAAGAAGTACTGGGTATTCACTGTTTCGGCGAGCGTGCAGCAGAAATTATCCACATCGGTCAGGCGATCATGGAACAGAAAAATGGTGGCAACACGATTGAATATTTCGTCAATACCACTTTTAACTATCCTACTATGGCGGAAGCCTATCGGGTAGCGGCGCTCAATGGGCTCAATCGTGTTCGCGACTAACTTGCGGCAGCAGTCGTTTTTTGGCTTGGCAGCTCAATCCGGATTGCCAAGCCACCTAAGCGCTGACTGCGACCAAAAGTAATACGCCCGCCGTGGCGTTCAATAATCCGTTTTACAATGGCTAGACCTAGTCCTGAGCCTTTGGTTGCACGCGCTTTGTCACCTTGAGTAAATGGCTGTAGCACATGTTCTACTTGCCCGGCAGGAATCCCTTCACCGTTGTCACTTACCGTTACCCATACTCGTTCACGCGAGCTATCATAGCCAGTCTCGACGAGAGTTTTATCGCCACCATAGCGTTCAGCGTTTTCTAACAAGTTGAGTAACACACGTTTAATCGAAATCGCCCGAATTGGAATTTTCGGCACATCGCCATACTGAACATCGATGTGGGTTTGCCAGCTCTCTGGTACGTGGCCGACAACGTCTTCAACCAAGTAATTGATGTTCTCACAATCGTTATCACTGAGCGTATCGACACGAACGTAATCAATAAACTGGTCGATAATCGCGTTCATATCATCAATATCACCGATGATACCCTCGGCCAGATAGTCCTCACTTGCAGGCATCATTTCAGTGGCAAGGCGGATACGCGTCAGCGGTGTACGCAAATCATGCGAAACCCCGGCCATCAACAAGGCACGATCCTGCTCCAGTTGCTGCACGCCCTGGGCCATCTGGTTAAACGCCCGAGTCACCGCAATAACTTCAGTCGAGCCGCGTTCGGGCAACTGCTCGGGATAATCACCGCGACCGATCTGTCGGGCTGCTGCCTGCAAAGCTTTTAACGGTCGATTCAACCAATTGCTAAACCACATACCGCCTAAGACACTGAGGGCACCGATTAAAATTAGATAGAACATCAATGGTGAAAAGCGCGCCTCATCAAAAGTATCGAGGCGTAAGCGCAACCAATAGCCAGGTAGAGATTCAGTTTTAATCCAGACATAGTAAATGTCGTCTTGTGAAATGCGAACTTCTGTACTCGACGCCAGTTGCTGACTCATTTGATTGGATAGAAAGTTATAAGTGGAAGCATCAGCTAGACCGTTGGTTAACGCCTGCGACTCAGTGTATCCTTCTATTTCGACCGCAGCCAAATAACGCTCGGCTAACAGCCGTTTCTCCGTGCTGGTCATTTCCGCGTCGGTGAGCCACTGGTCAAGCACGACAATTCCTTGCACCTGCTTAGCAACCGCCGAACTGATTTGCTGCATGCTTGGCTTCACCACATAGAGACCCACCATAATGTAGGAAACCACTTGGTTGATAAGCAACAGCAGCGCGATCAACGCCACTGTGCGAGCAAACGCAGACCGCGGAAAAAGGCGCATCGCTTAAGCTTTCTTGCTACCGTCGGGTACGAACACGTATCCCAAGCCCCACACCGTTTGAATATAACGTGGGTTCGCAGGATCGACTTCGAGCATGCGGCGTAAACGTGATACTTGCACGTCGATGCTACGCTCGAGAGCGCTGTAATCGCGCCCACGCGCTTGGTTCATGAGCTTGTCACGTGACATCGGTTGGCGCGGATGGGTGACCAAGGCTTTTAACACCGCAAATTCACCACTCGTCAGTGGCATGGGCTCATCGCCACGATACATTTCGCGAGTCCCCAGATTTAGACGAAACTCACCAAAAGTAATTTCTTCGTCGTCGGTGCTAGGAGCTCCTGGGATTTCTTTACCGCGACGGCGCAAAACCGCGCGAATGCGGGCGAGCAACTCGCGTGGATTGAAGGGTTTAGCTAAATAGTCATCGGCTCCGAGCTCAAGACCAATGATCCGATCAACTTCATCACCTTTGGCCGTTAACATGACCACCGGAATTTCGTTATTGTCGTGCCGTAAACGTTTACAAATAGATAATCCATCTTCACCTGGCAGCATCAAATCAAGCACCATCAAGTGAAAATTCTCACGTTCCAGTAAGCGGTCCATTTGCTCGCTTTGGGCCGCCGAGCGCACATAAAAACCTTGCTCCGTTAAGTAGCGTTCGAGCAATCCACGCAACCGCGCGTCATCATCGACCACGAGAATCTTAAAGGTTTCTTGCGACATGCTTAGGGTTCCCCACATTAAATCCATTATTTGCACTATAAAAGAAGGCTGGGTGCTTGCCAATCAACAAGCTACTCAGAGCCCTCGCTTTTTGTATCGAAATGTTTTCCTTTTGCTCTTTTACTGCTTTTAACTAGTGCTTTGATAGCGTAACGATTACCATGAGCACGTTTAATTTCAACAATAACAGACATGCGAGTCTCCCAGAAACTATGGCACGTACAGCGCTCATTACCCGCTGCGGTTATTTAAAACTGCAGGCTGAACTCGATCATTTGTGGCGCGTCGAGCGTCGTGAGACCACAGAGAAAGTTGCATGGGCCGCCAGCTTGGGCGATCGCTCTGAAAATGCCGACTACAAATATAACAAACAAAAATTAAGACAAATTGATAAACGCGTCCGCTTTTTGCGCAAACGCTTGGCAGAACTGAAAATAGTCGATTACGCGCCAGCTCAAGAAGGCAAAGTATTTTTTGGTGCGACTGTCACTATCGAGAATGCTGAGGGCCAAGAGCGTACTTTCTCTATTGTCGGTCCTGATGAGATATATGACGATAAATCAGTCATTTCCATCGACTCCCCGATGGCCCGCGCAGCACTTGGCAAACAAGTGGATGATGACATTCGTGTGCCCACTCCAACTGGTATCAAAGAATGGTGGATAGCGGACATCTGCTATCAGCTTACGAAAGGCGCTTGAACACTGCTATACTGGCGCCCCAAATTTTTGCATAGCCCCAGAAAAGAGAGAGATTATGAGCTCGATTTCCCAGCAAATCGCGAACGAATTAGCTGTTAGTTCGCAGCAGGTCAATGCTGCTATCGCGCTACTTGATGATGGCGCAACCGTGCCTTTCATTGCGCGTTATCGAAAAGAAGCCACCGGCGGACTCGATGATACGCAGTTGCGCACCTTGGCGCAGCGTCTTACCTATTTGCGTGAGCTCAATGAACGTCGCGAAGTTATTCTTGCCAGTATCCGCGAGCAAGACAAATTAACGCCGGAATTAGAACGTGCAATTCGTAGCACTGAATCCAAGACTGAGTTGGAAGATTTGTACCTACCTTATCGACCGAAACGTCGCACCAAGGGGCAAATCGCGATTGAGGCGGGTCTCGAGCCGCTAGCCGATAGCTTACTTGCTGATCCGAACCAAGACCCAGAAAGCTTAGCGCAAGATTGTATCAACACCGACGCCGGCTTCGCCGATACCAAAGCAGTGCTGGAAGGCGCACGGTTTATCTTGATGGAGCGCTTTGCCGAAGACGCTCAGTTGCTCAAACAGGTACGCCAATACCTTTGGGAAAATGCCGAAATCACCAGCCAAGTGGTGAGTGGCAAAGAACAAGAAGGCGCGAAATACCGCGATTACTTTAGTTTCAGTGAAGCACTCAAGAAGATACCTTCACACCGTGCGTTAGCACTATTTCGTGGTCGCAACGAAGGGGTTTTGCAGTTAAAACTCAACGCAGATCCGCAACAGGAAGATCCGAAATCACCCAGTCATGGTGAATACCTAGTGGCCCGCCACATCGGTTGGCAGCATAGCGAGCGTAGTGCCGATGACTGGATGCGTCAGACCGTGCAATGGACTTGGCGTATCAAATTATTGTTGCACATGGAAACCGAGCTCTTTGGCAGCGTTCGTGAGCGCGCCGAAGCTGATGCCATCAAGGTGTTCGCCAACAACTTGAAAGACCTACTCATGGCAGCGCCTGCAGGGGCCAAAGTGACGATGGGACTGGACCCAGGTGTGCGTACCGGGATTAAAGTTGCGGTCGTTGATAGTACCGGCAAAGTATTAGGGACCAATACGGTGTTCCCGTTTCAGCCGCAAAACCAAATGGATAAGTCGATTCGCACTTTGGGGGGTATGTGTAAGCAACACAAAGTCGAACTGATTGCCATCGGTAACGGCACGCACTCACGGGAAACCGACAAACTTGTGGCCGATATGCTGAAAGGCAATCCAGAGGTCAAAGCAACCAAAGTCATGGTGAACGAAGCCGGTGCTTCAGTTTACTCCGCCTCAGAGTTGGCTGCGCTGGAATTTCCTGATCTTGATGTGTCGTTGCGCGGTGCGGTTTCTATCGCCCGACGGTTACAAGACCCACTCGCTGAGCTGGTAAAGATTGAGCCGAAATCGATTGGCGTTGGTCAGTATCAACATGATGTGAGCCAAGCACAGCTCGCGCAGAGCCTCGATGCCGTGGTTGAAGACTGTGTCAACGCAGTAGGTGTTGACGTCAATACGGCTTCTGTCGCTCTACTCGCCCGCGTCGCGGGTTTGAATAAAACGCTCGCGCAGAATATCGTGCTGCATCGTGACCAACACGGGCGCTTCGCAACGCGGAAAAAGCTGCTTGACGTCGCACGCATGGGGCCTAAGTCCTTTGAACAGGCCGCAGGCTTTTTGCGCATCATGGATGGCGGACAACCGCTTGACGGTTCAGCAGTTCACCCAGAAGCTTACCCAGTGGTTGAACGCATTGCCCAACAGCATGGTAAGGAAGTAGCACAAATCATTGGCGATAGCGCTTTCGTAAAGCAATTAGATGCCCGCGATTACACCGATGACAATTTCGGTTTACCGACCGTCCAAGACATCTTGCGTGAGTTGGAAAAGCCGGGTCGCGACCCGCGTCCTGAGTTCAAAATGGCCGAATTTAAAGAAGGTGTCGAAAAGGTAGAAGATCTCAAGCCTGGTATGACCCTCGAGGGTGTCGTCTCGAATGTTGCCGCGTTTGGCGCCTTCGTCGACGTCGGTGTGCACCAAGATGGTTTGGTTCACGTCAGCGCACTTTCACACCAATTCGTCAGCGACCCGCGCGAAGTGGTCAAAGCCGGCGATATTGTTAAGGTAAAAGTACTTGAGGTAGATGTGGCGCGTAAACGCATTAGTCTCACTATGCGGTTAGACGATGAGGTGCACGCTAAGGCAGCAACTGCACCGGCTGCAACGAAGGGCAAACCGCAAACGGCGGGCAAAAAGAAGCCGGCACCGAAACCGGCACCGGCTAGCAACTCTGCAATGGGTTCAGCCTTCGCTGACGCCTTCGCTAAAGCGAAGAAAAAATAGCCTTAGCTCACTTGCTGCGTCAGTTGTTGCCGCAGCATCTGTCTGAATGCGCGCTTGTGTTCTTCGAACGCGGCGCGTAATTCATCTACTTTCACCTGCATCTCTTCACGCGTCGGTACATGCATATGCTCGGCAAAAGCTTTGGCTTTACCGTCCAATAATTGCTTACGTGCTTGATAATAAGCGCGCAGTCGCTGCATTAACTCATCAAATTCATCGTGAAGTTTTTGCACCGCAGTTTCGTTTGCTGTCGCAACCCGCGCTGTCGCGCGCTTAAACTGCATCTCTAACCGCGCTTTCTCAACTTGATAACCATTGGTGCGACGCAAGTTATGGGTCAGGCCAAACCACGAACAAACGCGAATCAACCATTTGGTCGGATCAAAGTGCCACCAGCGAATACCGTTACGATAGTCAGCTGAAAAGATGTGGTGGTAGTTATGATAGCCTTCGCCAAAGGTTAGGAAGGCAAGTACCCCATTGTCACGCGCCGTATTACGATCAGTGTAAGTTTGCTTACCCCAAATGTGCGCCAGCGAGTTAATAAAGAATGTGGTGTGATGATTAATCACCAAGCGTGCTACACCGACCAGCAAGACTGCCCCCCAAACGTCGCCAATGAGCAAACCAAGCGCTATAGGCCAACCAATAGTGGTGAGCAAGGTCAGCAACAAATAGTTGCGATGTTGCCACGTGACCACAGGGTCTTGTTGCAAGTCTTTCACATTGTTGTAGTCGCTGTAACGTGACGCCTGATATTCGCGTAGCATCCAGCCGATATGCGAATACCAAAAACCACGCTTGGCTGAATACGGATCTTTATCATTATCATCAACGTGCTTGTGATGCTCACGATGATCAGATGACCAATGCAACGCGCTGTTCTGCACGGCTAAGGCGCCACCTAGCGCAAATAAAATGCGCAATGACCAATGCGCGTCGTAAGCACGATGGGCCCACAAACGATGATAGCCAGCGGTAATTGAGATCCCAGCAAAGCCAATGGTCGCCACTAAGGCAAGCCAGAGACCGAACGAGTAACCGTGGACGATTCCGTACCAAGGTACTGCGATAACGGTGATCAAAAAAGTGATAGTAAACAGGAGGGTATTCAACCAAATAATCTTTGGTTTTGGATTTTCAGACGTCGTCATAAAGCAACCTACATTAAACTTAAAACCATGCCAGCTTTTTAGCGAACATGTGTACGCTGAATTTACGCAGTTTGTCCTCGACATGCAACTAGTAATTGCTAAAAAGCGATGAATTGCGTGCACAAGCGTTCACTGACATAATCAACTTATTCGGCAACACAACGCCCAAGGAAGTTCCCTAAATGGCCGGTATTCGCGCCCAGCAAAAAGAAAAAACCCGTCGAGCCCTGATTCAAGCCGCAATGAATCAACTGAGCGCAGAACACGGCTATGCTTCGTTAAGTCTGCGCGAAGTCGCGCGCGAAGCAGGTATCGCGCCTACTTCTTTTTATCGTCACTTTCAAAACATGGAAGAGTTAGGTATGACCTTGGTCGATGAAGGTGGCTTGGCACTGCGGCAGTTGTTGCGCCAGTCGCGCCAACAAATCGCCAAAGGCGGTTCAATTATTCGCGCCTCGGTCACGACTTTTATGGAGTTCGTGGCCAACAACACCGCAATTTTTCGGCTATTACTGCAAGAAAAATCGGGCAACTCACGCGAGTTTCGCCTTGCCGTGCAGCGCGAAGTCGAGCATTTCACTGCTGAACTCGTCGATTATTTAGTGGCGGAACAACAATTCGACCGACAACTCGCCGAACTCCATGCCGACGCGATTGTTCGCGTGGTGTTTAGTGCCGGCGCTGACGCACTTGATGCGAGCGTAGCCGAGCGACAGCAATTGTTAGAAATCACCATCGCGCAGGTAAGGATTATTGCGCGTGGCGCAGAAGCTACCCGCGCATTGGCCAAGTCAGGGTTATCATAACGGTGGCGACAATGACCATCGCTATCGACAACGGCAAACCTAAGCGCCAGTAGTCTTTAAAGCGATACCCCCCAGGTCCCATCACCAAGATATTCGACTGGTGCCCAATCGGGGTTAAAAACGGTAATGCCGCACCGACAGCAACGGCCATCAAGAACGGGTCCATTGACGCTTCAAGACTGCTCGCCAAACTAATGCCTATTGGTGCCATCAAGACAGCTGCAGCAGCATTATTGATGATATTCGAGAGCAACATGGTCGCCACTAATAGAATCACCAAGGCGACTACATCTGGTGAACTCATGCTGATCCACAACACACCCGCCGCAAGGGTGTCGGCAGCGCCACTACGCTCCATCGCACCGCCTAGCGGAATAGTTGCAGCCAAGAGCACAATGATGGGCCACTCAATATGTTCGTAGAGCTCGCGAATAGGCATAACATTCGCAAGCACCATCAAGCCGGCAGCCATGCTGAAAGCGACTGGCACACTTAACAAACCAAAAGCACTAGCTAAAATAGCTGCTGCGAAAATGCCTAACGGTACCAACAATTTACGCTTGCTACCCAAGCGGATACTGCGTTGTGCTAACGGGAAGCAACCAAAACGATTGAAAACGTCATCCAGTACTTCGGCGTCACCTTGCAATAAAAGTACGTCACCCGGCTTGAAACGCACATCCGATAAACTAGGCTTTAATGGCTGTCCTTCCCGCGCTACAGCTAACACATTTACTCCAAAACGGTGACGAATACGCATGTCCGCCGCCGAGCGTCCAATCAAGCGTGAGTCGTGACCTACGATTCCTTCAATCACCTTAATTTCATCAGACACTAAAAAGCGAGTATCGAGTTGCTCTTCCGCATTGAGTTCAAACTTGGTGACATCCAATATTTCCTGCAAAGTTTCGGCGTCTGCTTCAATAATTAGTACATCTTCAGCCTTCAAACGTTGATAACGTGGTGGTGCGCTAATAAATTGCTTGCCCCGTTTGAGTGCAACAACGGCAAAGTTCTCTTTGATTTTCGACTCAAATTCAAACAGCGTATGCCCTACTAACCCGGCATTTTCCGGCAAATACAACTCGGTTAGGTAAGCACTCACATCATAGGGAGAGTTCGAAGTATCGCGGCTTTTGCTGCGTGGCACTAACCAACGTGCGGTCACCCACATCATCGCCAAACCTGCGCTTGCCAACACCACGCCCACCGGCGTGAAGTCAAAAATGCCAAAAGGCTCAGCATCATGTGCCGCTCGTATATCAGAAATAATAATATTTGGCGGCGTACCAATCATGGTAATAGTTCCACCAAGCAGCGAGCCGAAGGCCATGGGCATGAGCATCAGCGACGCGTGCCCAGCGCCGTTACGTGATAACTGAAGAGCCACCGGAATCATAATGGCCATGGCACCCGTGTTACTAATAAATGCCGATACGAACGTTGTCAGACCGGTAAGCACGATCATCTGCAGCCAGACCCGATCGCCCATCTTTTTGACACTGCTGGCCATGCTATCCACAACTCCTGAGCGCCATAAAGCATGACTGATCACCAATACGGCAGCGACGGTGATCACGGCGGCATTGCCAAACCCGGAAAATACCTCGTTGCGTGGAATCAATCCGACGATATAAGCGGCGAACAGCGCACCCATCGCCACAAAATCATAGCGCCAGCGATCGTAAACAAATAACGCCAAAGCTGTGATGAGGATTATCCCAATCCAAACTTGATCTGCCATGCAGACTCCCGTATTAACTCTATAACCTGCTTAGAGTGGCGTGATTTCGTGGGAAGTCAACTATTTTGCTGCTACTATGTGGAAGAAAAATAACATAAATAGGAGATCAAGATGTTCCTTCGTATAGGTCTATCTGCCTTGTGTGTAGCGCTTAGTTTTAGCGCCTCAGCGCGTGATATAACGCTCACCGAAACAGTTACGGTAAAGTCGATTAACAGCGTTGCCGTCAGCGATGATGGAAGTGTTGCGGCATTTACCCGTGTTTCACCACGCACCCCCTATGTCGATGACGACGGCGGTAGTTTTGTCGAACTTCTGGTTGCGCGTGACAACGCCGAACCTGTGTCATTCGTGAATGATAAGTCAGGAGTGGGCGCCGTCAGCATTCATGGTGACGCTATCTACTTTACTAGCAAGCGCGATGGTGATGAGCATACCAGTCTCTATAAAATCTCGTTGCAAGGTGGTGAAGCACAAAAAGTGTTCAGCCATGAAAACAGCATCTTCAGCTACACCTTAAGCGAAGACGGACGCTACCTCGCGTTTACCGCACGTAGCAAAGCCGATGAAACTGATAAAAAACTAGCGAAAAAAGGCTTTAAAGCCGAAATCTACGAAGAAGAAAACGAATTTACCCATGCCTGGTTGGTTGATTTAACCGCAGAGAGCCCGATGGCCGCGCAACTGACCAAAGAACAACAAATCTATTCGGTGGCATTTCGCCCTGGACACGAACAGTTGTTAGTACGGACTGCGCCAACAGCATTAGTCGACGACAACTACATGAGCAGTGAATATCAATTGATTTCATTTGCTGGCGTTGAAGAAGCTGCCTTTGCCACCACAGGCAAATTGGGCAAAGCCGAATTTTCACCAGATGGCCGCTATTTGGCGGTGATTGGCGCGGCTGACTACAACGACCCAGCGACGGGTCGCTTGTATGTGTTCGATACACAAAATGACAATGAAGTTCGTGAGGTGTTGCCAGACTATCAAGGGCATGTTCAAGACATCGATTGGCGTGGCAATGACGAACTCATCTATCTAGGCGCGATTGGCACCGAAACTGAAGTGCAAGCCATCACCATGCAGTGGCTCGAAACGCGACCCTTGGTTGCAGCAGGCGAAGCTGTAGTAGTGGATATTGAGGCGACGCCAGGGCAGTCATCGTTTTACGCACGCGCCAACACTGCGAGCCATCCGACTGAGTTATTCCGCGTTGAAAACCAAACGATGCTGCGCGTCACCGACTCAAATCCATGGCTAGCGGATATCACTATGCCGCGCCAAGAAACCATCACCTACGAAGCCCGCGATGACCTAGAGTTGCAAGGTATTCTGGTTTACCCGACCGATTATCAAGAAGGCACACGTTATCCGTTGATTACCGTGGTCCATGGTGGTCCTGAAGCGCATTACAGCAATGGCTGGCTCGATCGCTATGGCAGTCCGGTGAAATACGCAGCCCAACAAGGCTACGTACTGTTCTTTCCTAACTACCGCGGCAGCACCGGACGTGGCGTTGAATTCTCGAAGCTTGGCCAAAACGATTACGCTGGTAAAGAATTTGATGACTTAGTCGATGGTAAAAATGCTCTGGTCGAGATGGGCCTAGTCGATGGCGAGCGCGCCGGCATTACCGGTGGCTCATACGGTGGTTTTGCTTCAGCATGGGGTGCTACCGCACAAACTGAGCATTGGGCTGCCAGCGTCATGTTTGTTGGTATTAGCGACAACATTTCGAAATTTGGTACGACTGACATCGCCAAAGAGATGCATGCCGTACACGCACGCAGTTATCCATGGGAAAAATGGCAGTGGTATCTTGAGCGTAGCCCGATTTATCATGCCGAAAAAGCCCGTACCCCGATTCTGATTATGCATGGTAAAGAGGACACACGGGTGCATCCAAGCCAGTCCATGGAGTTGTATCGTTATTTAAAAACTCATGGTAATGTACCTGTACGTTTAGTGCTCTACCCGGGTGAAGGCCACGGTAACCGCCGCGTCGCCGCCCAACTTGACTACAGCATGCGCTTAATGCGCTGGATGGATAGCTTTTTGAAAGAAGGCGCTACCGAAGCACCAGCCCACGAACTACCGCACGCTGAGCAACTACAATAAGCGAGGTAAGCAGGTCTATGTTACCGCCTGCGCACTCTCCTCTGGACCCGCTTTACCGGCGGGTCCAGTTCTTAAAAGCCCTGCTCTGGGTCTTCCTCTTCGTTGCCCTTGTCTTGGGGGCTATCAATCAATTGATTGAAGGTAATCAGCTGCTTGCGGTAGTGCACTATCTTTGCTTTGCCATTGCCGTTGGTTTTCTCGTTTGGCTCTACTGGCATCCACCTGCTGCACAACTTATCGCTTGGTTGACGACACTCGTCATCGCGGCTGTTTTAATTGCCTACACAGTGATGGCAGCCGGACAACATTACGCACTTTATTGGCTCGCTATTTTCCCGCCTATTGCCTATTTCTTGTTGGGCCGTACTTGGGGTTTTAGCCTGAGTGTGATGGTCATCGGTGGCATCCTTATTTATATCGGGCAGGTCTACGATGGTTGGAATGCCGCGCCTTTCACGATGCGCTCATTTGGCAACATCATCATTGCGACAGCTGCTTTGATCGTGATTCTGCGGCACATCGAAAAAACCCGTGCCGAAGCTTTTCAATATCTCGAGCAACACAGTGAAAGGTTGGAGTATATTGCTGTGACTGATCCGCTCACCGGCTTAAATAACCGAGGCAAACTTGATCAAGCACTAAGTCGAGCATTGCGCCGTGCAAAAAATGAAAAGTTAGGCTGTTGTGTGATCTTGATCGATATAGACCATTTTAAACGCGTCAATGACGACTTCGGCCATCAAACCGGAGATCGCGTTTTGATTGAACTCGCCCAGTTATTCCGTAGTAACTTGCGCGCTACCGATATCGTTGGCCGCTGGGGCGGTGAAGAGTTTCTGATTGTATTACCCGCAAGCGACCGCCAGCAAGGGAAGGTGCTCGCCGAAAAAATCCGTATTACGGTTGAAGCCTTCGTTTTTGTTAATGAGATTCGCATTACCGTGAGTTCTGGCGTGGCTTGCTATCAAGTTGACGATAGTGAACAAACGCTTATGCGACGCGCCGACCAAGCACTCTATGCCGCTAAAGCACAAGGTCGGAATCGCACTATTACGGACCTCGAGCTAGACCCGACGACCGATGAGCGCACGGCCCATTAGGCGCCATGAAGGCTCTTTACCGTACATGGTAATACCCAAGCGGAATAGCCGCACCGCGGCCGAGCGAATCACATAGGTAGTCAACAGCAGTAAGGCAAAACTTCCTAACCATTCCCACCAAGCGACACCACCATCGGCAACCCGTATCGGCATGACGGCAAAAGAAGTTAGCGGGAACCAACTTAAAATTTGTGCTAACAAGCCTTGCGGTGAATCCATTACGCCAAAGCCGGCCCCGACGAATAACGCCGGAATCAGCATCATCGCCGTGCGCCCTGAGTGATTTGGATCATCAATAGTGGCAGCAAATCCTGCCATCATCGCATTGATCATGGCTAAGCCAAGTAATGCGAACATTAAGGTTGCGAGCACTAACTCAAGGTTAATACTGGGCAGTTCTACTGCGTCGCCGCCTATGACTGACATCACCACAATGACCAAGATAATGATCACCAATACGGTTGCCATACTTTTTAAGCAGTGCAAGGTGATACCAAGAATCTTACCGTCCATCCACTCGCCTGGGGTGATCAAAGTCAGCAATTGCTCGGTAACACGTTGCTGTTTTTCTTGAGTAATGGCCGTCATCATTAAGCCAAAGCTACCAAACACCCCTACCATAATACTAACCAGGATTAACGATGGCAGTGCTTTATCAGCAGAGCTCGCAGTTTCTTCGTCGCGTTGGATGGTGACAGTAAAACTCGGTGGCGTGTCGAGCGCAGCGATTTGTTCCACGGAAAGGTTCATGTCACCCAGTTTTTGTTGTTGCAAGAAGGCTTGTAGTTGTGCCTGCATACGACCTTGCCAACCGGCACTGTTCAATGCCACTAATTCTGCACGATAACCCTGTTGTGGGTCAGGCTCAATCAGCAGTACTCCGGCAACACTGGTACCTAATTGCTCGAATGCCTGCTCCGCATCCGTCATGGCTTGCCATTCGATATTAGCGACCGCAGGCAGTTCAAACGGCCCCACTACTGCCACTTGATGAGTCTCTTCTAATGACGTTTTCAACTCACCCCAACCAATCGAGATAGCAAACAACACCGCCATCAATACTAACGAGAAGAGCTCTTGTTTCCATTTGAAAAAGCGGCGGAATTCAAATCCGCCAATGCGCATGATTTGTTGCCAACGTTTCATGATTGCACCGCCTGCAAGTAGAGTTCGTGAAGGTTTTGCTGTTGCTGACTGAATTGCCGCACCGGCCCAAGTTGCTGCAACTGCGTTAACAACACATCCGTTACCACCTGCTCGCTGCAGGTCAGGGCAAAGTCGTATGCCGACTGAGCCTCGACCTGTTCCACACCAGGTAAAGCCGCAATGAGTTCAACTGCTACCGGAGTTGCAAATTCAACGAACAGCGAACTGCGTTGCAATAATTGTTTGCGGACCTCGGCAAGGCTGCCTTGAGCGATGACTTTGCCTTGGTTCATTAACACCAGCTTGTCGGCCATGCGCTCTACTAACGCCATTTGGTGGGCACTAAGAATCACAGTACAGCCGCGCTGGCGAAGTTCTTCGAGTACGGTTAACACAAACTCTTGATTGACTGGGTCAAGACCCGAGAACGGTTCATCGAGAACCACTAGCTGTGGGTCATGCAGTAAAGTCGCTATCAACTGGACTTTTTGCTGATTGCCTTTAGACAGCTGACGCATCGGCTCTTTGCCACGCTCGGTTAAGTCAAAACGCGCCAACCATTGGTCGATACTCGATTGGGTTTGCTCCTTCGACATACCACGCAACCGTCCGATGTAACGCAAATTATCGACCAGCGTACGGTCCTGATAAAGCCCACGATCTTCGGGCAAATAACCAAATGCGGAGGTACTCAATTGAACGGCTTGATCATCGCGAAAATAACGAATCGAACCACTGTCTGGATGAGTTAAACCTACCATCATCCGCACCAATGACGACTTGCCTGCACCATTTGGCCCAAGCAACGCGAGAATCTCTCCACCGCTTGCCGTTAAGTTCACTGCATCCACGGCTCTGACCGTGGCGTAATCCTTCACAACTTGTTCTACTTCGATACGCATGGAACATTCCCAACTTTTTAAGTTGCTGAGAATTATTCCACAACATTGCCGTAGTGCCAGTGAATGTGCTCATTAAACTGTTTTCAAATGTTTCAAGGCAGTGCAAACAAAAAAGCCGAGCTACTAGGCTCGGCTTTTATTGGGTCAAGGCAGACCACCCTTAACTTAGTTGTGGCCCTGCCGCGACGAGGGCTTTGCCCTCATCGTTGTCGGTAAACTTCTCGAAGTTTGCAACAAAGCGGCGCGCCAAATCATTCGCCCGTAAATCCCATTCCGCAACATCTGCATAGGTGTTGCGTGGATCAAGAATCGCGCTGTCTTCAACACCTGGCAGGTCCGTTGGCATTGCTAAGTTAAAGTATGGCAAGCTGACGAACTCGGCATTCTCGATGCTACCGTCCAGAATTGCATCGATGATTGCGCGCGTAGCCTTAATAGAGATACGTTTGCCAGTACCGTTCCAACCCGTGTTGACCAGATAGGCTTCCGCACCTGCCGCTTCCATCCGTTTGACCAAGACTTCAGCGTATTTGGTTGGGTGCAGGCTCAAGAACGCCGCACCGAAACAACTTGAGAAAGTAGGTGTTGGTTCGGTAATACCACGTTCAGTACCGGCTAATTTAGCAGTGAAGCCAGACAGGAAGTGATACTTAGTTTGCTCTTTGGTCAGTTTTGACACCGGCGGTAATACGCCGAAAGCGTCGGCAGTTAAGAAAATAACTTTCTTTGCGTGCCCTGCTTTAGAGACGGGTTTAACGATGTTTTCGATGTGATGAATCGGGTAAGAAACACGGGTGTTCTCAGTTTTCGAGCCATCATTGAAATCTACACTGCCATCTTCGCGTACAGTTACATTTTCTAGCAATGCATCACGGCGAATCGCGTTGTAGATGTCAGGTTCAGCTTCTTGTGACAGGTTGATGCACTTGGCATAGCAACCGCCTTCGAAGTTGAATACCCCATCGTCATCCCAACCATGTTCATCGTCACCAATCAGTTGACGCTTAGGGTCGGTGGATAGCGTAGTTTTGCCGGTACCCGACAAGCCGAAAAAGATAGCGACATCGCCGTCTGCACCAACGTTGGCCGAACAATGCATCGAAGCGATGCCTTGCAGAGGTAAGAAGTAGTTCATCATCGAGAACATACCCTTCTTCATCTCGCCACCATACCAAGTGCCACCGATCAACTGAATGCGTTCAGTGAGGTTAAAGGCAACGAAATTCTCTGAATTGAGACCGTGTTCTTGCCATTTTGCATTGATGCATTTTGCACCATTCATAACGACAAAGTCAGGCTTAAAAGTCGCTAACTCTTCTGCCGTTGGGCGAATAAACATGTTTTTGACGAAGTGCGCTTGCCACGCAACTTCAGTGATAAAGCGCACGCACAAACGCGTGTCTTTATTTGCACCACAATAGGTGTCGACCACAAAAAGACGCTTACCTGATAACTGTTCAGTCACAGTTTCTTTTAGGTCAGCCCAGACTTCAGGGGTAATTGCTTTGTTGTCGTTCTTACCTTGGTCGGCCCACCACAAGGTGTCGCGGGTGGTGTCATCGCGAACGATGTATTTGTCTTTTGGTGAGCGGCCGGTAAAGATGCCGGTATCTACAGCGACGGCGCCGAGCTCGGTGACAACACCTTTTTCGTAGCCTTGCAAATCTTCGCGGGTTTCTTCTTCAAACAGTTGTTCGTAGGAAGGGTTATGGACAATTTCCGTGACGTCTGTGATGCCATACTGGCGTAAATCCAGATCAGTCATGTCGTGGACTCCTAAGGGTCTGGTCTGAGCAAAATCGAATGAAACAAAAAAGTCGGCGCGATTTTAACTGGAAACGCGCAAAAATGGTAGCCTAGACGCCTATTTTTGCGCCATCTTCACGGTTTTTTAACCCAATAAGAAGCACTTAGAAGTGCGCAGTAAGTCAGGATTGACGCGCTTTTATTTTCGCATTTAGGGCGTTTGCGACATGTTCATCGGTAAATTGTCGTACATCGCCATGATGCAAGGCTACTTCTTTCACCAAAGTTGAAGAAATAAACGAATTTTCTTCAGACGGTGTTAGAAACACACTTTCGAGCCCTGGATAGAGGCGCCTATTCATATTCGCCATTTGGAATTCATACTCAAAATCCGAGACTGCGCGCAGACCACGAATCAGCACTGTTGCGCCCTGCTCTTTGGCGAAATCGACGAGTAAGCCACTGAAGCCAACAACGCTCACATTGGGCAACTGATCGGTGACCTGACGAACTAATTCAACCCGTTCTTCGAGTGAGAACATCGGGTGCTTGCGTGGGTTATTGGCGACGCCAACCACAATTTCACTAAATAAATTTGCCGCCCGCTCGATAAGATCAGCGTGGCCGTTAGTAATGGGATCAAAAGTGCCCGGATATATCGCACGCTTGTGCATGATTTTCCTCCGCCAATAGAAATGAGGATGCGCGATACCTAGCAAATCAGGTAAACTAATAGCCAAGAATAGCAGGCAATCCTGCGTACGCTTCTAAAGCTCGGAGAATTACATGAAGAATGATTTTTATCAACAGCTAGACCAACAGCTCGAAGAACTTAAACAAGAAGGTTTGTATAAGACAGAGCGCGTTATCACCAGTGATCAAGCCGCGGAAATTAAAGTTGGCGATGGTCAGTCTGTGCTGAACTTCTGTGCTAATAATTATTTGGGTCTTGCCAATCATCCTGAACTCATTGCAGCAGCGAAAAAAGGTCTTGATGAGCACGGTTTTGGTACAGCTTCAGTGCGCTTTATCTGTGGTACTCAAGACATCCACAAGACTTTAGAAAGTAAACTGAGCGAATTTCTTGGTACTGAAGAAACCATTCTGTATTCGTCATGCTTCGATGCTAACGGTGGTTTGTTCGAAACCTTGATGGGGCCAGAAGACGCCATTATCAGTGATGAACTCAACCACGCTAGTATCATCGATGGTATCCGCTTAAGCAAAGCCAAGCGGTATCGCTATAAAAATAACGATATGACCGACCTTGAAGCCCAGCTACAACAAGCTAAAGCCGACGGCGCACGTCACATTCTGATTGCGACCGACGGTGTGTTCTCAATGGACGGCGTAATTGCCAACATGAAAGGCGTGTGTGACCTAGCCGATAAATATGGCGCTTTGACCATGATGGACGATTGCCACGCAACTGGTTTCCTAGGTGCGAATGGCCGCGGCACACACGAATATTGCGACGTCATGGGTCGCGTCGACATCATCACCGGGACTTTAGGTAAAGCCTTAGGTGGCGCGTCGGGCGGTTACACCTCAGGCAAAAAACAAGTGATTGACTGGTTGCGTCAACGTTCACGTCCTTATTTATTCTCAAACTCAGTCGCGCCAGCGATCGTCCAAGCCTCAATTCGCGTATTAGAGATGCTCGAACAAGGTGATGAATTGCGTCAGCAGTTGTGGGACAACGCAGCCTTCTTCCGTAGTGAGATGACCAAAGCAGGTTTCACCTTGAGTGGTGCCGACCATGCCATTATCCCAGTAATGATTGGCGATGCTAAATTAGCCTCAGAAATGGCTGATCGCCTGCTGCAAGAAGGTATTTATGTGATTGGCTTCTCGTTCCCAGTAGTGCCGCGCGGCAAAGCACGTATCCGTACGCAAATGTCAGCCGGTCACAGCCGCGAGCAGCTCGAACGCGCTATCAACGCGTTTACCCGAATTGGTAAAGATCTCGGTATTATTTAAGCGCACTGAGTGTCCGGAGGACCTATGAAAGCACTTGCCAAATTACATGCAGAACCCGGCATTTGGATGACCGATGCCGAGAAACCTGAGTACGGTTACAACGACCTACTGATTAAGATTAAGAAAACCGCGATTTGCGGTACCGATGTGCATATTTATAAATGGGACGACTGGTCGCAAAAGACCATCCCCGTACCTATGGTTGTCGGCCATGAGTATGTTGGCGTGGTTGAAGCTATGGGCGATGGCGTGCGTGGCTTTACTAAGGGTGACCGTGTTTCTGGCGAAGGCCACATCACTTGCGGCCATTGCCGTAATTGTCGTGCCGGTCGCCGCCACTTGTGCCGCAATACCGTCGGCGTGGGTGTCAACCGTCCTGGTGCGTTCGCAGAATACTTGGTAATTCCGGCCGAAAACGCATTCAAATTGCCCGATGACATCAGTGATGATTTAGCCGCAATTTTCGACCCGTTCGGCAACGCCGTGCATACGGCTCTGGCTTTTGACTTAGTCGGTGAAGACGTACTCATTACCGGTGCGGGACCAATTGGTATTATGGCCGCTGCAGTCGCCCGACATGTTGGCGCCCGACACGTGGTGATTACCGACGTTAATCCGTATCGCCTTGAGTTAGCCTTGAAAATGGGTGCCACACGCGCGGTTGACGTAAGTAAAGAAAAGCTCACAGACGTAATGGCCGAACTCGGAATGAAAGAAGGCTTTGACGTCGGTTTAGAAATGTCAGGCGTGCCGTCAGCGTTCTCACAAATGTTGTCGACCATGAATCATGGTGGCAAGATTGCGATGCTCGGCATTCCGCCACAAAGCGTCGCCATCGACTGGAATGAGGTTATTTTTAAAGGCCTCACCATTAAAGGCATCTACGGCCGAGAAATGTTTGAGACTTGGTACAAAATGGCAAGTCTGTTGCAATCGGGACTCGACCTATCGCCGATTTTGACGCATCATTTGCCCGTAGATGAATTCGAAAAAGGCTTTGAAATCATGATTTCAGGCCAATCTGGTAAAGTTGTGTTGGACTGGGATGCATAACTGATTTTTCACCAACGTCGGCAATCAACAGGAGTAAACAATGGCTGAGTTTTCACGTATCAACGCTGCTACTGCGCATGAGTTGTGGCAGGCCGGTAACGCTAAATTTGCCGATATTCGTGATGTGCGCTCTTATGAACTCGGTCATATTCCAGGGTCTGTGCGCCTGACGGATGCGAATCTTGCGGACTTTCTTGCCGAACTTGACGACGACCAGCCGGTCGTCGTGGTTTGTTACCATGGCAATAGTAGCCAAGGTGCAGCCCAGTACCTTGCCCATCAAGGGATTGAACCGGTCAGTAGCCTCGATGGTGGCTTTACCGCTTGGGCGCATCAGTATCCTGAAGCGGTGGAGCGCAACTAACATGCAAAAGCTACTGGTGACCCAGAATGCTGAGATGATGCGTCGCTTGCATCATTACCTACAGCAGCGGGGCATTCCTGTCACCGTTAGTGAAAAAGGGAACCAGTTAGAGTTGTGGGTGGTGCAATCTAGTTACACCGCCCTCGCCAAAGACCTTATCAACGAATTTAAAGCGGATCCTGACGGTGCTGAAGCGGAGCTGCAATCGGCGCCGCGCAGAGCAGCTCCAACGACGCATACCCCTTCTCTACCGCAACAACTTTTACGCCAAGCCGGTCTCGTTACCATTAGCTTTGCCGTGCTGGTTACGCTGGTGTTTATTAGCTTGAACACACAACTTGCCGAGTCAGTGTTTGCGGCGCTGCGCATCAGCCCAACCTTCAATGACTTACCGTGGACGCAACCTTGGCGCTTCATTACCCCTACCTTGTTGCACTTTAGCGTCTTGCACTTCTTATTTAACGTATTTTGGTGGTGGTATTTGGGCGGACGATTCGAACGCACCTATGGCTCTACTTACCTGCTCATCGCTTTAGTGTTCTGCGGGGTGATTTCCAACGTCGCGCAACTTTACGACAGTGGTCCCTATTTTGGCGGGCTCTCCGGAGTTATTTACGGATTGTTCGGTATCGCCGCAGTCGTTGGATGGCAGCGTCCAAGCCATCCGCTGTTCCTGCCTAATGGTCTAATGATTTTTATGTTGGTATGGCTAGCGCTCGGTTACACCGACTTGCTGTGGGTAAATGTTGCCAACACAGCCCACCTCACTGGCCTTATTTCAGGGTTGCTGGTTGGCGTTTCGCTACGCATGCTTGAACACGCCAATCGCAAATCAGCACCATGAGTTTTGTCTTTCCTGCTATCGATTATCCCGTCGTGACGCACGCCGGTGAAGCCGATTGGCACTTTCCGACTGCGGCAGAACAGTGGCCTGCCGTGGTGGGCGACTGGTTACTGGATCCACACTCGTTAACAGCTAAGCTCAAACAACACAGTCAACATTTTACTGTTCAGGTGCTCGGTCAACGTGAAGCTCCCCTGCTAGGTAACGAAACCCGCTGGCTAGGTGAGATTGCAGGGGGCGTTGTCCGCGAGGTCATTCTCTGGTGTGATTACGAGCCTTGGGTATTTGCTCGCAGCGTGTTCCCTTTTCAGGCACTCGCCGCTGCGAAACTTAAGCTTGAAGAGCTTGGCGATCAACCCTTGGGTGAACACTTGTTTAATCAGCCAGATTTGCGCCGCAGTGCCGTTGAAGTATCGCGGTTTGCTGCCGATTCGAAGGTGGGTAGGCTGCATCAACAGTTAGGCTATTCGGCGCAAGCGTTGTGGGGGCGGCGGAGTTGCTTTCATGCTGCTGAGCAACAACTTTTGGTCGCCGAGGTGTTTATTGGTGCCTCACCATTAGCCAAGCATTATCGGGAGACGCTTGATGTTTGAACCCTATTTGCGCTTGATGCGCGCTGACCGTCCGATTGGGACGCTATTGCTCGCTTGGCCAATGCTCGCAGCCTTGTTGATCGCCGGAGCCGGTAATCCACCGTTAAAAGTTGTGGTGCTGTTTTTGTTGGGTGCTTTTGTCATGCGCTCAGCCGGTTGCGTCATCAATGATTTCGCGGATCGCAAAGTTGATGGACATGTGACCCGCACCCAATCGCGCCCCTTAGCGACAGGCGAAGTGAAAAGCTGGCAAGCACTGGTGCTGTTCGTTGGCCTGCTGCTGATCGCCTTTTTGATCGTAGTGCAATTCAACAAAGCAACGATTCTGCTCAGCGTTGCCGCCGCTGCGGTGGCGATTCTGTATCCGTTTTGTAAGCGCTTCACACAGCTCCCGCAAGTGGTATTGGGCATCGCTTTTAGCTTCGGAATTTTAATGCCGTTCACGGCATTAGACCAAGGACTGCCGCTGGCAGCTTGGTTGCTGTTTGCCGCTAACATCTGTTGGACCGTTGCCTACGATACCGAATACGCCATGGCCGATCGTGACGATGATGTGAAGATTGGCGTCAAATCGACGGCTATTTTATTTGGTGGCTTCGATCGTGTCGCCATTGGCCTATTGCAGCTCATCACGCTGGGCATTCTTAGCTGGTTGGGATATCACTTACTGTTTACGCTTTGGTATTGGCTCGGTTTGAGCGTGATCGCAATGTTGTTTGTCTGGCAGCAATTGATAATTTGGTATCGTGAACCGCAACGCTGTTTTCAAGCTTTTTTACATAACAATCATGTCGGCTGGGTACTGGCTGCCGCGGTGGCAGCCAGCTACTGGTATTGATTAGTGAAGCTTATTCTGCAAGCGGCTTTGCACCGCTTGCCGAATGGTCTGCACGATTGGCGTGTCGAGCAAGCGATCAATGGTATCACTCAACTCAGCAACGTTGGCGTGCGCCACAAAATTACCCTCACTGTTGACTTCAATGAAGTCTTCACGCTTCAGGGTTGTAATAATACCGCTAATCAATTTCTTATCGAAAAATTCCGGTGCGCTCACGCCATGCATCGCGCTCAGGCGTTCGGCAAGATCCACTGCAGCTTGCTCAAGCTCGGCACGACCATGCGCACCGCCCTGCTGCAATAGCTCAAAGACAATCGCATAACGTTGCAAGGTCTCACTCGCTGCGCGTGCTAGCAGTTGTAGCTGGAAGTACTCGGTGGTCTCTCGGGTGTGCGTGCGATAAGTGTCGTCAGCGGTTTTCCGTAGTAAATCAACGCTGACTAGGTGCTCAACAATAGCCTCGACCCACAGCGCCATCTCTTCTCGCGGATGACTGATGAATAGCTCTTCTTTTAACAAGGGTTGCACTTGCTCGAGTAGTTTAATCACTGGCGCTAGGCCGAATTCTTTATGCGAACAGGCATAAGCTGCAATCAACGCCGGCACTATCACCATATGCATAATGTTGTTGCGATAATAGGTCATCGCAATGGCAGTGGTCCCATCGAGCTTGATCATTTCGCCCATCGTATCTTCGCTGACGACGAATTTGTCGTGACGTTTCGCCAGTTGCCACAATTCCTCACCGGTTTCAGCTGGAACATAAGCGAACTTGCTATAGGGAACGTCGCGCAACAAACGCGTGTAAACATCAAGCTGATTGACCAGTTCTTGATGCGTCAATGCGCGTTTCTCCGCGCTCAACAATGCCAGTGCGGTCAAGTTAACACTGTTCAAGCCGGCAGCATCGTTGATGCGCTGCATGATTTGTTCGGCGAATAAGTTGACTGTTGGCGTTAACCACCGCGGGCGCGCTGGTTCTTCTGCACCATGGGTGATCGAATCACGCCAATCTGGGGTGAGTTGATCGAGTGCTTGACCCACATTAAGTGGTTCGCCAAAAGTCACATAGCCGTAACCAAAGTTGCGCAAGTGGCGTAGGCTTGAAAGCACCTGCCAAACCGACTCTTTTTCTTTCGATTTGCCTTTGAGTTCTTTCAAATAAGTGCCTACTTCCATTACATGTTCGTAGCCTAAGTACACCGGTACAATGGACATTGGACGTTGCTGTCCACGGAGCATGCCCTGCAAAGTCATGGCAATCATGCCGGTTTTTGGCTGCAGTAAACGACCGGTCCGACTCCGTCCGCCTTCAGTAAAATATTCGACCGGGTAGCCTTTGCTAAACAGCCTATCGAGGTACTCTCGAAACACTGTAGAATAAAGTTTATTGCCCTTAAAACTGCGCCGAATAAAGAACGCTCCGCCACGGCGGAACAAGGGTCCAGCTGGGAAGAAATCGAGGTTTACACCAGCCGCAATGTGCGGTGGCACAAGGCCTTCTTTGTAGATAACATAACTCAACAGTAGATAGTCCATGTGGCTGCGGTGACACGGCACATAAACAATTTCATGACCCGCTTCGGCAAGCTCACGTATACGCTCACCGCCCTCTACATGAATACCGTTGTAGATGCGACTCCACATCCAACCCATAAAGCGGTCAAGTACCCGCACCAAGGTTTCACTGTAACTGGCGGCAATTTCATCTAAATATTCGCGGGCACGCTTCTCAGCTTTGTCGAGGGTGATTTTCTTACTGCGCGCTTCTTCAGCTATCGCTTTCTTAATAGCTGGGTTCTCAAGTAGCTCTTTAATGACACGTTCGCGACGCGCCACTTTTGGTCCAGCAACGGCATAGCGTAAACGGACAAAATGAACCCGCGCCACCCGCGCTAGTTTGTGCGCAACACGTCGATTGCAACCGTGTTGGTCGGCCATTTCTCGCAGGCTCACCGAACGGCTCGCGCGCATCAAAATATTGCGCCCCGAGAACATAACCAACCAAAACTTACGCCAACGGCCAGGATTATCGAGGTCAGCGACCATAGGTTTACCTTGGCGCGGCTCCTGACCTGCTTTACGCCCCCAGAACAGACCTATGGGGACCAATTTGACGTTTAAATTCGGTTCTTTTTGATGGGACTGTAGCAATTGCAAAAATTCGTCTACCGCTTGCTCGTTACGTCGCGGTTGCGCTTGCTCGAGGTACATAATACGGGCATGGCGAACGCCATTGATCAATAGCGGTACTTCGGGATCAGGTAGCCCCGCTTTGTCAAGCGCGCGCTTGACTACCAATAGATCGGTCACCGAACTTGAGCGCATTACATAAACAACGTGCTCAGGTGTAATTCGATCTTGTAGATCTTCATCGAAAATGACTTCGAAGCGTGTTAACCAGCGCACCGGCCAATACAACAGCTTACCAACAAAGCCTCTCCAACTCATGCCATTCCCCCGTGAAATTAAGTCCCTAAAAGGATACCACTGATTGTTTTGCAATGCTGTTAGAAAAAAAATGTACAAAAAAGTTGCGATCTCAAAACACCTGTATATACTCACAGTATTACTGTATGGATAAACAGGTATTCACATGCGACCTTTAACACCGCGACAGCAAGAAATTTTAGACCTTATTAAAGACACGATTGATGCAACTGGGATGCCACCTACCCGTGCTGAAATTGCACAGCGTCTTGGTTTCCGTTCAGCAAATGCTGCAGAGGAACATTTAAAGGCACTAGCGAAAAAAGGCATGATCGAGATGATGCCAGGTATGTCGCGCGGAATTCGTCTTGTCGGTGCCAATGATGTAGATATTCCGGAAGGACTCCCTTTAATAGGTCAAGTCGCTGCTGGTGAGCCTATTTTGGCGCAAGAGCATGTGGAAAGTCACTATCAAGTCGATCAAAACCTGTTTCGTCCACATGCTGACTTTCTCTTACGAGTAAACGGCATGAGTATGAAAGATATTGGTATTTTGGATGGCGATTTACTCGCGGTTCATAAAACTCAAGAAGCGCGCAACGGCCAAATCGTGGTTGCGCGTGTAGATGATGATGTCACTGTTAAACGTTTCGAGCGAAAAGGAAACTTAATTCTCTTACATCCTGAAAATCCAGAGTTTTCCCCTATTCAAGTCGACTTGACTCAGCAATTTTTTACGATTGAAGGTTTAGCGGTCGGCGTGATTCGAAATGGAGCATGGTTATGAGATACAACTACCCACACGCAAGCCGTGAGCTTGCCGTAGACAACTTCGTCGCCGGCGACGAAGCCCATTTATTGGCTGAAGACTTTGCCAGCTTAATGCCGCGCATTCAGTCCCTCGCCTTGCGTACCAAGCAATGGGTGACGGTCATCGGCGGTAACCGCGATGTCATTCAGCAACTGGTAAATGCCGGTGTCAGCCGTTCGCGTATTCGTTGGGTTGGTGGGCGCGATGCCGATCAACGCGAATGGGCTACTGAGCAAGCACTTTTGGCCGGAACTAGCAGCGTTGTTTTGAGCTTTCTACCCGGATTTTCATCGCCTCGTGTCGCACAACGCGTAAAAATGGCGAGCAAAGTGAGTCACACTCATAGCTTTGTGTTCCATACCCCATCGTCTCAGATCCCACTCCACTAAACTGAGACGAACCCTGCAAGGCTGCTTCGGCAGCCTTTTTTTTCGCCCAATCACAAAAAATTCTTAACTTTAGCGGTGGCTTTTTCATCTACTCATGGTATTTTGATCGGGCAGCTTACTGCTAACACAATAAATAACAATAAATATTGATACAAAACAACAAAGGGTTAGTAGGGAAAGCGATTTTCTGACCAGAAATGCTGTTCCTTTTTCTGCTCACCTCTTTGTTCTTCAGGCTCGCACTTCGGTGTATTCGTGGTTCGACCGCGTCGGAAGAATGAGAGGAGATGTAGCGTGAGTATTAAACTCATAACTGCGCTTATGGCGATGGCACCTGTCGCTGCCCAAGCGCGATCTCAGTTAAACCTGACTCAAGGGGTAACTGATATTAGTCAACGCGTGTATGACCTTCACATGACAATTTTCTATATCTGTTGCGTGATAGGTGTCGTCGTTTTTGGGGCCATGTTCTGGTCCATGATTCGACATCGCAAATCCAAAGGCCGTAAACCGGCAACTTTCCATGAAAACGTCAAAGTTGAAATCGCTTGGACGGTCATTCCATTTCTGATCTTAATCGGTATGGCGATTCCTGCCACCTCGACCTTGATTGCAATGGAAGATACCAGTGAAGCTGAGGTCACCGTTTTGGTGACTGGTTCACAATGGAAATGGCACTACAAATATTTCGATACCGACGTTGAGTACTTCAGCTTGTTGGCGACTCCGCGCCAGCAAATCGAAAATAAACTCGATAAAGGTGAAAATTATCTACTTGAAGTTGACCGTCCGCTGGTCATCCCCACAGGTAAAAAAGTGCGCTTCCTGATTACCTCAGATGACGTTATCCATTCTTGGTGGGTGCCTGACTTTGCGGTCAAGAAAGATGCTAACCCAGGCATGATCAACGAAGCGTGGACCAAAGTTGATGAGCCCGGTATCTATCGTGGTCAATGTGCTGAACTCTGCGGTAAAGACCATGGCTTTATGCCGGTGGTTGTTATTGCCAAAGAGCCTGCTGAGTACGAAGCATGGATGGCTGAACAAGTCGAAGCTAAACAACGCGCCGAAGAAGAAGAGCAACGTCTGCTCGCCATGTCGATGGACATGGATGAAGCAATGGAGCTCGGTGAACGCGTTTATGTAGGCAGTTGTGCTGCCTGTCACCAAGCCAACGGTGAAGGTATCCCTGGTGTGTTCCCGGCATTGAAAGGTTCAGACATGGCGCTGAACGACATGCAAGGTCACATTGACATCGTGGTCAATGGTAAGACTGGCACTTCAATGCAGGCGTTCGGCAATCAGCTTACCATGCAAGAGATCGCAGCGGTGGTCACCTACGAGCGTAATGCTTGGGGTAATGACACCGGCGACCTAGTGCAGGCTGCTGATATCAACGCATTTATGAACGAATAAGGGAGACCTGACTATGAGCACTGTTGTTGGCGAAATGGATCATCACGATCATCACCATCACGCGCCGTCGGGTATTACCCGTTGGCTGTTTACCACGAACCATAAAGATATAGGTTCACTATATCTGTGGTTCTCTTTCATTATGTTCTTGGTTGGCGGCGCCATGGCAATGGTCATTCGTGCTGAGCTGTTCCAACCTGGCTTACAACTGGTTGAGCCGCATTTCTTCAACCAGATGACCACTGTGCACGGTTTGATCATGGTATTTGGCGCGGTCATGCCCGCCTTTACCGGCCTCGCGAACTGGATGATACCAATGATGATT
The DNA here is from genome assembly GCF_047323925.1 of Pseudidiomarina salilacus. GTDB lineage: Bacteria > Pseudomonadota > Gammaproteobacteria > Enterobacterales > Alteromonadaceae > Pseudidiomarina > Pseudidiomarina salilacus. Next base: position 1,675,705 of record NZ_CP178751.1, read on the forward strand.
GGCGCTCCAGACATGGCCTTACCGCGCATGAACAACTGGAGCTTCTGGATCCTGCCGTTTGCATTTGCAATTCTGCTGGCTTCACTTTTCATGGAAGGTGGCGGTCCAGCATTTGGTTGGACGTTCTACGCTCCGTTATCAACTACTTATAGTAGCGATTCAACGGCACTCTTCGTGTTCTCGGTACATATCATGGGTATCTCATCCATCATGGGTGCGATCAACGTGATTGTTACTATTATGAACATGCGCGCGCCGGGCATGACCTATATGAAGATGCCGCTGTTCGTGTGGACTTGGTTTATCACCGCGTTCTTGTTGATTGCGGTCATGCCAGTGCTCGCTGGTGCAGTGACCATGGTATTAACCGACAAGTATTTCGGCACCAGTTTCTTCGATGCGGCAGGTGGCGGTGACCCCGTCATGTTCCAGCATATTTTCTGGTTCTTTGGTCACCCCGAAGTGTACATCATGATCTTACCGTCGTTCGGCATCGTGTCTGCCATTATTCCTGCGTTCTCACGAAAACAACTATTCGGTTACGCATCCATGGTCTACGCCACCGCAGCCATTGCTGGCTTATCATTCTTGGTCTGGGCGCACCACATGTTTACCACCGGTATGCCGGTGTTTGCTGAGCTATTCTTCATGTACTGTACCATGTTGATATCGGTACCGACCGGGGTGAAGGTCTTTAACTGGGTGGCGACTATGTGGCGCGGTTCAATTACCTTTGAACCGCCGATGATGTTCGCACTCGCATTTGTTATCTTGTTCACCATCGGTGGTTTCTCTGGTTTGATGCTGGCCATCACGCCGGTCGACTTCCAGTACCATGACACCTATTTTGTCGTGGCCCACTTCCACTATGTATTGGTGAGCGGAGCAATCTTCTCCATCATGGCAGCCGCTTACTATTGGCTCCCGAAATGGACTGGACACATGTACGACATGGGGCTCGCTAAGTTGCACTTCTGGGCTTCGTTGATTTCGGTCAACGTGTTGTTCTTCCCAATGCACTTTGCTGGCCTTGCTGGTATGCCGCGACGTATCCCTGACTACTCAATTCAGTTTGCAGACATTAACCAAATCGTCAGTATTGGCGGCTTCGCCTTTGGCTTGTCTCAATTGATCTTCTTGTGGTTGGTGATCAAGTGTGTGCGCGGTGGTGAAAAAGCACCAGCGAAACCATGGGAAGGTGCCGAGGGCTTAGAGTGGACGGTACCTTCACCGGCGCCGTATCACACTTTCGAAACACCACCTGAGGTGAAGTGATATGAGCACGCAACCAAGCAAACCCGATAACTTAAAGATCATCCGTCGGCTGTTGCTGACGGTGGTCTGTATGTTCGCGTTTGGCTTTGCTTTGGTGCCACTGTACGAAGTGTTCTGTGATCTTACCGGGTTTAACGGCCGCTTTACCGATGGACAAGCGGCTGCGAGCACCAAAGCAGTGGACACCAGTCGAACCATAAATGTGCAGTTTGTCACCCGTGTGAACAAAGGGATGCCATGGGGATTTGAACCTGAAGTACGTTCGGTTCGAGTTCATCCAGGCGAGACAAAAGTGGTTAACTTTCTGGCGAAAAACCCAACGGGCGGCAACATGGTTGCGCAAGCAATTCCCTCGGTTGCGCCCGGTGAAGCCTCGCTTTATCTAAATAAAGTCGAATGTTTTTGTTTCAACCAGCAGCCACTGGCTGCCGGTACCGAAACAGCAATGCCGATGCAGTTTTATTTAGACCCTGAGATTCCCGAAGATATTCATACGGTTACCCTGTCGTACACTATGTATGACATGACACAAAATATGACACCTGATGCGTTGGCGGCGATTCAGCCGGCAGCGGAGTGAGGAATTAAGTAATGGCAGAACAACAACACGAAAAATACTATGTGCCAGCTTCAAGTCCGTGGCCCATCGTTGGCGCGATAGGTCTAGGTCTTATTGCTTTTGGCGCTGGCCATACAGTGATTGATGCAAGTAAAGAGGCCGACGGCTGGGGCATAAATGTACTCTTTGCCGGTATCGCCGTCATTCTCATAATGTTGTTTGGCTGGTTCCGCGATCAAATCAACGAATCCATGTCTGGTTTATACAGCAAGCAACTCGGACACTCCTACCGCCAAGGTATGGCATGGTTTATTTTCTCTGAAATCATGTTCTTTGCGGCCTTCTTCGGGGCCTTGTTTTACGCCCGCGTGATTGCTGTCGAATGGCTTGGCGGCGCGGGCAACAATGCCATGACCAATGCCGTGTTATGGCCTGATTTTGTCGCTCACTGGCCGCTTACCGAAACGCCAGGTGGTACCGAGTCAGGCGCAATGGGTTGGATGGGTTTACCACTTTACAACACCATTATCTTGATTATTTCATCGGTGACCTGCCATTTTGCGCATGTAGGTCTTGAGAAAAATAATCGTAAACAGCTCACTGGTTTCTTGGCTTTAACTATTGTGCTGGGTCTTATCTTTTTATATATGCAGGGCGCGGAGTACGTGCATGCTTACGAAGAGTTAGGACTGACGCTAGATTCAGGCATTTATGGCAATACCTTCTATATGCTGACGGGCTTCCACGGTATGCACGTTACCTTAGGAACCATCATGCTGATTGTGATGTTCTTCCGGGTGTTAAAGGGTCACTTTACGCCTGAGAGTCACTTTGCCTTCCAAGCAACTAGCTGGTATTGGCACTTTGTTGATGTGGTTTGGGTGTGTTTATTCATCTTCGTTTACGTTCTGTAAGCTCACCCATCGCGACCGGCTAAGCGCAAGCTTAGTACGGTCGCGGATTACCTTCGAGTAATCCAGTCGCGAGTAAAACCACAATTATTAAAATGGCGAGCGCAGAGGCGCCAACGCGGCGGCCTAAAAAGTGCGTCATTGGCGGTTGGTCAGGGTCATCGCGGAGCATTACAAATAACGCGCGACCGAGATTAAAGACCATAAAAAACATGAGTAGTACCAAAATGATTTTTGCAGTAATGACCATTTTTCAATCCTGTACAGGTGCAAGCTGATGCGATGGGGCAGTATTATCGCCACAGCACTCACTGTGCTGGCAATTGCGATTATGGTCAAGCTCGGATTTTGGCAACTCGATCGCGCCGTCGAAAAACAGCTGTTGTTTGACGACTTCACCCAGGCACAAACTGCTGCCAATGATGCGAGTTATCAACCGCTGCCGCAACAACCAACCACAGCGCAAAGATTTAAACCTGTGGCGGTCAATGGCCAGTTTCACAGCACCTACCTTTTGCTCGACAATCAAATTCATCAAGGTCAGGTTGGCTATCAGGTTATCGGTCTGCTCGACGCAGAAGATCGGGAAGCGTTAGTACCTGTCAATTTAGGGTGGATACCAGTAGGTGACGACCGCACCTTGCTGCCGACAGTGGATCTTCCAGAGCTTGATGAACCGCTGCGCGGTTGGTTGTACTTTCCCGCAGAAGACGCCTTTATGCTGGGTGATCAGGTCATCGAACCGGGTCTCAATCCTTATCGCATTCAACAGCTCAATGCAGCAGCAATAAGTGACGCCTTAGCGCTTCCAATTGCTGACTATGTAGTGCTACTCTCAGAACAAGAAAATTATGGCTGGCCAAGACAATGGGAGCCCCAAGTCATGTCCCCGGCCAAACATCAGGCGTACGCGTTGCAGTGGTTTTCACTCGCGTTTGCGGCGTTCGTGGTGTTTCTTCTTGTCCGACGTTCCATAACGAAAACAAAAAAGGAATGTGCATGACTTCTGTCAAGAAATCTCGCTTAACGCTGATTGGCGTTGCACTTGCTTTTGTGTTGCCGGTCATCGGCGCAAAGTTCGTGCTTGACCAAAGTTGGTACCAAGGTGGCGCCACCAACAAAGGGACTATGGTGCAGCCTGCGGTTACCCTCAATGAAACCATGAACGCCCAGCTGCCCGACGGCTGGCGCGTAGTGCTGATTGCTGACGATGCCTGCGGCGCGCCTTGTGAACAAGGTTTTTACGCAATCAATCAACTTGATGTGGCACTTGGCAAAGAAAGCGATCGGGTGAAACCTATCGTCTTAAGCCGCAATGAGCTGAGCTTCGACTTTGCACAAACACCTCTAGTCGAGACAATAGTTGCACCAGCAATTGTCGACCAATTCGACAGCATTCCCGCATATCGTCTTTTTATCATTGATCCTCTTGGTACCGCGGTATTGCATTATCCAACACATGCAGACGAACCCACCATGCGTGCCGAAGCGAAAAACTTGCTTTCAGACCTTAGAACTTTGCTAAAACTATCACGGATTGGGTGATGCCATGCGGACACTAGTTAACTTCAGTATTCTTTTTGCTTTGGTGGTAATTATCCTCGGTGCTTACACGCGTCTTACCGATGCAGGTCTAGGTTGCCCTGACTGGCCCGGCTGTTATGGTCACCTTACAGTGCCGGTTGATGAAGAGAAAGCGGCGGCTGCGCAAGCACGCTTCCCCGATGCCCCGCTTGAACATCACAAAGCCTGGAATGAGATGGTACATCGCTACGCCGCGGGCATTTTAGGAATTCTCATTCTGATCATTGCCATTACGGCTTTGGTACGCGCGCGCAAGCATCCGGAAACGCCAGTCAAATTACCGCTATTCTTATTAGCCTTGGTTACCTTTCAAGCGGCACTTGGCATGTGGACCGTGACCATGAATCTACAGCCGCTGGTAGTTATGGGGCATTTGCTCGGCGGTTTTACCACATTGTCGTTACTGTACTTATTGCGGTTACGGCTTAAGCGTGTGCATATTCCACTCGGCGATCCCAAAGCGCGTAAGCTCGCGGGTTTAGCCTTCTTCGCACTCGTGGTTGTGTTCATGCAAATTGCGTTGGGGGGTTGGGTTGCCGCAAACTATGCCGCACTGGCCTGTACTGAGCTGCCAATTTGCGAAGGCAATTGGAGTGAGCAACTCGATATCGCCGGTGCTTTTTCGGTGCCAGAAGCAGTGACATACCAGTATGGTGCGCACGATTATGCCGAACGCATGACCATGCATGTTGCCCACCGTATAGGTGCCATTGTAACTATTGTGGTAGTGGGATTGATGCTGTTGCGCGGCTACAAAACCGCCCAATCGAGTGTCATCAAAGGAACTTTAAATTGGGTCACCTTAGCGCTTATCGTGCAAGTTGCACTAGGACTGAGCAATGTTATTTTCATGCTACCGCTAAGTGTTGCTGTTGCGCATAACCTATTTGGCGCTCTTTTACTATTAAGCCTTGTTGGCTTGAATTACAAACTCGCGCGTAACGCTTAAAAATCACAATAATAAGCGCTCGAGAAGGAAGTTAGTTGTATGACAGAGATGACGTATAAGAAACACGCGCATTGGCGCGATTATTTAGAGCTTACCAAGCCGCGCGTAGTGTTATTGCTGCTACTCACAGCTTTGGTAGGCATCGCCTTGGCGAGCCCGGTTTGGGTTGGCTGGCAAATTGTCGTACCGGCGATGATCGGCATTGGCCTGATGTCCGGTTCGGCAGCGGCCGTGAATCATTTAGTGGACCGTCATATTGACGCGAAAATGGCGCGCACCTTGCGTCGCCCCCTGCCATCAGGCGCCCTATCACCGCGCCATGTGCTTAGCTTTGCAGCCCTGATCGGCTTGCTTGGTTTCGTCGTGCTGGCATTGTGGGTAAACATGCTGACCGCGTGGCTCACCTTTGCCAGTCTGATCGGCTACGCCATTGTTTACACCATGTATCTGAAGCGAGCCACGCCGCAAAATATCGTCATTGGCGGTCTTGCCGGCGCCGCTCCGCCACTGTTAGGCTGGACCGCAGTTACCAACGAAATTCATCCCCATGCTATTTTGTTAGTGATGATTGTGTTTACTTGGACGCCGCCGCACTTTTGGGCATTGGCCGTGCACCGTGCGAAAGATTACGCGAAGGCAGAAATTCCAATGTTGCCGGTGACGCATGGCATTGAATTCACCAAAACCTTGATCCTGCTCTACACCATCCTACTCGCGATTATTTGTTTGCTTCCCTATGTTGTTGGCATGTCCGGAATCATCTATTTGGTCGGCTCGAGTATTCTCAGTGTTTGGTTTCTGGGTTACGCATGGAAACTCAAATTCGCACCTACTAAAACAACTGCCTATAAGATGTTCACCTTTTCGATTTGGCACTTAATGGTATTGTTTGTGCTATTGTTAGTGGACCATTATGCAGTCACACCCGCACTGCCGTTAGTGAGGTAATTCATGCAAAAACTTCTTGTGACCCTTATTGCTATTGTGGCCCTCGTTGCTGGTGTTGTCATTTACAACGGCCTACCGAAAGAGGAACCACGGGCGTTAGTCTATAATCCACCACGTGACCTGAATCCGTTTATGCTGCAGGCGCACACCGGCGGACAACTGGCAAATGCTGATTTGACCGGTCAGTGGACCTTTTTGTTTACCGGTTACACTTCTTGCCCTGATATCTGCCCTACCACTATGGCCGATTTAGGTAAAGCGATGCCTGTGCTCAACAGCGCAAGCGATCGCCCAGTTCGTGTTTGGATGATTAGTGTGGACCCACAGCGCGATACGTTGGAAAAACTCGAAGCCTACGCATCCTATTTTGGCAGTGAATTCGTCGGCGTTCGAGCTGAGCACAAAGACCTCTATCCGTTTGTGAACGGTTTGGGCTTGATGTACTCAATTCCAGAAGAAGGCGAAGTTGATTACCTAGTTAATCACAGCTCAGCTATTGTCTTGGTCAATCCAGAGGGGCAACGGCACGCTATCTTTAAAGCCGATCATCAACCGGGACAACTCCCTGTGGTGGATACCCAGCAGATGATCGATGACTTTCAAATTATTGCCTCGCAGTACAATTAATCTGGCCAGCGCCCCTGTTCATTGGGGCGCACTAACGGCACCGAGTACCAGTAAAATCGACCTGATAATGACCGACTTGGTAAAGTACAATTGACTCTTGAACGACCAATCGGTGGTTGTGACAAGGTAAATTCTACGCTTTCATCAGCCACATTTGGCTGTATCACGTCGCCCTGATAAAAGCAGTTCATGCGTTGCAACTGCACATCATCACTAGCGGCAATGTGTAACCGAACATTTACCTCTTCGACGTCGGACGCGACTTCCATTTCAGCCGGTTCATGAGCTGTCACCGGTAATGGCAGACTGCCTATTTTTGTCTTTAGGGTGTCTAAGTTGGCATAATTTGCCGACGCTGGAAAACGTGGAATTTCAGTCGCTTTAGTGTGCGGCCCCCAAGGTCCCGAATGTTGACCAAAAGCCAGAAACTCTTGCTCTGCGAGCAGCTCCGCTAACTTGGCATCATATTCACCATAGGGATACGCAAACAGTCGCGGCTGTGGCGAACCAAGTTCGTCATCTATCACTAGCTGGGCGTCAACTATCGCGGTGAGTTGACGTTGCTGCCATGCGGCTTCGTCTTGCCCTGCGTCGCGCCAAGTCATGTGTTCATGAAATTGTGAGTGATTGGCGATGGTTGCACCATATTCAGTCAACTCACGCAGTTGCTCCCAGCTCATGTAAATCCGTGGAGTTTCCTCCATCAGATAAGGATTCACAAAAATGGTGAAGGGGTAACGGTATTTCTTGAAAATCTCAAGACCATTGTCGTAAACGTTACGCCAACCATCATCGAAGGTGATGCTGACCAATTTGTCGGGAACCCGCTCTTGCGCCAATAATTCCTTCGCCTCGGTAAGTGAAACGACCTTATAATCATGCTCTTTCAGGTAGGCGAAATGTTGCTCCAACTCAGCCGCTGTCACTGAGGTAACCCGCGGTGTATCATCACCTACATGATGATATTGTAGTACCACCACTCCATGCTCAGCAGCATGACTGAACGGAACAAGAATGAGCCAAAGTAAGCCAAATCCCAACGCTCGCATTACTAACCTCCATCGATTTTGGGGAAGCTGGTCGGCGCATCAGCGGATTATTGCCATCGCGCTACCTATGATCATTTCGAATATCGCGGCCCCACTGCTAGGGCTGGTAGATACTGCCATCATAGGGCATCTCCCCGACGCGATCTACCTGAGTGCAGTAGCACTTGGCGCTATGGTGGTCAGTTTTATCTTTTTACTCGCTATTTTCTTACGGATGACCACAACTGGCGAAATTGCACGTTCTTTCGGGCGCGAAAATGTCAGCGAACAACGCCGTATTGTGCGGCATGCGATTGGCTTTGCCGTTGTTCTTGGCTTGCTGATTCTTACTGCGAGCCCGCTGATTACAGATTTTGCTTGGTGGATTATCGAGCCCTCTGCAGATCTCAAACACTACGCAACGCAATATATCGATATTCGATTGTGGGCAGCGCCTGCAGCGCTGATTAACTTGGTTGTCTTGGGTGTGTTGCTCGGACGTCAGCAAAGCAAGCAGGCGATGATCTTGGTTATTTTTACCAACGCCGTCAATGTGGTTGCTGACGTTATTTTGATTTTGGGCCTCAATATGAATGTCGCAGGAGCCGCTTGGGCATCGGTTACTGCTGAAGTAAGCACTGCGCTATTGGGTTTATGGTTGCTGCGTGATTTACTGCCCAGCGCGCACCATTGGCAATTTGAGCGGGCTTATTTTGCGACTTTCTTTGGCATGAATCGCGATGTTTTCATTCGATCGCTGCTACTGCAACTTTGCATGGCAACCATGACTGGCTACGCCGCACGCTTTGGTGACTTGTATGTCGCGGTGAACGCCGTGTTAATGCAGTTTTTGATGTTGATTTCACTAGGTTTAGACGGCATTGCCTATTCGGTTGAAGCACTCGCCGGGGCTGCTGTAGGGCGAAAAAATCGCGCTGAAGTACGCTACTGGTTGCGCCTTACGCTGCTGTGGTCGTTCGTGTTTGCGGCTGTCTACAGTCTGTTGTTTTGGGGATTTGGCAGTTCTGTCGTACGGCTACTCACCGACTTACCTAGGGTGATTGCAACTGCGGAAATTTACTTGCCGTGGATTTACGTATTACCGCTACTTGCTCATTGGAGTTATTATTTTGATGGCGTTTTTATTGGCTTAGGCTGGACGCGTGCGATGCGCGACACCATGGCAGTGAGCGCGTTACTCGTGTTCGCACCACTTGCAGTCGCAGGTCAGTGGTGGTTCGCCAAAGAAAATGCCAACCACGGTCTGTGGTTGGCATTGAGTCTTTTCCTACTTGCTCGAGGCGTAAGTCAGTTTGTGTACTTACTGCGCCGGCGCCAAGTCGTCTAACAAAATCAGCTGCGGAGGTAAGCCGCCACCCGTCATATCGACTGCTGCGGCGGTGTAGATACCACCAGCTTCGAGCGTGAGTGGAATCGGACCGATTGCTGCGGTTTTCGTGCCTGTCGCGGTCACTGTTACGACATAGTCACCTGGTAACAACGAAACGTAACCGGTCGAAGCAAGCGCTTCTGGGCTAAAGGGTACCGCAGAGAACGCAGGTTCCGCTTCACTGATGTCATCAGTTGCAGTTACATAGATATCAACCTCGCCAGCACTTGGTGAGGCGTGCACCAACTGGATTTGCGCTTCAGTGTTGACACGGCGCTGCATGTCGGTAACAGCTGCCAAGGTGAGTGAACCGTCGCCCAATGCGCCAACTGCATAAATACTCAGTTTGTCACTGGTTTCCAGTGCCAATGGCACATCATCCAATACCACTGGGTCACCACCAGCGGCTGCTACGTCAATAAGGTATTCGGCAGCCGGTAAGTTGATGAAGCCCGTTGCTTCCAAGAAAGCAAGATCAGCAATGGCCGGCGTTTCTGCATTGTTCACCGTCACATCTACCGCTGGTGCATCAGCACTCGCATGGACGACACGAATGTCAGCGCCTGCGTTAACGTCAGGTAGTACGCTTGCGCCAGACCCGTCGGCAATTTGTAACGCAATAGGTGAGTCACCGGTCATGGTATTTGTCACTGCTGCGACCACTAGGTCAGCGCCATCTGGCAAACTGACGGTGCCACTGTCATAAACAACTGAAGCAGGTTCTCCCGCCACGGTTACGCGAATTTGATAATCGCCAGCCGGCACTTCAACTTGGCCTGAGTTATCTAGAAACGCTAAGGTCGTGACCGCTGCTTCAGCACTAAGGTCAGCACCCGGTGCAGTGACAAAAATATCGACCGCTGGTGCATCTGGCGCCGCGTGAACAACTTCTACTCGCGCATTGCCTTCGGTTACTGCACTGAAGTCATTGGCAAAGATGAGCGGCTCAATACTACCATCACTCACTTTACCGACTGCGAAGACTTCGTAACGCATGTCGCCACCTAAATCGACGTCAGCTGGACCGATAACTGTCGCAGTTGAACCATCCGGCAAGATGCCATCGACTTGGATACTGTAAGAAGCTTCTTCGAGTTCTAGTACTTCAGATGAAGCACCAAAGGGCACACCTTCCAGTGCTGCGTTACCATCGACTAAAACATTTACATCAGGTGCGTCCGCTACAGCATGGTGCACACGAACATAAGTTGATGCCGGCGGTGGTGGGGGTGGTGGCTCGACTTCAACGACTGGATCGTCATTATCGCTACCACAAGCCGCTAGCATAAGAACCGCAATCGCGGGTATACTAAATTTCGTGATCCCATTCATGATTTGTTCCTCGTTGTGTAATAGGCAAATTCCACTACGCTGGAACAAAATGTTTGGGATCACTTTTTACTTATACAACTTCCGATCTTTACATTCGATTAATAGTACGAATGTTCACCAGGCTGGTGCTCGGTAACGTCCTTAACGCCTTTTAATTCGCTAGGGAAACGTTGTAACAACTCTTTCTCGATACCTTCTTTGAGCGTCACATCAACCATACTACAACCATTACAACCTCCACCAAATTGTAAGATGGCAAAACCGTCATCAGTGATTTGATTCACTGCAACGCGACCGCCATGGTTGGCAAGTTGTGGGTTGATCTCTGCTTGAATAACGTACTCAACACGTTCGATCAGCGGTGCATCGTCAGCAACTTTACGCGCTTTGGCGTTAGGTGCTTTCAAGGTCAGCTGCGAGCCAAGTTCTTGTTCTTCAAAATCAATCACGGCGTCTTGCAAAAACGGTGCACTACCAGAGTCCACCACTGCGTCAAAGCCAGAAAATGGCAATACTTCATCATCTGGTTCAACAGAATCTGGCGGACAATAAGACACGCCACACTCTGCAGTAGGGGTACCCGGGTTCACCACAAACACACGGATATTCGTGTTATCCGGTTGTTCGGCAAGTAATTTGCGAAAATGCGCTTGAGCGCTTTCTGTAATACGAATCATGGGCTAACCACCTCACTCCTATACTTGAGTAATTTAGTAAGGTATATCTTATCGCAAAAATCGGTCATTGCATAGTAAGCTGCTTGGGTGAAAGCCAGCATTTTGCTAGGTTAAAGCGATAATAATTCACTTAGGACTTCACTATGCGTTTGATAAAACAGCTTTTCGTTGCTTTGCTGCTGGTGACAACCAGCGCCAGCGCAGCAAAACTCTCGCTGGCAGATTATTTGCCGCAAGACGTCACTTATGATCCAAGCATCCCAACTCCAGAAGAAGTGTTGGGGTATCAGGTTGGTGAATGGCATGTGCGCCATGACCAACTGGTCCGCTACATGGAAATCCTCGCCGAAAAGAGTGATCGTTTTAGTCTTGAATACACTGGGCGCACCCACCAACAGCGTCCTTTATTGTTGATCACGGTCACCACACCGGAGAATCATCAGAATATTGACGCTCTGCGTGATGCGCATTTAGCCATTGCTGATCCTAATCGCGATGGTGACCCAGAAACTGCACCATTAGTGCTGTATATGGGCTATAGCATTCATGGTGATGAGCCCAGCGGCAGTAACTCAGCCTTACTATACGCATATTACTTAGCGGCGGCACAAGGCGAGAAAATCGAAGCCGTGTTGCGTGACTCGATTATTCTGCTCGATCCCAGCTTCAACCCAGACGGTTTAGCGCGTTTTGCCACTTGGGCTAATCAGCACCGCAGTCAAAACCTGGTCAGCGATCCGCAGCACCGCGAGCACGTGCAAGGCACGCCACGCGGCCGCGTCAACCATTACTGGTTTGACTTGAACCGTGACTGGTTGTTGTTGCAACACCCTGAGTCGCGGGCACGCATCGTGAACTTCCAGAAGTGGAAACCAAACGTGCTTACTGACTTCCATGAAATGGGAACTGATAGCACCTTCTTCTTCCAGCCGGGAATTCCGACGCGGCGAAACCCAAACACGCCTGAAGAAAACGTCACACTGACCGCCAAGCTCGCTGAAGGTCATGCTGCGGCGCTCGATGAGCAAGGTCGTTTGTACTTTACCGAAGAAGCCTTCGATGACTTTTATGTCGGTAAAGGCTCAACCTACCCAGACGTACAAGGTGCGATTGGCATTCTGTTTGAACAAGCTTCAAGCCGTGGTCATGCGCAAGATTCAATTAATGGTTTGCTGGAATTCCCATTCACCATTCAAAACCAATTCACCACGTCATTGACGACCATGTATGGTGCCCATGAGAACAAATCAGCGTTCTTAGATTATCAACAGCGCTTCTTCGACAACGCCATTGAAGCTGCTGGCGATGCAGACTTCCGTGGCTATCTGTTTGGTGATGAAACTGACCCAGCGCGCGTTGAGGGATTGTTGGAAATCCTGCGTCAGCATGAAGTCCAAGTGTACCCATTGACCGCTGAAGTTGAAGAAAATGGCCTAACCTTTAAACCTGGTAGTAGCTATTTCGTGCCGCTCGAACAACCGCAATACCGTTTGATTCGTGCGATGTTCTCGACGCAGCAAAGCTTCCGCGACAACACCTTTTATGATGTCTCGGGTTGGACTCTGCCCCTCGCATTTAACCTGAAATTCGCGCCAACCGATGCGCGTGTTCGTTACAGTGATGCAACTGCACAAGCAGCCACCAATGCACCGGTCAGTCTTGCGACAAATGCCGTTGCCTATGGCTTTGACTGGCACCACTACTTTGCCCCACGGGCATTGCAAGAACTCACCGAAGCCGGCGTCCATGTGCGTCAAGCCGATCAAGCATTTACCGCCAATGTGGTTGACGGTCAACATGCATTTGACCCAGGTGCTGTGGTTGTCACCCGTGCTTATCAAGAAAAACCATGGCAAGAAGTGCAAGCACTCGTACAAGAGATCACTGAACGCAATGGTCTTGCGGTACACAGTATTGCCTCTGGCTTAACCCCGGAAGGTATGGACTTAGGCAGTCGTAACCTGCGCCCGGTAGAGCCGGTAAGCGTGATGATGCTGGTCGGTGATGGCGTCAACATGTACGAAAATGGTGAGGCTTGGTACTACCTCGATCGTCATGTTGGCATTCCAGTCAGCATGATTGACAGCGATCGTTTCAGCCGCATTGATTTGAGCCGCTACACCCACATTCTGTTAGTCGATGGCAGCTATTACACACTCAACGACAGCAGTGTTTCGCGCCTGAAAGATTGGGTCCGTGACGGTGGTACTGTGATCGGTCAGCAAGGCGGCGCGAAATGGCTTGCGGAGCAAGAAATACTCGCCGCTAGTTTTGTTGGCGATGACGTCTTTGCCGAAAAATTTGATAGCAGCGCACTCAGCTACGCAGACCGCGATAGCTATTACGGCAAACGTCGTGTCGCCGGTGCGATTTTCGGGGTGGACTTAGATACTAGTCACCCGATGACGTTTGGCTTCCCGCGCAATACGCTGCCAGTCTTTAAAGACAGCTTGAATGCGATGGAAGTACCGGAGTCACCGTTTGTCACTGTTGCCCGCTATCAAGAAGAACCCCTGCTAAGCGGTTATGCTGCGAAGGAAAACCGTGAAGTGATGGCTGGTAAAGCAGCGCTTGTAGCACACCGTTACGGTGGCGGTCGTGTTATCGGTTTAGCTGATGACGTTAACTTCCGTGCGTTCTTCTGGGGCAGCGCTAAGTTGCTCAGCAACGCTATCTTCATGGCGCCTGCCATCAATGCTTTTGCTAATGGCGACGAAGATGCCGCAGCAGCGGCGGCAGAAGCTGAAGAAGCAGCGCACTAAGCGTTAGCGTCACTCAACCTGTCCTGGCGCGTGCGGCTCGTTAAAACACAAAGCCCACGCGTCAACTACTGTAGCCCCGCGGCGGAGCAACGCCGCAGTGGCTGCTGTCATCGAAGCCCCAGTACTGATCACATCATCAACAACTGCCACGGTAAGCCCTTCGACTGAGCGCGTGCAGTGTAAACTTTCTACCATATTTTGCCAGCGTGCTTGGCGCCCTAACTGATGCTGCTTGGCCTCGTCATGTAAGCGCCGCAGCATTCCTGCGGCAAAGGGTAGTTGTAGCAACTCGGCGACCTCCTGTGCCAATAGCGCAGCTTGGTTATAGCCACGTTGCCGCCAACGTGCGCGGCTCATCGGCATGGCTACCACTAAATCAGGCCACGCAGCCCCTTGCTGTCGATAACAGGCTTGCAGTTGTGCCGCCAAAATCGGCGCTAACCAATGGACTAAATCAGGTCGCCGACGAAATTTAAAATCCTGCACCAGTTGGCGACTGTCAGCCTGCCACGCTAACGCCGCAAACCAATGTCGCCCTAGGGCTTGCGCCTGCGCCGGAGCACGCCAATGCACGCAGCTTGGCGGCAACCGCGGTAAATCGCTATAGCAAGTGCGACAAAATCCTAAGCGCTCGTGCGCCAATAACGGCTCGGCACAGAGCCAACAACAGGCAAGTGGCAGCTTGGCAAGAACTTGAGGCAGGGTTACCATGAGCTTTTCCTTAAGCAGTGGTGAGGACCTTTTATGGTAGGCAAAGTTTGGACCGACGTCAGTGGGAGCGGAGCGGATATTGTTGTACTCCACGGCTGGGGACTCAATGGTCTGATTTGGACGCCAGTGAGCGACGCATTAAGCCAGCTGGGGCGCCTAACGCGCATGGATCTGCCCGGTTATGGCGATTCCTTATGGCCTGATGGCGTCGCGCTAGAGTTCAGTGAATTATGTAGCCAAACGCTCGCGGCACTGCCAGAACGTTGCCATTTAATCGGTTGGTCGCTGGGCGGTTTGGTGGCCACCCAAATTGCTTTGCAGGCACCGGAGCGAGTACAGAGTCTCACCACTGTGGCCTCGTCGCCTTACTTCCCTGCGCAGGAACCCGATTGGCCCGGTATCGAGCCGTCAGTGCTGAGTCAATTCGGTAAACAGTTGAGTAAGGATTTTCGCCGTACTGTGGAGCGTTTCTTAGCGCTACAGTCACTCGGTAGTCCGCACGCCAAAGCCGATGTAAAAGCGATCAAGGAATGGTTATTTAGCAAACCGATGGCGCCGGTAGAGGTGCTCGACGCCGGTTTAGATATGCTCGCACAAGTCGATTTGCGCGCACAGTTATCACGTTTGCAGATGCCATTTTTCCGTATCTATGGACGCCTTGACGCGCTCGTACCCGCGCAGGTCGTCACCCAAGTTGATGCTTTAGCGCCGCAGAGTCGCAGTTACCTTGCGCCTCGCTGCAGTCACGCCCCCTTTATCAGCGACCCAGACGGCTTCATTAGCGCTTGGCAGGGCTTTTATGCCACGCTTGACTAGCGCTGGCACTGCTTACAATAAACGGTACTACGTTGGCCTAGGCGAATTTCGCTGAGTTCTGTTTTGCAGACCATGCATTGCTTACCACCACGTCCATAGACGTTGAGGTGCTGTTTGAAATACCCAGGTTGGCCATCGGCTTGAGTGAAATCCTGTAAGGTGGTGCCACCTTGCGCGATAGCCGCAATGAGTGTTTCTTTGATAATCGGCACTAAACGCTGATAACGCGCTAGACTCACTCGACTGGCTGCGCGTTTCGGATGAATACCGGCCTTAAACAAAGCCTCATTGGCGTAAATATTGCCAACCCCCACCACCACATGATTATCCATAATAAAGGTCTTCACGGCTTGCTGCTTACCTTGCGCTTTGGCATGTAAATAGCTGGCAGTAAAAGCTTCCGTCAAGGGTTCCGGTCCCAGTTCGACCAGCAGCGGATGCGCAACACTCGGATGCTCTGCAGAATAAAGCACACAACCAAAACGGCGCGGATCATTGAAGCGTAAACACTGCCCGTTGGTTAAGGTTAAGTCGAAATGATCATGCTTTACCACCAAGCTATCGCGCGGCACCACGCGCAACTTGCCAGACATACCCAAGTGCAAGATCAAATACCCCTTGTCAGTATGCAAAATCAAATATTTCGCGCGCCGTTCAACGGTCTGAATCAAAGCGCCCTCAAGCAATTCCACCTCGCTCGGAATAGGCCAGCGTAAGCGGCGATCCCGCACCACGATCTGGGCAATTTGCTGCCCTTCCAAATGCGGCGCTATGCCTAGCCGACTGACTTCAACTTCAGGTAATTCTGGCATCTCGTTTCTCTTGTGTTTACGATTGAATCACTCTATATTCGCGCGGTTTCGTTCTCAACCTTGACCTAGATAATCATGCTCGATGCTGCACTAACGCTTACAGTTCAAGATTTTGCGACTGACGCTATCGATCTCGATCGATTGGCGGAGCAAGGCTACGTGATTGTACCTAAGTTCTTGGCGTCCGAACAATGTCACGAACTCTATCAGTATGCCACCCAGTTAGCCCCGCAAGATTGGCAACAGGCGGGTATTGGCCGCGCCGATCAATACACCACCAATTCCGCTGTACGCCAAGACAAAATCCGTTGGTTACAGCGCGAAGCGCCGTATGAGAACGCCTATCTGCGGATGATGGATCAGCTTCGACTGCAGATTAACCGCTACTTATTTATGGGTTTGTTCGATTACGAATGTCATTTAGCCCATTACCCACCAGGCGCGTTCTATCGGAAGCACTTAGATGCCTTTAAAGGGCGCAGCAATCGCATTCTGACGACGGTGTTTTATCTGAATCCAGAATGGACCGAGGCCGACGGTGGCCAACTCGTGATTTACGGTGACCGTGGTCAGGTGCTTGAAACAGTCTTACCTGAAGCGGGTAAGCTTGTGGTTTTTCTAAGTGACGTATTTGTGCATGAAGTGCTTGCCGGCCAACGCGACCGCTACAGCATTACCGGTTGGTATCGTCTCAACGCGAGTATCGGCGGTATTGTCGACCCCACCCGCTAAAATGACCTCGCGACAGCCAATAAAAAAACCCAGCCGAAGCTGGGTTTTTTATGCTTTAAGCAAACGAAATCGATTACTTGATTTTCGCTTCTTTAAACATCACATGCTTGCGAACAACTGGATCAAATTTCTTGATCTCAAATTTTTCTGGCATGTTACGCTTGTTCTTGTCGGTAGTGTAGAAGTAACCAGTACCGGCAGAAGAAACTAAACGAATTTTATCGCGCATGGTACTGCTCCTTACACTTTAACGCCACGTGCGCGCAAATCTGCAAGCACAGTGTCGATACCGTTTTTATCAATAATACGCATACCTTTAGTAGAGATACGCAGCTTCACCCAACGCTTTTCTGATTCTACCCAGAAGCGGTGAGATTGTAGGTTCGGCAGGAAACGACGCTTGGTCGCATTGCGCGCGTGTGAACGGTTATTACCGGTAACCGGACGCTTTCCTGTAACTTGACATACTCGTGACATCGTTTATTTACTCCAAAAATTGCTTACAAGCTCGCCTGTCGCCCATCGCGGCCTTGCCTTGAATCCGAGGGCGCATTTTATACAGTAAACCGGCTCGGTAATCAAGAGATCAGCGTTATTTTTTGATCTTTTTGATCGTTCAGATGGTGGCGCTACTCTACTACAACAGCCCGCGTTCGGCAAATGAAACTGGCGCTCCGCTGCCAATGACAAAGTGATCCAGCAAGGCGACGTCGATCATATTCAAGGCTTTTTTCAAGCGCTCCGTGACGCGTTGATCTGCTTGACTGGGTTCAGCAACACCAGAGGGGTGATTATGCGCCAAAATGACGGCGGCAGCGTTATGTTGCATCACCAATTTAATAATCTCACGTGGGTACACGGGTGCCGCATTGATCGTGCCTTGAAATAACTCAACGTATTTAAGCAGGCGGTGCTGGCTATCGAGTAAGAGCACCACAAATACTTCGCGCTGCTGATGGCGCAGTTGTGCCGTCAGATAATCCCCAACCATCGATGGTTGAGTAAAACCTTCGGAACGCTTAAGTTGCCACGCCAAATAACGCCGTGACATTTCCATAATAACTTGCAGCTGCATGACTCGAGCCGGGCCTAACCCCGGTTGCTCGAGCAGTAACGCAGCAGGTGCGCCGAGCATGCCGCCAATGCCATCAAAAGCATTGAGTAGCTCACGGGCGTAAGTCACCACATCCTTGCCACGAACACCTGTACCCAACATAATCGCTAGTAGTTCAGCATCGCTCAGTGCTGCAACTCCTAACTCCGCCATTTTCTCGCGGGGCCGTTCTTGTAACGGCCATTCCTTCACACTTGCCATCCCTGTGCTCCTTGGTCTAGTTACTTAGCGCAGTCTAACATCAGCGCAGCACATAAATGGGGGGTGGCTCGGGGTATGGCAGCTGCTGAAAATCTAAGCAATTGCACTGCGCTTACAAGTTTAAGAGTGCGTAAAGAAGTGTTTTCGTGCTAATGTTAAGCACATGATTGGTGAGGACTTACTATGACTGAAACCCTATCCAAAACGCTCGCTGGCCGTCATGTTCTGGTCGCCGTGAGTGGCGGTATTGCGGCTTATAAGAGCCCCGAACTAGTGCGCCGTTTGCGTGATCTTGGTGCGGTCGTGCGTGTGGTTATGACCAAAGGCGCACAAGCTTTTATTACCCCGCTGACGATGCAAGCCGTTTCTGGCCATCCAACCCACCACGATCTGCTCGACCCTGCTGCAGAGGCAGCAATGGGGCACATTGAGCTGGCAAAGTGGGCTGATGTGATCATCGTGGCGCCCGCCAGCGCCAACACCCTCGCCCGCCTTGCCCATGGTTTTGCTGATGATCTTCTGAGCACTCTATGCCTAGCAACCACGGCACCGATCATGTTGGCGCCGGCAATGAATCAACAAATGTGGTCGGCACCTGCGGTGCAAGCCAATTTGCAATTGCTTGAGCAACGCGGTTTTCACCTACTTGAGCCCGACAGCGGAGCACAAGCCTGTGGCGATGTCGGTGCTGGCCGTATGCCCGAACCACTAGCACTGCGCGATGCGGTGGTCGAATTGTTGGCACCGAGTGATGCTCCTTTACGCGGGCAACATTTGGTCATCACAGCCGGCCCCACCCGCGAACCTATTGACCCGGTGCGCTACCTGAGCAATCACAGCTCCGGCAAGATGGGTTATGCACTTGCGGCGCAAGCCAAGCGGTTGGGCGCTGAGGTGACCCTAGTTTCTGGTCCTACACAATTGATGCCACCAGCGGGCGTGCGCACGTTGCAAGTTGAAACCGCTGGTGAAATGCTTGCTGCTGTTGAAAGCGTGGTTGAAAATGCCGACGTATTTATTGCTTGTGCGGCCGTGGCTGACTATCGCCTTGCCGCAGTGGCGCCGCAAAAGCTAAAAAAACAGCATGAGAACATGCAGCTCGAACTAGTGCGTAATCCTGACATTCTTGCCACGGTCGCAGCACGCCAGAATCCACCGTTGTGTGTTGGCTTTGCCGCCGAAACCCAAGATGTCGCACACTATGCTGCCGACAAATTAAAGCGTAAAAAGCTCAGTATGATTGCCGCGAACGATGTCAGCGACACTAGCATCGGCTTTAACAGCGACAGCAATGCCATGACCTTGTTCTGGCAAGACGCCAACGGCACGCTGCAGCAACGAGCACTGGAGCGCGCTAGCAAAGCGCAAATCGCCGAGCAAATCTTACGCCAACTTACCGTATTACAATCCCGATAAGAGAGTCACTGCAAATGACCGAGAAGAAACCGAACCGCAAGGAACAGATCCTTAGCACCCTAGCGCAAATGCTTGAAACCAGTCCGGGTCAGCGCATCACCACCAAAAGCTTGGCAGCCGAGCTGGGCGTTTCCGAAGCTGCGCTCTACCGCCACTTTCCGTCGAAGGCGCGGATGTTTGAAGGCTTGATTGAATTCACTGAAGAAGCGGTACTGGGTAACATCAACAAGGTACTTGAAGCAGAAAAAGATACCTTGCGGCGCTGCCAAATGATTTTGGTGGTGGTGCTCACCTTTGTGGAACGCAACCCTGGTATTACGCGGATTCTTACCGGTGACGCGCTGATGGGTGAGCATGATCGGTTACGTTCACGAGTGCAAAATCTATTTGGCAAAATCGAAGCGAATTTGAAACAAGCTCTGCGCGAACGGCGCTTACGTGAAAACGTGCAAACACGCTTAGATGAAGGGGTATTGGCGAATCTACTGATGGCCTATGCCGATGGCAAAATCGCGCAGTTTGTCCGCTCTGAATTTAAACAAGCACCAACGCAAGAATTCGACGCGCAATGGCAAACCATCGCGCACCAATTACTCTGATTTACGAGCCCGGCTCAGCAGGTTTATAGCAGCCTGCTGAGGCGTGGTATCACCGTAGAGCACATCGTAAATCTGCTCGCAAATCGGCATCTCCACACCATGACGCCGTGCTAACAGCACCACTTCTTTGGTGTTGCGATAGCCTTCAATTGCCTGACCGATATCTTGCATCGCTTGCTCAACGCTTTTCCCCTGCCCCAAGGCAAGCCCAAAGCGGCGATTCCGCGACTGATTGTCGGTACAAGTAAGAATTAAGTCACCTAAACCTGCCATCCCGGTAAAGGTTTCAGGTTTGGCACCGAGTTCGAGACCTAATCGCGTTAATTCGGCCAACCCTCGCGTGATCAAGGCCGTGCGTGCGTTCGCACCAAAGCCAATACCATCGGCCATACCGGCACCAATGGCAATGACGTTTTTGACGACACCGCCAAGTTGCACGCCGATAAAATCGTCATTGGTATAAACTCGGAAGGTCCGGTCACAATGCAATAAATCCGACAGTTCCTGCACGAAGTTCTCATCGGTCGATGACATAGAAATCGCCGTCGGCAGGCCTTTGGCCATTTCCATCGCAAAAGTGGGGCCTGAAAGCACCGCTAACGCATGGCCGGCACCGAGAATTTCCTCGGCCACCTCGAATAACAACCGCCCTGTATCAGGTTCGAGTCCTTTGGTCGCCCATGCCACTCGCGCGTCAGCTGGCATCAATGGTTTAATGTCATGCAGCACTTGAGCGAAACCACCACTTGGCACCACCACCACAATGTTACGAGCATCGGTCACTGCGGCAGCAAGGTCACTGGTAACGGTAAGGTTTTCTGGTAACGGAATGCCCGGCAGGTAACGCTTGTTCTCGCGTTGTTGGGCCATTGCATCGATTTGCTCGGCGTCGCGCCCCCATAAACATACTGGGGTGCCTTTACGCGCAAAGCAAAGTGCTAGGGCGGTTCCGTAAGAACCGGCGCCTAGCACAGTGACTTGTGTATCACGCATTATAGAGTGCGTTCTACCCGACGCTTAAGCGTCAGTTTGCTGCTGTTCAGCTTGCTGCTGTTGACGCTGTTGCACGTGTTGTGCGAATACGGCGTCGAAGTTCACTGGAGCAAGGTTCAACTGCGGGAAGGTTGCACGGCTTACTAAGCTCGACAAGCACTCACGCGCATATGGGAAGAGAATGTTCGGACAGAATGCGCCAAGCAATTGCGCACGTTGTGCTTCTTCCAGAGAATCTGCAACCGTGAAGATACCTGCTTGGTGAACTTCAGCTAGGAATGCAACTTCGCCAGCAACTTTGTTCGTTGCAGTGATTTTCAAAACAACTTCGTAGGTGTTGTCTTCCAATTTAGTGTTCTTAACGTTCAGGTCAAGACCCAACTCTGGTTGCCACTCTTTGCGGAAAATATCAGGTGCATTTGGCGATTCGAAAGACACATCTTTGGTGTAGATGCGTTGGATTGCGAATGCTTGTTGCTGTTGTTCAGTTGCTTCGCCTTGGGCAGCGCCATTTACTTGCTGTTCGTCAGCCATGTTGTTACTTCCTATTCTTCAAATTGAAATCAATGATTATTTTTTAACTAGCGGGAAACTTGCGCCCTGCCAGGCAGAAATTCCACCCTGTAATACGGCAACGTTTTCGTAGCCCGCTTTGAACAGCTGGTTCGCAGCTGCTTTTGCGGTCATGCCGGTTGCACATACCACCACGATGGGGGCTGATTTATATTTATCAAGTGCAGCCGTGTCATTTTTCCGGATCCGCTCAGCAGGGAGATTCATTGAGCCTTGAACGTGACCTTTACGGTATTCGTCTACCGAGCGAATATCGACAAACAGACCGTTATTGCGATCCACCAGCAAAGTCGCTTGCTGCGGTGGCAGTGCCTTCACTTTCGAAGTGGCTGATTGCAACGTGGTAACTATGATGGCAATAAGCAACACAACCCAAAGGATGCTCATCAAATAATGTTCGGCGGCAAAAGCAAGGATTTGCTCCATGACGGCTCACTACTCCTACTGAAAAAATCAAGCACAAGAGTATACCTTCTGAAATGGCAGTTACCAGTAAAATTTGGCGGCAATTCGCCCGACGGCGGGTGCGTTGCGATAGAAAATCGCATAAACTAGAGGCGAATCAATCACAACCTTTCATGCACCACGAGCAACGAAGTTGAGGATGTTACATGGCAAAGCCACATACTCCCCTAGCGCTACTGATTTTGGACGGCTGGGGTCATCGCGAAGCAGCTGACGACAATGCCATTGCAGCTGCCCATACACCGAATATGGATGCGCTATGGCAACAGTGTCCACATACGCTGGTCGACGGATCAGGGATGGCGGTAGGTCTGCCTAAAGGGCAAATGGGTAACTCCGAAGTGGGTCACGTCAATTTAGGCGCTGGCCGGGTGGTGTATCAAGATTTCACGCGCATTAGCAAAGCCATTGCCGATGGCGATTTCTTCACTAATCCAACCTTGACTGCCGCGGTAGACCAAGCGATTGCCGGCGAAAAAGCCGTGCATATTATGGGCTTGCTCTCTCCAGGCGGAGTGCACAGCCATGAAGACCATTTATTGGCAATGGTCGAGCTCGCCGCGCAACGCGGTGCCAAAGCTGTTTATGTACACGGCTTTTTAGATGGTCGTGACACTGCACCGCGTTCGGCCAAGCCCACCATCGAACGCTTCGAGCAACTGTTTAGTAAACTCGGCGTCGGTCGCTTCGCTAGTTTATGTGGTCGTTACTATGCGATGGACCGCGACAAGCGCTGGGATCGTGTTGAGCAAGCGTGGCAATTATTGGTTGATGGACAAGCGCCTTATACGGCGCCAAGTGCCGGGGTGGGTTTAGCGCAGGCTTATGAGCGCGACGAAAGCGATGAGTTCGTGAAACCCACGCGCATCGGCGATGGCGCGCCTATCGCTGACGGTGATGCGGTTATTTTCATGAATTTCCGTGCGGATCGCGCGCGCGAACTCAGTCATGCCTTCATTACGCCTGATTTTGACGGCTTTAAAGCGGCACGTCGACCGCAGTTAGCAGCCTTTGTGTCACTGACTGAATACGCGAAAGATATTCACAGTAATGTTGCCTTTCCGCCTGAAGATTTGCAAAACGTGATGGGTGAATGGCTCGCTAAGCAAGGTTATTCACAGTTACGGATTTCCGAAACGGAAAAATATGCGCATGTGACATTTTTCTTCAGTGGTGGCCGCGAACAAGAATTCGATGGCGAAACGCGCGTCTTGGTCAACTCACCGCAGGTTGCCACCTATGATCTGCAACCCGAAATGAGCAGCGTGGAGCTGACCGACAAGTTGGTGGCAGCCATCGAGAGCGGGCAACACGATGTCATCATCTGTAATTATCCGAACGGGGATATGGTTGGCCATACCGGCAACTTCGAGGCTGCGGTAAAAGCTGTTGAGGCGGTTGATACTGCTATTGGACGGGTGGTGGACGCACTGCGTAAAGTCGGTGGTGAATGCCTGATCACTGCTGACCACGGCAACGCCGAACAAATGCAGGATCATGGCACCGGACAAGCCCATACCGCCCATACTAGCGAACTCGTACCCTTTATTTATGTGGGTCGTGAGGCCACCGCGCGTGACGGTGGCATCTTGTCAGATGTCGCACCAACGATGCTGCATCTACTGGGTTTACCACAACCTGCGGAAATGACCGGCAAACCCATTGTGACTGTGCACGAATGAGCCAACTAATGCGTCTTTTTGTCTTGCTATTGTGCGGTTGCTGGCTGCTCCAGCCGAGTATCAGCCATGCCTGGCAAACCAGCCAAGAAGACGCGGCAGCAACGCAAGCGCGCATTGATGCCATTGCTCGCGAGTTGCAACGGCGGCAATCGGCGATGCAACAGCGGGCGAAACAATTGAGTCTCACCGAACGTGAACTGCAACAGCTAGAAACCCAAATGGGAGCAGTTGCCAGTGAACTCGCCACGACGCAACAACAACTGCGCACCACCAATGCTGAGATTAATGACCTGCTGCAACAGCAGCAAGAGTTAGAAGCCGAGCAAGCGCAACAGGCCAAATGGCTTGGCGAGCAGCTCGACCGAGCTTACCGTATCGGTGAGCACGATTTCTTAAAACTTGTCCTCAACCAAGAAAACCCTGCCGAGTTTGAGCGCTTACATGGCTACTACGGCTACTTCAACCGAGCTCGATTGGTCAAACTTGAAGAACTGCAAACAACCCAAGCTGAGCTTGAACAGGTGCGCGTCGACCTAGACAGCGCACGGCAACAACTGGTCGCCCAAGAAGCCGAGCAGAAGCGCCAGCAAGGAATCTTGCTAGAGCAGCAAAAAGAACAAAAAGCCTTAGTGCGACGACTCAATCAAGAGCAACGTGAAGACCAGAGTCG
This sequence comes from Pseudidiomarina salilacus, assembly GCF_047323925.1. Lineage (GTDB taxonomy): Bacteria > Pseudomonadota > Gammaproteobacteria > Enterobacterales > Alteromonadaceae > Pseudidiomarina > Pseudidiomarina salilacus. The sequence continues at coordinate 1,700,531 of NZ_CP178751.1, forward strand.
CATTGCGGAATTAGAGCGCGATCAACAAGAGCTTGAAGAAGTGCTTGCAGCCATTATTGCAGCCTTACGCGACGAGCCTCAACTCAACGGTTTAGCTGAGCTCAAGGGTAAAATGAGCTGGCCAGTGAATGGCCAAGTGCAACGGCTTTTTGGCCGTGTCCGCAGCGGCACCGTGAAGTGGAAAGGTGTGACCATTGAAGCAGCGACTGGCAGTGCCATTAACGCAATTGCCGATGGTCGGGTGATTTATGCGAATTGGATGCGCGGTTACGGTCTTTTGCTGGTCCTTGATCATGGTAATGGTTACATGAGCCTGTACGGTCACAACCAAACCATTTTGCCCGCAGTCGGCGATGTCGTGCGCCGTGGCGAGGAGATCGCTCGCGTTGGACAAAGTGGCGGTCGCGAAACACCGGGTTTGTATTTTGAAATCCGCGCCGATGGTCAGCCGGTGAACCCAACGCAATGGTGCCGTTGATGCTGCCGTTAATGCTACGTAGTGCTGCTGTTTTACTGAGTTTACTGCTGGTACCAACGGTGCTGGGCCAACCGCGCATTGCGATTGTTATCGATGATCTAGGACACCATGTCGACCATCATGCGTTTACCGAGCTAGAGCTTCCCGTCACGCTAGCGATCATGCCCTTTACCAGGCAAGCTGAAGCGCTGGCTGCTGCCGCCAATAACCATGCCCATGAAGTCGTCATTCACATGCCGATGCAACGTGAACAGCATGATGTGCAGGAACAAGGGGTGTTAGATCGCTTTGATAGCAAAGCACAGTTTATTGCTACGCTCGCCGCAGCATTTTCGCGCTTACCGAATGCGAAGGGACTCAATAACCACCAAGGCAGTCAAATGACCGCAGCAGCGGAGCAGATGAACTGGTTGATGGCGGAGTTACGGCAGCGAGGGCTATATTTTCTCGACAGCCGCACCACTGCCGCTACCATTGCTGAACAAACCGCTCAACAATGGAGCATCCCCACTAATCGCCGCCATGTCTTTCTTGACAACGAACCAACGTTAGAAGCGATTGAGGCCCAATGGCAACGTGCTGTATTGATCGCGCAAAACCAAGGCTACGCCATCGTTATTGGACATCCGTACGAGGTTACGTTGGAGTTCTTACAACAACTACAAGCAGCATCGGTACAGGCAGTAGAATTAGTGTATCTGTCGGCGCTGGTGAGTGTTAACTCGTCTCCTGCTCCAAGCGCGTCAACAGAATAAGCGCTTCAGCGCGGTCATAGCCGCAAACGTCTCGACTAGCAGTAAAATCAGCACACACTTGGGGCCGATCTGGATGCGTGAAGATGCCACACAGATTATTTTCGGTCAGGTGAATACAACGAATGCCAGCCGGTTTCCCTGCTGGCATTCCTGGTATCGGTGAAGTGATAGACGGTGCGATACAACATGCACCGCATCCGACTCGACAGTCCACGGCTTACGCCATGGCCGCGCGCAGTTTCTTCATCGCATTGGCTTCAAGTTGACGTACCCGCTCCGCAGACACTTGATATTTGTCTGCAAGTTCTTGCAAGGTGGTTTTGTTTTCCTCGTCTAACCAACGCGCACGCACGATGTCTTGACTGCGCTCATCCAACGTCTTAATTGCCGAGAGCAAGCGCAACTGGGTGTGTTCTTGCCACTGCTCTTGCTCAACTTCTTCAGCTAAGTCAGAACGTTTGTCTTCCAAATATTGCGCTGGAGAATAGGTGCTACCCTCACGCGCATCATCATCGTCAGAGCTGAGTTCAAAGGCTTGGTCATGGGCGCTCATGCGCGCTTCCATTTCCATCACTTCTTTGGTGCTCACACCTAAGGTTTCTGCGACGGTATTAACTTCGTCTTGCGTAAACCAACCCAAACGCTTTTTCATTTTGCGCAGATTGAAGAACAATTTACGCTGCGCTTTAGTGGTCGCAACTTTGACCATGCGCCAGTTTTTCAGCACATACTCATGAATTTCTGCTTTGATCCAATGCACCGCGAATGACACCAAGCGTACGCCAACCGATGGGTCGAAACGACGCACGGCTTTCATCAAACCGATGTTACCTTCTTGGATCAGGTCAGCTTGTGGTAAGCCATAACCTGAATAACTACGCGCCACATGGACCACGAAACGCAAATGCGACATGATCAGCTGGCGTGCAGCTTCTAAATCATCTTCTTCGGTTAACCGTACTGCCAAACTGTGTTCTTCTTCAGCAGTAAGCATCGGAATGCGGTTGACCGACTGAATATAGGCCTCAAGACTGCCGCTACTCTGCGGTACCGCTAGTGCCATACTTGTCATATCAGTGCTCATGCAACAACATCCTCTCTTTGCTAGTGACTGCGGTCTCTGGATTGCTTTTGCAGCCACTGATTCAGACCCATTTTGGCCCGAAAAGTTCCCTCATTCTAGCAAATCTGACGCTGCTGACAACGGGATCCTCGTGATCTTCATAAAACTTACATGGGGACAATTTATTGCGGTTCAATAGCGGTAACGTGTTTTCTTACCGCAATATAGGAACCTACCAAGCCGAGTCCCACGGCAATACCCCAAACCACTGCCATTTCCGTCAGATTAAGCCCGGTTAGGGTAAATTGGCTATCGTACAGCTCGGCAATATCGCGTACCGCACCAGACAGCCACATGATGAGTACGGCCGTAGCCAGCCAAGTGATCACCCCACCGACCAAGCCATACCAAATGCCGGTGTAGAGAAACGGGCGCTGAATATACGCGTCGGTCGCACCGACTAACTTCATCACCATAATTTCATCGCGCTTGCTGCTAATATTCAAACGAATGGTATTACCGACAATCAGCACAACCGCGACACAGAGCAACAGCGCCAGCGCCAAAAACGCATCACGAACGAGGTCCACGATCGCCGTGAAACGCTCTAACCAGTCAACATCAAGACGTGCTTGTTCAACTTCGCGTTCTTGCTCAAGCTGTTGCAGTAATTGTTGAGCGGCAGCAGCGCTGCGATAATTCTCGCGCGGAATCACCCGCAACACATCTGGTAAGGGATTCTCTTGGAGCGTGTCGAGGGCATCACCAAAGCCTGATCGAGCACGAAAATCAGCAAGCCCTTGCCGCTTATCAATCAGTGTCGCCGACTCAATCTCCGGCGATAAATCAATACGCTTAGCAAAAGTTTGTACTTCTTGCGCAGTTAAGTCTTTGTGCAAAAACAACGTGATTTCTGAAGCTTGTTGAAAATCTGCGCCTACATTATCGGTATTCTTCACAATCACATAGAGTGTGGCTGGCAAAGTTAAGCTCAGTCCCAACACCGCCATGGTCATCAAAGAGGCGAATGGATAACGGGCTAACTGACCGAGGCTACCGACTGCCTGTTGCGCATGGTGGACAAAAAACATGAAAAAGCGGCGCACGCCAGAGATTTTAACTTGTTGTGCCCCTTGTTGGCGCGAACGGAACAGTACACTCATAGCGCCTCCTCGGTCAGGCCATCACTAATCATGCGCCCTTCTTTGAGGGTCAAGGTGCGATAACGTAAGCGCGCAATCAAGCTCAAATCATGGGTAGCAATCAGCACAGAAACGCCAACGCGGTTGAATTCTTCGAACAGTTTGATGATTTCGGCGGAAAGTTTCGGATCGAGATTACCTGTGGGTTCATCGGCCAACAATAGCGGCGGTTTGTTGACCACGGCGCGGGCAATCCCAACCCGTTGTTGCTCCCCCCCCGACAGCATATGCGGGTAATGGCGAATTTTATCGCTCAAACCGACCTTATCGAGTGCCGCCTGCACGCGCTTGCGGGCTTCCGCAAGGCTATAGCCCTCAATCATCAATGGCAAAGCCACGTTATCGAACACGGTGCGGTCCATGAGTAAGCGGTGATCCTGAAAAATCATGCCGATATCACGGCGAGCATAAGCAATTTGCTTACGTTGAATACGTTTTAAATCGTGACCATTGATCAACACACGACCGGCGGTAGGTCGCTCCATCAAGCTAATCAGTTTCAGTACGGTACTTTTACCTGCCCCTGAGTGACCAGTTAAAAACGCCATTTCACCCGGCTCCACATCAAAACTAACGTTATTGAGTGCTTTAAAACCGCCGGGATAGACCTTACTGACTTGCTCGAATTTAATCATGGTGCGTTAGGTTCCTCAATCGCCCGTTGAAACAACGCTTGCACAAAGGGCTTCGCCGCAAATGGACGAAGGTCATCTAAGCCTTCACCGACACCGATGTAGCGAATGGGTAAGTTGAACTGATCGGCGATGGCGAAAATTACCCCACCCTTGGCTGTACCATCTAATTTGGTCAAGGTAATACCACTTACGCCCACTGCTTCGGTGAACAGCTTGGCTTGGCTAATGGCATTTTGCCCAGTGCCCGCATCAAGCGTCAACATCACTTCATGTGGCGCGGTTTCATCGAGTTTTTTCATGACCCGCACCACTTTCTTCAATTCATCCATCAAGTGCGCTTTATTCTGCAAGCGCCCAGCAGTATCGGCAATCAGCACGTCAACGCCACGGGCTTTGGCCGCGGCAACCGCGTCATAAATCACCGATGCGCTGTCTGCTCCAGTGTGCTGGGCGACCACCGGAATATCATTGCGCTCACCCCACACTTGCAATTGCTCGACCGCGGCTGCACGGAAGGTATCGCCCGCTGCCAGCATGACTGACTTACCTTGACGTTTAAACTGCTGTGCCATTTTGCCAATGGTGGTGGTTTTACCGACGCCGTTCACGCCAACCATCAAAATCACATAAGGACCTTGTTGATCCGTCGGAATCGTCAACGGTTGCTCGACTTCTTGCAAGATTTCGACCATGTCGTCTTGCAACAATTGATAGAGCGTTTCTGCATCTTTCAACTGGCGACGGTTAGCCTGTTCCGTCAAGCGCTCAACGATTTTCAGCGTGGTCGGCACACCGATGTCGGCAGTTAATAGCTGAGTTTCTAGCTCTTCGAATAACTCGTCATCGATCTTTTTGTCTTTGAAAATGCCCCACAGGCCGTCGCCAATGGCGCTAGATGTTTTTTTTAAGCCACTGGTGAGGCGTTGCCACAAGCTTGGTTTCGCTTGCTCCTTAGTTTGTTTCGCACGGCTTTCGGCGGTCACTTGCGCACAAATTTCGGTCGCGTCGGGAGCTACCGTTTCAGCCACTGATGGCGGCTCTTCGGGTAACGCTTCGTTTGGCTCTGCTTGCGGCTCGGTTACATCTTCAGGAATCGGTTCGTTAACAGGATTTTCGTTAACAAACGCCTGCTCATCGCGCTGTTCGTTTTGCTCTGGCGTTTGTTCGTCTTTTTTAAACAAGCGCGAAAAAAATGATCCTTTAGCCATACTGCCTATACCTTTGGAAGTTCATTACCAGTCAGTTTACAATGGCGTCAGTTTAACACGTCTACCGACAGATTGTGGACACACAAGGGGCTACTTTAGCATGCGGCGCACCGCACACAAGCAGAAAACAACACGCCATCGTGGCGCAGGTCAATTACGGATTATTGGTGGGCAATTACGCGGCCGTAAATTGGCAATTGCCGATCTAGCTGGGTTGCGTCCGACCACCGACCGCGTGCGCGAAACCGTGTTTAACTGGCTGCAATTTGAACTAGCCGAACAACGCTGTTTGGACCTATTTGCCGGCACCGGCGCGCTAGGCTTAGAAGCGCTCTCGCGCGGCGCCGCAGAGGTCATTTTGTTGGAACAAAATAAAGTCGCCGCCGAATTGCTGCGACATCACGCGATAACGCTGAACCCGGTATGTCACGGGCAAGCGCAGGTGCAGCAAACCAATGCCTTGAAATGGTTGCAACAATCTAGCGTGCAGCCGTTCAACGTCGTTTTTGTCGACCCGCCGTTTCGCAGCAATCTAGCCGGCCCCGCGTGCGCATTGCTGGCGCAACACGGCTGGTTGGCGGAGGGTGCCTTGGTGTATCTGGAAACTGAAAAAGAGTGGCCGCTGGAAGTCCCTGCTAATTGGCAGTTGCAACGTGAAAAAATTGCCGGACAAGTGGCTTTTCGTTTATTTGCCGTTATGGCACAAGGAGCAAACACATGAGTTGGTTAGTATGGGTTGGGCGCACCGTGTTTGCGATCATCTGGGGTGCGATGTTGGCTAACTTAGTGTGGCCATTTCCCGGCAAAGGTTTTGCGTTATTTTTGATTTTGCTATTGGTGCTGCTCGGTCTGCATTTACTGCAATTGATGATGTTCGCCACGGTTTATCGTGAACACATTCAATGGCGCCGTGGCGATTACTGGCAAATTGTACTCTTTGGCGTTATTGGGTGGCTTGCAATTGTGCAAGCCCAACCCAAGCGTCAGCAAAGTTAAGCTTCGCTATCGCGCTCCATGCCAATATTGGTAATGCCTTCGGTTACCACCATTTCTTGTAGCTGCCGCACCATCGCTTGGCTCGGTGCGGCTTTGCTGGCCTGCATCGCTTCCAGAAAATCAATCAGCGCTTGCTGCACTTCGACTTCGTAAACCGCTAATTCGTGCTCGCGAGTCAGCTTGCGACGCGCTTCAGCATCAAGTTCGGCGCCTTCGGTCAACTCCAAGAACTTGGCAACGCCCGCTTGCGATATTTTCGCAACGCTCACTAAATCGGCGCTGTTGTTGTCCATAAAGCCCTGCAACATAATGCTAATCGCGGTGCAGGCATCCATCGCTGGATACACGCCTAGCATGTCATGACCGTGTTCACTGGGGGTGACGTCATCGACTTTTTCTTGCCAACGGCCGAAATTCACTTTTACCTTTTTACCCTGCCAACTCCAATCCCAACAAGCGTTAAGCGCACCTCGCAGCGGCTGCGGATCGCCAAACTTAGTGACTTGATGAAAGAGTTCATAGTTCGGGTACATGCGCTCGCACAAATACAAAGCAGCCAAAGCTTGGTAGCCAAACTCAAGATCGCGCAATCGTTGAAAAGTATTCAGGGCCAAAGTTCGTTCCTTGTTGTCTCGCGTAATACAATGATACATGCTAGTGGGCAGTTCGGCTATGGGTTAGGATGGCGAGAAAAGGTTGGGAATGTGAGCATGGTAGATTTTGCAAAGGTGAATGCAGCGGCAGATCGGATTGCCGCGCGCGCAGTACGAACGCCGGTAAAACGGAGTCAGGCGCTCGATGAGGCGTTGAGCTGCCAGGTTTATTTGAAATGCGAAAACTTACAGAAAAGCGGGGCTTTTAAATTTCGTGGCGCCTGTAATGCCTTACTGCAACTGGCACCTGAACAACGTCAACAAGGCGTCGTGACAGTCTCATCGGGCAACCATGGCGCGGCCCTTGCCGCTGCCGGTCAGATGCTCGGCGTAAAAGTAACGGTGGGCGTGGCAAGTAATGCTTCAGCGTTCAAGCGCGCCAATATGCAGCGTTACAACGCGAACATCATCCCTATTGAACCAGGTATGGCCGCGCGCGAAGCTTTTCTTGCCGAACAACAAAGCCAGAACGCCATTATTATCCCACCTTACGATCACCCTGATATCATCGCGGGACAAGGCACTGCCGCACTCGAATTGCTCGAAGATTATCCGCATTTATGGGGGGTGATGACGCCGCTCGGTGGTGGTGGATTACTTAGCGGTAGCTGTTTGGTCGCCGCCCATTACGATGCCTTTTGCTATGGCATCGAACCTGAACTTGCGAGCGATGGCAAACACTCGCTGCAAACGGGCGAAATTCAGCCAGCCATGCCACCGACAAGCATCTGCGATGGCTTGCTAACCAGTTTAGGCAAGCACACTTTTGCCATCATCAAAGAGCAAGTGACGGATATTTTATTGGTCAGTGACGAAGAGGCTGCGGCAGCGCAACAGTTGGTAGATAAAACCACAGGTATGTGGATAGAGCCCAGCAGTGCAACGGTCATTGCAGCTATTCAGCGCTACCCCGAAATCTTCCGCGAAAAATCAATTGGCGTTATCATCAGCGGCGGCAACTGCACCCGCTTTACTTAGCAAACAACGAGGAGAGGTCCTCAAACGCCTTAAACTCCAACGCATTGCCACTGAAGTCATAGAAGAACATGGTCGCTTGCTCGCCTGGCTGCCCTTCGAAACGAATATGCGGTTCAATCACAAACTGAATGCCAGCGGCTGCGACGCGATCAGCGAGCACACGCCAATCTTCCATTGTAAGCACCACACCAAAATGCGGTACGGGTACGGCATGGCCATCGACCGGATTATGATGGGCAACACCTGTCAGTTCTGGGGCAAGGTGGGTCACCAGTTGATGACCGTAGAAATCCCAATCCACCCACTCTGTTGCAGAGCGGCCTTCGTTGCAACCGAGAATATCGCCATAAAATTCACGGGCGCGCGCAATGTCGTCAACCGGAATCGCCAAATGGAAAGGTCGTAAGGTGTTTGTGGTCATAGTCTCAGTGTTTTAACGTCATCATTGCTGCAGGTTTACGCCACATGCGTACTCCCACAGCAACGACTAATATCATCCAATTCAATGGTGGTAAAATACCACACACGAGAACGGCAAGCATACTCCATAATGGCTGACGATGATGTTGACCGACCAGCACATAAAACAACAATGCCGCCACTAAACCCTGTAAGAGAAATAGGCTAAGAGGCATAGGATAACCCTTGTTTTGGTTGTCTGTAATAATTGTCGGATTAGCCTACCGTAACTTCATGCAATTGTAAAAGAATGTAAATGTTCTTGTAATATCAAGCGTTTAAGGCTTGGTCTAAATCGGCGATCAAGTCTTCGACGTCTTCAATACCCACCGAAATCCGCACAAAATTATCCAAAATACCGAGTTTTTCGCGGTTCTCTTTTGGTATCGAAGCGTGGGTCATAATCGCCGGGTGTTCGATCAAACTTTCCACCCCACCTAAGCTTTCAGCAAGTGCAAAAATCTCCACTGCTTCTAAGAAACGTCGCGCTTTTGCGAGGTCACCTTTGAGCAGAATCGAGATCATGCCGCCGAAGCCATGCATTTGCTGTTTCGCTAAAGCATGTTGAGGGTGACTTTCGAGCCCTGGATGGATGACTTTTTCAACCTGCGGGTGCTGCTCTAACCATTTAGCGATAGTCAAAGCTGCTTCGTTATGTTGCTTCATGCGCAGAGCTAGAGTCTTCACGCCACGCAAGGCGAGATAGCTGTCGAATGGACCGGCAACTGCACCTACTGAGTTCTGCAAGAATGCCATTTGCTCGGCGAGTTCAGCGTTGTCACCGACCACGGCAATACCACCGACCATATCGGAGTGACCATTAAGATACTTGGTCGCTGAATGCATTACGATATCCGCACCGAGTTCCAACGGGCGCTGGTTGTAAGGCGTCGCAAAGGTATTGTCGACCACCACCACAATGTTGTGCTGCTTGGCAATCTTGACGATAGCGGCAATATCCACCAGCTTCAGCATCGGGTTACTTGGAGTCTCGACCCAGATCATGCGGGTTTTATCAGTGACGGCGGCGGCAACTGCATCGATGTCGCTCAGGTCGACATAAGAAAATTGCAAACCTGCTGAGCGCCCCCGCACTTTGTCGAATAAACGGAAGGTGCCACCATATAAATCGTCCATCGCAACCACATGATCGCCACTATTAAGCAATTCCATGATGGTTGAAGTAGCGGCCATACCTGAAGCGAACGCATAGCCATGACTGCCGCTTTCTAAACTGGCAACCGCACGTTCCCAAGCGAAACGCGTTGGGTTATGTGAACGCGAGTATTCAAAGCCCTTGTGTACACCCGGGCTTTCTTGAATGTAAGTCGAACTGGTAAAGATCGGTGGCATCACCGCGCCAGTTGCTGGCTCTGGAGCTTGTCCACCGTGAATTGATTTGGTCGCAAATTTCATTTTCTTCGCGTCTGCCATTGCTTACTCCTCGAGCAGATGTTGAGCGGCCATCCACTCATCATTGTATAGTTTTGATAAATAGCGATTACCGGTATCACAGGCGAGCGTAACTACGCGTTTTGCTTCAGTTTGATCACGGCAATAGCGAATCGCAGCGGTGATCAAAGTACCGCTTGATGAACCGACCATAACGCCCTCTTTCACCAACAGTTCACGCGCCGTGTGAAAGGCATCTTTGTCGCTCACCGCATAGGCTTTATTCGCAAGTTTGATATCACAGATGTCAGGGATAAAGTCTTCGCCGATACCTTCAACCAACCAACTGCCCGGTTCGACTTTCTCATCACGATTCACCAAAGGTTCCAAAATTGAACCTTCAGGGTCAGCCAAGACCAAATCGACCTGTGGATTTTGTTCACGCAAATAGCGTCCGACGCCAGTCAAAGTGCCGCCTGAACCAACGCCACAGACGAATGCATCAAGTTTGCCGTCCATTTGTTGCCACATTTCAGGGCCCGTAGTATTGTAGTGGGCCGCGACATTGGCTTCATTGGTAAACTGGTTGACGTAAAAATAGCTGTTTTCTTCGGCTAAACGGGCGGCCATGTCTTGGTAATACTCTGGATGCCCTTTTTGCACGTCAGACCGCGTACGGACGACGTCAGCGCCCATGGCTTTTAAGTTATTCACTTTCTCTGCCGACATTTTGTCGGGCATGACGATTTTCAACGGATAGCCTTTGCTTGCCGCCACCAACGCTAAGCCCAAGCCGGTGTTACCTGCGGTTGCTTCAATAATGGTCATCCCTGGCTGCAGTTTGCCTTGCTGCTCAGCAGCTTCAATCATGCTGACCGCGATGCGATCTTTAATTGAACCACCCGGATTCATCAATTCTAGCTTCAGATACAACTCACACGGGCCAGTGTCGATGTTGCTCACTTTTACCATCGGCGTGTTGCCGATCATTTCCAATACGTTTTGATACACGCGCATGCTGAGGTTCCATTGTCATTTCTTGTGCTCGGCATTATCGCACGTTGCATGCCACATTTGCCAATCTGCTGGCTACTTTTAGCACACTTTTGCCGGACTTTTGCCAGACAAATAGCAATGCTTTTTTGCATAACTTATGGCACATTAGGATCACTCGTTCCGCAACAAGGATACTCCAAGATGACACCTCAACCTGCTTCGCGCGCACTGCGCTTTGCCCTTGCTGGCACGGCGATCACTGCATTAAGCGCCTGCCAAGTACCAGAACCAACCCCACAAGATCAATTCTTCGCTGCATTTGAGCCCTATTGTGGCAAATCCTACGCAGCTGAAGTGGTCGCTGATAATCAACCCAGCGAAGCTTGGCAACAAGAACTGGTGGTCCACATTCGTGACTGCGAGGCCAACACCATCCGTATGCCACTGCACGTGGGTGAAGACCGCTCGCGTACTTGGGTGCTAACTCGCACGGAAAAAGGACTCGACTTTCAACATATTCACTTGCATGAAGACGGGACTCCGGATGCGGTATCGCCCTACGGCGGTCATACCATTGCCAGCGGTGACGCGCAAATGCAGGCATTTCCAGTGGACGACGCCAGTAAAGCGCTGTTTGTCGAGAACGGACTCGAGGTATCGACCACCAACACCTGGATCCTGTCGTTTGATGGCGACGTGATGTACTACGAACTCACCCGCCCAGGCCGTGAATTCGTGGTTGCTGTTGATTTATCGCAACCCATCGCTGAGCCGCCTGCGGCTTGGGGCTATGACGGTAAGGAGTAACGCTGGTGCTGTTCGATTTACGCAGTGATACCGTTACCCAGCCGACAGCTGCAATGCGCGCAGCGATGGCTGCCGCACCTGTTGGCGATGACGTGTTCGGCGATGACCCGAGCATTAATGCGCTACAAGAGCGCGTCGCCGCCCTAGCAGGTAAAGAAGCCGCATTGCTTGCCAGCAGCGGCACGCAAACCAATTTGTTGGCGCTGTTGAGTCATTGCCAACGCGGTGAAGAGTATTTGGTGGGTCAGGAATATCACACCTATCGGTATGAAGCCGGTGGCGCTGCGGTCCTTGGCGGTATTGTGCCGCAACCCTTTGAAGTCAGCACCGACGGTACGCTTGATCTCGCCGCCGTTGCGAAACGCATTAAACCCGATGATCCGCATTTTCCGATCACGCGCTTACTGGCGCTGGAGAATACTCATACCGGTAAAGTGATTCCGCAAAGTTACATGGAACAAGCGCGGCAATTGGTGGACCAACATGGGCTAAAACTGCATCTTGACGGTGCGCGTGTGTTCAACGCTGCGGTGGCAACGGGTTTATCGTTGTCAGAACTCAGTGCACCCTTTGATTCGGTATCGATTTGCTTCTCAAAAGGATTAGGCACCCCCATTGGTTCGGTGCTGGTCGGTGACAAAGCCTTTATCAAGCGCGCACACCGGTGGCGCAAAATGCTCGGTGGTGGCATGCGCCAAGCCGGCATTGTCGCTGCAGCGATGCATCATGCACTGGACCATCACGTCGCACGACTTGCTGATGATCATGCCAATGCAACGAAGCTCGCAGCAGGGCTGAGTCAACTGCCCCAATTACAAGTTGAGCCCGCACAAACCAATATGGTGTATATCAACTACGCATCGGCGGCAGTGGCAAAGCAAGTGAGTGAGCACTTACGTAAGCAGGATATCGTGGTCGGTACAGCGCAGCGTTTGCGCTTGGTCACGCACCTCGGCATTCCCGCAACGGCAATTGACGGTATCGTTGCCGCATTCAAAGAAGCCTTGGCGCAGCTGTCTTAATCAGCTGCGTCGTCTTCGTCCAGCCAGCGATACAGCGTGCGCCGCGTCACCCCCAAAATTCGTGCGGCGCGCTGCTTGTTCCCTGCAGTTGCAGCAAGCACTTGGCTCACATAGCGTTGCTGGACTTCATGGAGGCTCGGCAACTGCTCCGGATCTGCTGTTGTGGGCAGAATCTCGGCACTGGATTCAGTGGAGGCGGCAGCCTGCATGCGCGTCGGAAAGTCTTGTGGCGTGATCCACTCACTTTGGGCAAAAGTGTAGGCGCGCTCAATCGCATTTTGCAGCTCACGCACATTACCCGGAAATTCATAGTGCGCCAGTAACGCTTTTGCGGCGGCATCAAATCCCATTACATTCTTATCTTGCTGGGTGCGTAATTGCCGCAGAAAATGTTCCGCCAACAGCAAGCGGTCATCGCCACGCTGCCGCAGCGGCGGTACCTGCAGCGAAAAGGTCTCAAGTCGATAAAACAAATCTTCGCGAAAGTCATTATCCCGCACACGTTGCTCCAGATCCTGATGCGTCGCGGCAATGATCCTTACATCCACTTTTTCTTCTTGATCGCTACCGACCGGACGCAAGGTGCCTTCTTGCAACACTCGTAACAGCTTGGCTTGCAAGGCTAACGGCATTTCACCGATTTCATCAAGCAGCAAAGTGCCGCCATGAGCTTCACGTAACAGTCCCGCCCGTGCTTTCTGCGCCCCAGTAAAGGCACCCGCGGCGTGGCCAAAAAATTCACTTTCCATGAGCTCGGCTGGAATACCAGCGCAGTTCACTGCCAAAAACGGTCCCTCGGCACGCTTGCTTTGCTGATGCAAAGCCTTGGCAACTAATTCCTTGCCGGTACCACTTTCACCCAACACCAACACCGCGCCTTCGGCTGCGGCAATTTGTGCAATCTGTTGATACAGTTGTTGCATGGTGTCGCTCTGGCCGATCATCCCTGCGGGCCCCTGTTGCGCCTGCTCGGTCGAACGGTAATGGGCAACTTCGCGTTGCAATCGACGATAATCCAGCACCCGCTCGACACTCACCAGTAAATGATCAAGGTCTAATGGTTTAGTGAGAAAATCATCTGCCCCCTGTTGCAGGGCTTCTACGGCTTGGTTGACGGTGCCAAAGGCGGTAATCAAAATCACCGCCGGTGACAGCGTTTGCTGACGCAGCTGCGCAAGAAGTTCCATGCCTGACAAGCCAGGCAAACGAATATCACTCACTACCAGCTGATAGTCACTGAGGGTATCCTGTAAAAAATCATCGGCGGCGGCAAAGGCACTGACGCGATAGCCATCACTCTCGAGCTCTTCTTGCAGCAGCTCACGTAAGCCTGGGTCATCTTCGACAACCGCTACCTTAATACTATTTTTGCTTAAACTCATAAGGCGTCCTTCGGCAGTGTTCGCGGTAGAAAGATACGGGCTTGGCAACCACCACTGGGGCGATTTTGCAGCAAAAACTTGCCGTGATGCGCACTCACCACATGGGCTACTATAGCTAAGCCAAGGCCAGTACCTTCGCCAATGGGTTTGGTGGTGGCAAAGGGTTCAATCAGCTGAGTGACATCGGTATCTTGCGGGAGCCCGGGACCATCATCTTCAACTACCACCCAGTAGCCGTGTTGCGCAGTCTCTACACTTACTGTGACTTGGCTAGCTGCAGCCTGCAAGGCATTGCGAAATAGGTTGACCAAAGCCAACTCAAGTCTGGCGGTGTCGGCCTGCACGGTCGCTTGCGCCGGCACTTGCGTGATCTGTAGTTGCACTTGCCCGTCATTTTCGTGGCCGATTGCCCGCGCCGCCTGCTCAATGAGAGCTGGTAGCGCTTGTGATTGCTCAGCATTTACTGGAGCACGGCTAAAGTCCAACAGCTGTTGCACTAATTTGGTCAAGCGTTCAACTTGACCGGAAATCGCCGTCAATTGACGTTGGCTTTCGGAGTCGGTGTGCCGCTTCAAGAGTCGCTTGGCCCGCCCGGAAATCACCGTAAGCGGTGCGCCCAATTCGTGCGCAACACCGCGCGCGAGTTGGCCAATCGCCGCCATTTTCTCGTGCTCGCGCAAGCGTGACTGTAATTCCACCTGCTGTTGGAGTCGGGTCCGATAATAGCCAAAGGCGAGAATGGTCAACACCACTAAGGTCACAATGCCCCAGGCGATCCACGCGATTTGCTCAAGTCGCGCAAAGCTGCGGTCGAAGTCACGCGCCTGCCGGTTTAACTGCATAAAACCAATCAACCGCTGATTGCGATCATGCATCGGAATAAATTGCGAAAACATGTCCAGCCCAGCCACTTCACGATAGCTATCTTGTTGCTCACCGGTCAGCAATACTTGTTCGGCCATGACACTCTCGGACAAATCCAATTCAGTAACGCCCGCTGAGACCACCAACTCGCCATTGGTGTCATACACCGATGCACCATAAATACGACCAATTTCAAAGACCGCGTCGAGCTGTGTTTGCATTTGCTGCACGTCACCGACGACCAGCGCCTCACTTAAGGGCAAGCGTATAGCACGACCAATCAGTTCCAAATCATCCCGCAGGCGATCATCTTGGAACTCCCGCGCCTGGTTTAACGCGATATTAATCGCGACCCCGGTAAGTGCCAGCAGCGGTAATACCAAATACAGCAAAAATGCGCGTTGCCAACTCGGATTACCAACCGAACGCGAAATGCGCTGTGTTAAAGAAGAACTACTGTGTTTATTTGTCACACTTACTCCTCGCTAATGTGTATCGAAATTATACATAGATACGCGCGTGATTTCCATTTGGAATTTATTTCATCTATTTTTCAATACTTTAGACTTAATTAAAAAGTTGGCACGGTCCTTGTATTGTTATTAGTGAAGGCAATAAAGCCTATGTTTTTAACTACACACAGCGTAAGGAGTTCATTATGAACAAACTAGTACCTACATTAATCGCCAGCGCACTTTTTGCCGCAACTGCAACTGCTACCGCAGCACCAGCGATGCAACAAGGTCAACAAGCACAGCAGGGCCAAGCTATGCAACAGCAGCAAGCTCCGCAAGTTGAAATCACTGACGAATTGCTGCAAAACTTTTTGGTAGCTATGAATGGCGTGCAGGAAGTCAGCCAGAAATATTCTGAGCAATTCCAAAACGCAGAAGACTCTGAAGAAGCACAAGCGATTCAGCAAAAAGCGCAAGAAGAAATGATTTCTGAAGTGGAAAGCGCAGGTCTTAGCACCGACGAGTACAACGCGGTGATTCAGCAAGTTCAGCAAGACCCTGAATTGCAAGCGCGTCTACAGTCAATGACTGACGACTCATAAGCAGTCGAACGTTGCTGCCTTAGCAGGCAGGGTTATCGTGCTGACACGTGCTCCCTAGCTAGAGTTCGCGCAACTGCTGTAATAGGCGATCAAGCGCGCGATAACTCAACGCTTCAGCAAGATGTTGACGCCCTACCTGCTCGGCTTGTGCAGCATCGGCAATCGTACGTGCTAGGCGCAGCACGCGATGATAAGCTCGGTGCGACAAGCCGAACTTCTCAATAGCGGCCACCAGAAATGTGTGGTCGCTTTTTTGTAGCTGGCATACAGTCGCCAATTGATGCGGCTGCAAATCTGCATTCAAGCACCCCTGACGTTCACACTGTAAGACTCGCATAGACGTTACCTGCTCGCGCAACTTGGGCGTTTGTGCTGGCGGCGCTTCAGTTTGTTGCTGCTTAAGTATTTCCGGTTGCCGCGGAACATCGACCTGCATATCGATACGATCTAACAATGGCCCCGACAGCTTACCCAAATAGCGGTTGATTTGATCCGGACTCGAACGCGCACTAGCCAAGGTTCCATCAAAGTGTCCACAGGGCGACGGGTTCAACGCACAAACCAACTGGAAGCGCGCTGGAAACTGCGCTTGATAGCCGGCACGACTAATGGTCACATGCCCAGATTCTAAAGGTTCACGCAAGGAATCAAGCACATGCCGAGAAAACTCCGGCAGTTCGTCAAGAAACAAAATGGCATTGTGCGCTAATGAAATCTCGCCCGGTTGCGGTGGTGAGCCGCCGCCCACTAACGCTGCTGCCGAGCACGAATGATGCGGTGCACGCAGATTGCGCTGCAACCAGCTTTGCGGCGTTGCCGCGCGGTGCTCATAGCCTGCCACACTGCGCACCGCGGCAACTTCAAGACCTTGCTCGTCGTTGAGCGGCGGCAACAAGCCCAGTAAGCGCTGGGCCAGCATGGTTTTTCCCGTTCCCGGCGGACCAACAAATAGCAGATGATGCCCGCCCATAGCGGCGAGTAAAAGAGCGCGTTTGGCCTGTTCTTGCCCCATCACATCGGCAATATCGCCCGTTGGATAAACGTAGTCATGACTCTTCAATGCTTGCACGAACGGTAATTTGTGCGGTCCTGTGAGATGCTCAACCACATCTCGTAAACTCTCGCCGACCACGCATTGTTGCTCGCGAATGACTTGTGCTTCGGCAAGGTTATCCAGTGGGATCACCGCCTCACGCCCTTCACGGCGACATGCCAGTAGCGCTGGCAGCATGCCCTCGACATCACGTAGCTCGCCGTTCAGCGTCAGCTCACCATAGAATTCGCGGGAAACCACCGCAGCCTCACTAAGTTGACCATCAGCAGCCAGAATTCCAATCGCAATGGCAAGATCATAACGCGCCCCGTGCTTGGGCAAATCTGCGGGCGCTAAATTCACAGTGATTTTACTGCCGCGCGGAAAATCAAAGTCACTCGCTTGAATCGCCGAACGCACTCGGTCACGCGCCTCACGCACACCCGCCTGCGGCATACCGACCACAGTGAACGCTGGCAAACCCATGGCCAACCCCACCTCAACAGTCACCAACGGTGCTTCCATACCGTACAGTGCACGCGTGAACACCCGCGCAATCCGAATTGTTCCCATGGTCACTCCTTTGACACCGCCAGTTTGCGGTCAACGGGAACAAGTCTAGCGTGATTGCGAGGTTTGTCTGTCAGCCGCACGGCTGACTTTTAGGTAAGCCTATTACCAGTAATGCTCTACCGTCACGTTGCCTGGCTTGCGCCGTAGGTTTTTCGGCAAGCCCTTGTCGGCTAGCACGCGCTTAGCATCAGTGATCATTTCGGGGTTGCCGCAGAGCATGACTTGCGCATCACTGTCTAAGGTATCGTCGACTGCAGCCTCCAGCTCACCATTGACAATCAATGCCGGAATGCGACCACGCAGTGCGCCTTTGCTGTCTTCACGGCTGACAATCGGTTGATAATGCAACTGCTGCGGATGGGCGTCGCACCATTGCTGGATGGTATCGCGATAAGCTAAGTCAGCGCCGTAGCGCACTGCATGAACCAAATGAATACGGGCAAAACGCTCATAAGGGATGCGCGTGCTCAGCATCGATAAATAGGGACCAATGCCGGTGCCAGTTGCCATCAACCATAGGCTTTTGCCTTCCGGCACCTCGTTCAAGGTGAAAAAACCACTGGGTGGTTGACTGACTTCTATCGCTTGTCCGGCGCGCAAGTCGTGCAGACGCGGTGAGAACTCACCGTCATGGACACGATTCACGAGAAAATCAAGAATCGGCTCTTGCGGGCCATTGACCAACGAATAAGCACGCTGAAAGCGTTGTTCACCGTCGTTCAGACCGAGGCGTACGAACTGCCCAGCGATAAATTCAAAAGGTTCCGGAACGCGCACGCGCAGACTAAATAATTCATTATTCCATGCGTAGTTTTCTACTACTTCGCCAGTCATCCACTGTGCCATCGTTCACCTCGTTTTACCGCGTTCATACTGATTGTGCTAGAGTACGCTTTTCTTCCTTGAAGGGCTAGACGATGTCGTTCTATCTCATGCGTTTTGCGCTGTTAATCCTACTTGCCGCAGACATTGCGGGCGCTTGGGTTACTTGTCGTCGTTAGCCGGTTGTTGCAGCTGCTGCAACTGCTGTTCTAGGGCTTCGACACGCTGCCGTAAGCGCAGCAACAGCTGTTGTTGAACGTCGAGCTCCTCGTGGGTGACAACGTCAAGTTTAGCGAGTTGCTGTTGTAAGATCTGTTTGATGCGCTGTTCCATGTTGCCGGCAAGGTCTTTCACGCCAGCTGGGATACTGTCGTTGATTTGCTTAGCAATTTCTTCAATTTTTTTCGCGTCCATGAACGGCTCCTGAGTAGAACGGGGAATTGTCTTTTAGCTTAGCAGTTGTTTACGTTAAAATCTGCTGTTCAGTTCGCTCGCAAGCTAGGAACCTAATGAAACTTAACCCGCGTCAACAACAAGCTGTCGAAGCCATTGCCGGACCTGTGCTAGTACTTGCCGGCGCGGGCAGCGGCAAAACGCGGGTGATCACCGAAAAAATTGCCTATCTGATTCGACGCTGCAATTACAAAGCACGCCATATCGCAGCGGTCACCTTTACCAATAAGGCCGCCCGCGAGATGAAAGAACGTGTTGGGCAAACCCTTGGCCGCGAGTATACCCGCGGCCTCACGGTATCGACCTTTCACACGCTTGGGCTCAACATCATTCGTAAGGAAGTTGCGCGGTTGGGCTTGAAGTCAGGCTTTTCACTGTTTGACGACCAAGACAGTTTTGCGCTGCTCAAGGCGCTCACCGAAGACGAGCTCGACGGTGACAAAGAACTGATCAAGCGTCTGCAAGCACAAATTGGCAACTGGAAAAACGCCATGTGGACGCCTGAGCAAGCATTAAACCAAGCGCAAACGCCGGAAGCTCAGGAATTCGCCGAATTTTACCGGCGCTATCAGCAAAACATGCGCGCCTGCAATGCGCTTGATTTTGATGATCTGATATTGTTGCCCACCCAGTTGCTTGCGAGTAATGAACACGCACGCGAGCGTTGGCAGAAAAAGTTTCAGTATCTGTTGGTCGATGAATATCAAGACACCAACACCTCGCAGTATCAGCTCGTAAAGCTGCTGGTAGGCGAACGCGCACGCTTTACGGTAGTCGGCGACGACGACCAATCGATTTATTCGTGGCGTGGAGCACAACCGCAAAACTTGGCGCTCCTGCAAAAAGACTTTCCACAGCTGGAAGTCATTAAACTCGAGCAAAATTATCGTTCACACGGGCGCATTCTCAAGGCCGCCAATATTCTGATTGAAAACAATCCGCACGTATTCGAAAAGAAACTCTTCTCGGAAATGGAATACGGAGTGCCACTGCGGGTAATTTACGGTCGCAACGAAGAACACGAGGCTGAGCGCGTGGTCGCTGAAATCGTCCGGCGTCGCTTTTTAGAGCGTACACCCTATTCACATTTTGCCGTGCTCTATCGTGGCAATCATCAATCGCGCATCTTTGAAAAAGCACTGTTGACCAACCGCATCCCTTATCGCATGACTGGCGGGCAAAGTTTCTTTGCCCGCGCCGAAGTCAAAGACGTGATGGCGTATCTGCGACTGTTGATGAACCCCGATGACGATAGTGCATTGATTCGTATTATTAATGTGCCAAAACGTGGTATCGGTCCACAAACCGTTGAACGCATCGGTGAACTTGCCCACGAATTGCATATTCCGATGCTCGCCACCTGCGAACATCAAGCGTTGAAAACCCGCATGGGCAGTCGTGAATACCAGTCGGTGCAGTTATTTACGCACCTGGTCGCACAAACCGCGAAACGTTGCCAACATCCATGCGATGTTATGGCGGCTTTGTATCATTTGATCAAAGAAATTGGCTACGAAGAGTGGCTCTATGAGTCGAGCCCGAGCCAAGCGGCAGCTGAAATGCGCTATAAAAACATCAGTGAGTTGTTGCGTTGGGTGGGCGAAATGATTAAGGGTGACGATGAGCATGAGTCACTGAACTTTGAGCAAGCGGTCGCGAAGCTTTGTTTGCGTGACCTGATGTCCCGTAACGAAGAAGAAGATGTCGGCGATCAGGTGCAGCTGATGACCCTGCATGCCTCGAAAGGACTCGAGTTTCCGCATGTCTTTATGGTCGGCATGGAAGAAGGGTTACTGCCCCATCAAAGCAGTATCGATGACAATATGGTTGACGAAGAGCGGCGCTTAGCGTACGTGGGTATTACCCGTGCGCAACACTCGTGTGTCTTCACCATCGCCAAAGAACGTCGCCAGTACGGCGATGTGATTCGTCCTGAACCGAGCCGGTTTTTATTCGAATTGCCGCAAGACGATGTGGAATGGGAAGGGCAAACGCCTGTGACCGAAGAAAAACAAGAAGAAACGCGCAATCAAGGGCTGGCGATGCTCCGCAATGCACTGAAATAAAGCCTGTTTATATCGCTTCTTGGCGCTCTTTACAGGGTAGCCACACCGGCTCGCCAAGTTGTGTTCCCACGCCAAGCTGCACACCCGCCGCACGTAATACAGCAAGCTGCTCGGGCGTATCGATACCCGCCGCTGCGATGGTAATATTGAGCTCTTCGCAAAGGTTGACGACATTACGCACCATCACTCCAGCACGTTCACTTTTGCTACTCTCAGCGACAAAGCGACGGTCAAGCTTGACGTGCGTGAATGGATAATTGAGCAAATATTGTAAGGCTCCTGAACTGCGCCCAAATTCGTTGAGTGCCAAACCAACACCCGCGTCAGCAAGCATCCGTAACGCCGTCAACTGACGCTTGGAGTTGTCGTTGAGTTCGGTTTCGCTGAATTCAAACACTAGCCGTTGCGGCTTCACACCGCTATCCTCAACGATCTCAAGCAGCGCTTTCACGTCGGCTAGTTTGAACAAATGTTTGGTCGACAGACTCACATAAATTGGGATCTTCAATTGCTGCTCTTGCACAATATCGCAACATCGAGTCAGCATCCAATGGTCGAGTGAGACAATCATTCCGGTTTTTTCGGCCACATTTAAAAAGCTTTGTGCTTCGAGTAGTTGATCACCACGTTGCCAGCGCACGAGCACCTCACGTGCTTGCGGTTGCCCGGTTTCTAGGGCGACCAAGTCAAATTGTTGCAAGATAAAATCTTGATCAAACTGCGCATGGCGTAGTTCGGTTTCTCGATGCAATGACGCGACCAAATCCTTGTGAATACTTTCGTCGAACACCACATAACGACCGCGTCCCATACTCTTCGCTTGATACATCGCCGCGTCAGCATCACGCAATAGGCGTTCAGCGGTATCGTTGCGTGACTTACATTCAGCAATACCAACACTGGCACCTGAATAATGTTCAGACTCGCCATAAACAAACGGCTGACGCATCTGCTCAATAATCCGCGAGGCAACATCTTTGGCATCATCCACATGCCGCACTAGGTTCAATAAGATTACGAATTCGTCACCGCCTAACCGCGCGACGGTATCGTTGTCACGCACACACTCACAAATGCGCCGACTGGCTTCGAGCAAAAATTCGTCGCCGGCCGAATGACCGAGTGAATCATTGATATCTTTAAACCGATCCAAGTCGACAAACAACACAGCAAAATTATGGGTCGGGAAGCGACGTTTCTGGTTCAAAGCTTGTTGCAAGCGTTCGGTGAACATAGAACGGTTGGGGAGCCCGGTCAAAGTATCGTGGTGCGCATCGAAAAACAGCTTTTCTTCAATTTTTTTTCGGCGCTCGATTTCGTTGACCAACTCTTCGGTACGCTCGGCCACTTTCTTCTCAAGAAAGGCATTTACGCGACGAATTTCGTCCGCATTGCGACGGCGCTCAATCGCTACGGCAACATGCTGCGAGACGAAGTTGAGCAACTCAAGATCGTCTTGCTTATAATTCACTTCATCTTTGTAGGTTTGCACCGACAGCACGCCAATGACTTCATCATCTACCAGCAGCGGCGAACCCAGCCACTGCCGTGGCCGCGTGCCATAACACTTGTCGGGACCTTTGACGTGACCGGCGGCGATCAGATTTTCATACACTTTCTCGTCAATAAAAATGGGCTTTTTACTACCAATCACAAATTCTGTCAGCCCTTTGCCGAGCGGCCGACGCTCCACCATTTGTGCATCACGTTCATCCACGTAATAAGGGAAGCGAATGTGCTTGCGGTCATCGTCGAGTAATGCAACATAGAAGTTGTCGTTGTTGACCAACTGACCTAACTGTTGGTGTAACTGCTTGAAGAAGGTATTCATATTCTCTGAAGTGTTGGTCAACTCCGAGATGGTATACAACACCGATGCAACTCGTTCAGCCCTTTTACGCTCAGCAATTTGTTCCTCTAACGAGCGGTTAGTGTCGCGTAAATTCGCGGTTTGCCGACCGATTTCTTGCAGCATAAACTCGCGTTGCCGCACCCGCTCAAGAGCATTCACAATGTGCTGTGAAACGAAAGTGAAAAGCTCTTTGTCGGCGGTGGTATAGCCGACATTCGGTGTGTAACTTTGCACCACCATCGCACCCATCACCCGCTCTCCGCTTTTCAGCGGTACTCCAAGCCAGTCTACTGGAGGCGCACCTAAGTCACGAATTTCACCACGCGCGACTAACTCGTTAAAGTTTTGCTCATTCAACAAAAATGGCTGCCCAGTGCGCATCACATAGCCGGTAAGGCCCCGGCGCAACACATCCGCTGGAAACTGTTCGTAGCTAGGCACTTCGTCGTATTCGTCGACAAAATAGACGAATTTGACGGTATCAGAATGGTCATCATACAAACAGACGAAAAAGTTTTTCGCCATCATGAGTTCATCGATAATGCCATGCAGTGCCGGGTAAAATTCCTGCATATCGCGCGCCGACGACGCCAACTCGGAGATACGGAAAAGTGCTTTTTGGATAACTTCAGATTCGCGATACTTTAATGCGAGAGTTTTTAGGCGCGCAACAGCCTTACGCAGTCGCGTAATTTCGGCGGATGTCGAAGACTGTTCTGTATCGGTCATGGCCTGTAGCAGTTTGTTTTAGTTTATTTTTTATACTGTATTTATGTTTTTTTGTGAACAAACATGTAACCGATTATATCTTTACATTTCTTTACAAGAAAGCATTTTGCGTGATTTTTCACCATTTAGACAGGTGCTAGACAAGAGTTAGACAAGCACAAAAAAACCGCCGAAGCGGTTTTCTTGTTTTCTAATCAGTCAACTGAGCGTTTAAATGTCAGCGATCATGTAATCAATCGCTGCTTGAATTTCGTCATCGCTACAGTCACCGCAAGTGCCTTTTGGCGGCATTGCGTTGTAACCCTCGATAGCGTGACGCAGCACAGTGTCCATTCCCTGCGCAAGACGATCTTCCCAATCTGCCGCGTCGTTGATTTTCGGCGCACCCAAAACACCGCCGGTGTGGCAAGCTGCACAGAATTGATTATAAACGGCTTCGCCAGAGCGTGCTCCACCTGCATCGGCACTTTCACCACCGGCTGCTTGTGCGTCACCTGTACGCACTTGGCCAATTGGCGCAATACGCTTCGCAATATCTTCACTACTGTCTTGTGGCAACATGGTTGCGCCCGCGCTACCCACCACAAAGGCCATGGCAAAGGCGAGGAAACGACCAGATTTTACAACTTTCACTACGTTCACGGTGGACTCCTGTTTCATTGAGATGAGCTTGCACGCTCACTGAGTTGTTGCGATTATAGCCAGAATCCGTGCAAGGTTAAACATTTCTAATGATGTCCGCTGATTTGTCAATAAATACGCGTAAAATTGCGCTTTTGGATCTCGATGCCTTTTTTGCCAGCGCCGAGGTTTTACGCGACTCCAGTTTGCGGCATCGGCCCTTTGCTGTGGGCGGTGGCAGTGAACGCGGCGTGGTCGCAACCGCCAATTATCTGGCACGCCAATTCGGGGTGCGCAGCGCCATGTCGGGTGCCCATGCGCGCCGCTTGTGTCCGCAATTGCATTTCGTCAAACCCGATCATCGCTATTACCGCGAGCTGTCAACCAAAGTACTCGAAGTGCTCACGCAAGTGACCGAGCAAGTCGAACCGGCTTCTATTGATGAATTCTACTTAGATTTGACTGACAACCCGCTGCATCAAGGCAGTGCCTCGCTCACTATGGAAGCCGTACGTAGCGAGCTGCGTACGCTTGGACTCACAGCTTCTGCAGGGATCAGCTGCCAAAAGATGGTGGCGAAGATTGCCAGCGAAGAGCGCAAACCTGACGGTCAATTTGTGGTTCCCCCAGATCAATTAGAAGCATACATTGCCCAGTTAAACCTGAAACGTATTCCCGGGGTCGGACCGAAAAGTCTTGAACGCTTGCAGCATGCCGGCTACTACCTCGGTAAAGATATTCAAACGGCAGAACTTGCTGCGCTGCAACGGTTATTGGGCGATAAAGCAGGCTGGCTATTGCAGCAGCGCTGTCAGGGCATAGACCCACGACCGGTCGTCACCGAGCGAGTGCGTAAAAGTGTTGGCTGTGAAGAAACGCTGCGGCATGACCTGCAACATTTACGCGAAGTGGAACGATTTCTTGACGAGATCTTGCTACCACAATTACAAAAACGACTCGGACAACAGCGTTGGCAAGACACCCTGATTAAAAGTCAGACGGTGAAATTGAAGTTTAACGACTTTCAGCAGACTACAGTGTCGCGTACCGCGCGCAAAGTGTCACCGAGCTTGTTTTATCAGTTAATTCGCGAAGCTTGGGATCGCCGCGGTCAGCGTAGCGTGCGCTTAGTGGGCTTGAGCGTCGCCCTCCCCGACCCAGACGAGCAGTTGCAGTTAGAGCTTAACCTCGACTAGCAGCGCGGCGCCGCCACCAAAACCACACACCAGTGATGGGTAGTAGCATCAAGGCCAAGCCGCCCAATATCAATGCGGTTAACCACGCCACGCCACCGACTGCCGCAATATGCAGCGGATAAATCATTTGCGACAACTGAAAACCCCTGCTCTTAGCGCGCACATCGTCAGCGCTGAGTAATTGTCCTGCCGCATCAAACTCAAGATAACTACGCCCATTAGGATGCCACTCAGCGTCATGCTGTAGACGCATGCGATAGCCGCCAGCCTCAGTAGGTGCAAGATACAGTAAACGTGTAGTTTGATCGGGCCAATAGCTGGCGGCTAATTCGAGTCGTTGCTGCCAATTCAACGCGCGAGTTTTTGGTAAGGGTTGAGCATTCAGTGTTTGACGCCCAGGTAGCCATTGGTCGAGACTGCTGCTGACCGCTGCGGCATACATGATAGCGGTACCTGTTAGCAGTAGCGCCAATAATGGTAGCAATGCAATCATCGCCACACTGCGGTGCAACTGCCACAAGGTCGCCATGAACTGGCGCGAACTTGGCCATTGCCAACGCACGGTCAACAAGCGCCAACTCCAATGCCGCGGCCACCAGCGAGCGAGTCCGGCCACGACTAACAACAGACTCAACAAACCAAAGATACCTTGCAGCTCTTTGCCGAGTTCGTGCAGCAATAAATGGTGATGAAATTCTACCGCCCACGACAACCAATCGCCAAGCAAGGGTCGCGCCAGCAGCAGTTCACCCGCGGCGTCATAATAATGAATGGTGCCAGCGCCATCGACCACTTCGATCCAAGGTTTATCGGCGCGCGGTAGATAAGCGTAACCGGCTTCGTAGCGGTCGTACACTGTGGCAGCTTGAGCAACCGTAGGCACTTGCTGCAGCTTGAGCTGAGGATAGCTCAGTTGCAGCAATTCGGTTTTGTAAAATAGCAAAGTGCCCGTCAATGCGACGAGCACTAGCCACACAGTTAAGGTGAGCCCTAACCATTTATGGATGCGGGCAGACCACTGTTTCCACATTAGAACGAGTAGCTCCAGTTGACACTCACGGTGCGGCCACGACCGGCGAAGTTACGGCTATCGGGACCCACTGTTTGGGCGTAGTAGGTCAAGTAGAACTCGTCCAACAGGTTTTCGATGCCCACCGTGAATTGGCCATAATCCATGGTCTCGATCAGTACTTGTGCATCCAACGTTTGATAACCATCGAAGTTATTGATGGCCTGCGCACCGCTATAAATATCGCGGTCGAACAGCATATTGTATTGCACGCGGCTACTCACCAGTGCGCCCCATTGCTGTTCCCAATACAGGTTGGCGCGCTCGGGAGCGATATTGCGCCCGCCAAGTTCAGTATCGACCACGCCATCGTCGTTACTGTCGTACTCGCCGTTGGTCTTGGCATAGTTGACACCAAAGCTGGTGTACGCCGACCACGCATAATTGGCACTGAGTTCATAACCGTCAATTTCAGTGCGTTCGCGTTGCACACTGTAGAAACCGTCAGCATCTGCTTGTAAACGAGAACCTAGGTCTGAATCAGACTGAAAATAGCTCAAGCTAAAATGCAGTGCACTGTCACGGTACTCAATACCGATTTCTTGATTGTCAGCAATCACCGGTTGCAAATCGAGGAAGCTCGCAACACTTAGGTCGGGTTGGTTGATGCCACGCAGCACGCGGCCTACGTCAGGCATGCTAAAGCCTTCGGAATAGCTGACAAAGGCGCGCCAGTCGTCTGTTAGCGCATAGACCACACCGAAGTTTGGCAGCAATTCGTTAAACGAAGGTTCTCCTCCGGCAACAAATTGGCTGCCGTATGATGCCAGGGTGGTGAAGTCATCTACTTTGAGCTTGCCATATTCGTAACGTGCGCCAGCGCTGAGGGTTAAGCCATTTGCTTGGTAACGCGCTTGCACAAACGGCGCCCAATTGTTGAATTCGGTTTCCGGCACCCAGTTACGACCGGTTTGTGCGAGTTCTTGGAACGTGGTGTCGCGCAGATAATCGACACCACCAGTGAGATCAATCGGTGTTGTCGCAACATTGTCCCAATTAAAGGTCAGACGCGAGCCATATTTCTGTGAATCGTTGCGCGACTGATCAAACAAGTTCTCGCCAAACGCCGGATCTTGGAAGGTTGCATAAGTGCCGCCGCCATAGAGCGCCGAGAAGTCTTGCGAGAACAACTGCCAGTTCAGGTCAGCACCCAACACATCGGCGTTACGATAAGTCAGTGTGGCGGTCGTTACCTTGTTGCGTGGCACGTCACCTGCGGTGGGTTCTTCAATTGAAATAGTGGGGATTCCCGCCGCGCGATCACCGCCTAGCGACGAATAATCACCATTTCCTTCCATATCAAAATGGTTCACCATCAATTCCAGCTGCTGCATATCATCGATGCGATAACCTAGTTTCGCGAACACGTCATAGCTTTCCGAGTCCATAGTGTCGCCTTGCGTACTATCGACACCGATCAAATTGCCATCACCATCAACATACATGCCGGTGCTGCGCAGTTGCACCCCGGCAACCGCGGAAACATCACCTGAGGCGCCACGGAATAAATAACCGGTGCGATAACTCAAGCCTTCATTGGTTTCACTCGTCGGCGCCGTAAAGCCTGCTGTGACCTCGTGCGCTGCTCCATTTTCAGCTGATTTGGTAATGATATTGATGATACCACCACTAGCGCCCATGCCTTGGATGGCACTCGCACCGTGGATAATTTCAACGCGTTCAATCATTAATGGGTCAATGGTATAGGCCGCGCGTGAGCCATTTCGCAATGGGTTGGACTGCGGCACGCCATCAATCAAGTACAGCGGTTCACGCCCACGCAAGGTTTCACCAGCACTGCTTAACTTCTGCCGTGACGGCGAAAATGCTGGCACCAAGTTGCCAAGCACATCCGATAGGGTATCGGCGCTGGCTAACTGGCGACGTAAATCTTCGCCATCAATCACCGTCACCGTAGCGGCAATACTACCAGCACTTTGTGCCGTGCGGGCTGCGGTGATTTTGATGGTTTCGTCGGCTTTGACTGGCGTGGTGGTGTCTTGCGCGACTGCAGGGCCGGCAAGAATTGCAGCGAGAGCGATACTTAAAACTGATTTTTGCATGATTGCGAATCCTATCTGCGCATTCAAATGAAAGTGCGCTAATGATAACGATTCGCATTATTAGATCAATACCTAAATGGGAATAGTTTTTATTTAGTATCTAGCAAATTATGCGAGTTCATACTCTCTTCGATCAGTGCATCTACCTTCAACGCTTGGCACATTTGCACATAAAGCACATGACAGAGATGCTGCATGCCCATTTGCATCAATACGCTATCGGTACGCACGTGAGTGTCGCCACCTAAAGAAAATAGCGCTACATCCGCAAGAATACTGGTTGGATTATTACCATAGCGGGTCAATGAAATGACTTTGGCACCTTTGCTTTTGGCTTGTCGCACAATTTTCACGATATCGCTGTTTTGCCCGCCATCGCTGATCGCGAACAAGACATTTCCCTCACCGAGCGTGGTTGCCATTTGAATTTGCAACGCTGGGTCGGTGCTACTCAACGTGACTTTACCGATTTGCATTAACCGCAACACAAAGTCTTTGGCAACAATCGCTGACTTACCGAAGCCCGCTACTTGAATGGTTTCGGCTTTGGTAAGTTGTTTAAGTGCCGCTTGCAGTTTCTCATTCTCATTGATGTCCGCGACCCCTTGCATCACCGCATACTGCGCATCACGCAGCTCAGCAAAAGTATCCATTAAGGAACGCTCTTGCGCAGGGTGGCTCGCTGTTGCGCGATTCTGATTCGATGCCGAGACAACGGCTTCGTTAACGGCAAACTTCAAGTCAGGATAACCACGATAGCCGAGTTTCTGACTGAACTTAACCACACTCGATTGGCTCACACCTATAGCGTCGGCCAATTGCTGCGAAGAATAATCGCGCAACAAATGCGTGTTCTCAAGAATAAAGTCTGCCAATTTGCGCTCAATAAGCGACATATCGTCGCGCATCGCGCGGATTTTAAGTAAACAGGACATAGGCGCTGTCTTTTATTGTTAGAATGTTCATAAAGTATGAAACTTACAGCTCCATATTGAATAATTTATTACTGGTTGGCAATATGGACAGCGAAAATCACAGCTAACTATAACAACAAGGTCGCTTATTTATGAGCTGGATGTCCGTACTACCGCCGCTAGTCGCCATTATTGTGGTGTTCTGGCGCAAGGAAGTCATTGTTGCATTATTACTTGCGATTGTAACTTCAGAACTCCTTCTTACTTGGCAAGGCGGTGAACCGCTGGTCTATACATTCGTTGCCACCATTGAACGCATTATTTCGGTATTCGCCTCAGAGGGCAACACCCGCATTCTGATTTTTAGTTTGTTGGTTGGGTCCCTGCTTGCTTATATTCGTGAATCAGGCGGCGTCGCCGCTACCGTTGAAGCACTACTGGCAAAAGGGCTAGGCCGCACCAAGCGCAGTGCTAGCTTGATGACAGTGTTCACCGGCATTTTCGTGTTTATCGAATCAAACTTAAGTGTGCTCACGGCCGGTATCTTATCGCGTGGTCTGTTTGAAAAATTGGGCATGAGTCGCGCCCGTCTGGCCTATTTAATTGACAGTACCAGCGCCCCTATTTGTATTCTGATTCTGCTCAATGGCTGGGGCGCCTACGTGCTTGGTATGCTCGACCAACAAGACTTGCCAGGTTCGAGCGTGACTACTTTGTGGAGCACTATCCCGTTTAATTTTTACGCCATTGTCACGCTGATTATCGTGTTTTATACCGCCATCAGTGGTCGCGTATTCGGGCCAATGAAAAAAGTTGAGGAACAACCGGTCGAACACAAAGATATTCCTGAGCATGTGCCAAGTAACAGCAAAGCCCGTTACATGTTGGTGCCATTGTCAGTCATGGTGTTTGGTATGGTCGCCTTTATGTTCGGCACCGGTGGTGGTGATATCACCCAAGGCGACGGTTCAAAATCGGTGTTGTACGCGACCATTTTGGCGTGCGTAGTGGCCTACTTTATGTTGATTACTAGCCGTCGCAATAGCCACAAGCAGCTGGTAGATATCGGCTTTAAGGGCATGAGCGAACTGCTCCCCTTGGTAAGTATCGTGTTGCTATCGCTGGCGCTTGGCGCAAGCCTCCGTGAATTGGGTACCGGCACTTTCTTGGCCGGTTTAGTCGGTGAATTCCTGCCGCTATTCTTAATCGCCCCGATGCTGTTCCTTGCCGGCGCACTCATCTCGTTTACCACGGGTACTTCGTGGGGAACCTTCGCGATTCTGATCCCGATTGCCGCGCCAATGATTATCGCGCTTGATCTACCCGCACCATTACTACTTGCCGCCGTGCTTGGCGGCGGTGTCTTTGGTGACCATTGCTCACCGATTTCTGACACCACCGCGGTTTCGGCTCTCGCATCGGGCTGTGATTTACTCGAACACGTTCGTACCCAATTACCTTACGCGTTGTTCGGTGGCGTTATCTCATTGGCGCTCTATGTGATTGCCAGTCTCATCATGATTTAAGGGTTTTAAAACTATGTCGTTGTTTACTATGAAAACTGCTGTAAAACCTTTGGTTCTTGCATTCGCTGGTTTGTCGCTAAGCTGCACAGCAGTGCAAGCCGAACCTAGCAAAATAAGTAGCGAAAAAATCGACAGTACCGTGGCGCGAGTCATGGATGAATACGCTATCCCGGGTGTCGTGATTGGCATTGTTGAAGGCGAAGAAGTTACTTTTGCTGAAGCCTATGGCGTGCAAGAGTATGGTGAGTCGGTCGCAGTCAGCGATAAAACCTTGTTCAAAATCGCCTCGGTGACCAAAAACTTTACCACCGCAGCGCTTGCGCTACTGGTCGACCAAGGCAAGCTTAATTGGGACGATCGCGTCATCGACCACATTCCAGAGTTTCGTACCCAAGATCCGTGGGTCACGCGTGAATTCAGGGTTCGTGACTTACTTATTCACAGCAGCGGCTTGAATTTAGGTGCTGGTGATTTGATGTTCTGGCCAACGCCGAATGACTTTACCCGTGCCGATATCCTTAGCGGCTTGCAGTATCTACCCATGGAAGGTGGATTCCGTTCACGCTATGCCTACGACAACATTCTGTATGTGCTCGCTGGTGAACTGACTGAGCGCGTCAGTGGTCAGCGTTGGGAAACCTTTGTCGAAGAGCAATTAATGCGTCCGTTAGGCATGGAATACTGCTTCGCGGGCCCAGTGCCTGAAGAATACAAAGAATTCATTGCTCAGCCACACGGGACCATTGATGGTACACCGACCGTTGTGCGCCGCGATTTCGCTGAGGAATATCTACCCTCAGCGCCGGCCGGTGGTATTCGCTGTAGCTTACGCGCCATGACCAAATGGATGAAAATGCACATCAACCGAGGTAGCTACACTGCGGCAGATGGCAGCACCCAGCAATTAATCAGCGCAGCGCAACACGCGGAAATGTGGAAACCACAAACGCTGATGAACGTGGGCTCACGTGCGTACGAATGGGACAACACGCATTTTGCTGCCTATGGCTTAGGTTGGCGCATGCATGACGTAGACGGACTGCTACGTATTCACCATACCGGCACCTTGCATGGTATGAATGCATACCTTTCGTTCTTCCCCGAACTTGATACGGGTTATTTAGTGTTGATGAACAAAGCGAATGGCGATGCGCGTACCGCGCTCATGCAGACTTTGATCAAGCCGTACACCGGTGCAGAAGAACGCGATTGGGTTGCGGCGGTGCAAGAGTGGCGGGCGCAAGCCAACGCCTATCGCGCTGAAACCTTTAAAGAACCTGAAACCCAAGCAGTGACTGCTGAGCAAGCTGTACAGGTAAGCGGCGACTATCTTGACCCTTGGTTTGGCAAAGCCACGGTCAGTTGGCAAGACGGTCAGTTGCGCTGGCGCTCTCATCGCTCAGAGCGCTTAGTGGGCACCATGGAGCACATGAAAGGCAATACTTATGTGGTGCGTTGGGACGATCGTACCCATCATGCCGATGCTTATGTGCGCTTCACCACGACAATGGCCGGCGATATTCAAGGTATGGTGATGGAACCGATAGATCCAGCGGCAGACTTTAGCTTCGACTTCGAAGATCTCCGGTTCGAGAAGCGCTAATTTATGAGTAACGGTCTGCATTTTCGACCCACCCGTGCGGAAATCTCGATGGCGGCTTTGCGCCACAATGCCAAAGTCGCGCGTCAACATGCGCCAAACTGCCTGTTGCTGGGAGTCATCAAAGCCGATGGTTATGGTCATGGTGTCAACGAAGTGGCACGTGCCATTAATGGCAGCGTAGATGCCTTCGGTGTAGCCTTTATTGACGAAGGCTTCAAGTTACGCGACGCTGGCTTTTTGCAACCCATCGTGCTGCTCGAGGGCTGCTTTTCTGAAGCCGAATTGCCGGTCTGTGCTCACTACGGTTTTCAGCCAGTGGTGCATTGCCACGCTCAGTTAGACGCGATTCTCAACACGCGGTTAGTCAAACCGATACCGGTCTGGGTAAAAATCGACTCAGGCATGCATCGCCTGGGCTTTAATGTTGACGAAGTCGAACAGGTGATCGCCGAACTCGAGGCCAGCCCACAAGTTGCTAGTATCACCTTGATGACCCACTTTGCCAACGCTGACCTCAGCGAGCATCCCCTCAACGAAGCGCAGCGTGACCGTTTTATTGAGCTATGCGCTCGTACCTCGCCGACCAAGTCATTGAGCTCGGCCAACACCGCTGCCTTGCTCAGTAGCAAACTAGATTTGGGCATCGAGCCGCATCATTGGCAACGTACCGGCATCATGTTGTACGGCGTTAACCCTACACAAGAGCGCACCAGTGAACCATTGCAAGCGGCGATGCGCTTGGTTGCTCCGATCATGGCAGTACGTGATATTGCCGCAGGTGAGGCCGTCGGTTACGGCAGCCGTTGGGTGGCAGAACGACCTAGCCGCATTGCAACCGTTGCCATTGGTTATGCTGACGGGTATCCGCGCCATGCTCCTGACGGCACCCCGGTCTGGTTGAATGAACAGCGCGCAAGCCTCGCGGGAATGGTGTCTATGGATATGATCACCATCGATGTGACCGATGTTGAGCAGGTCGAGGTGGGGGATGAGGTTGAACTGTGGGGACCCAATCTCCACGTGTGCGAGGTGGCGGATTGCGTCGGCAGTATCAGTTATGAGTTGCTAAGCCGCATTAGCCCGAGGGTTCCGCGCCACTATAAGTAGTCTATAAATAATTTATGAATAAAAAATTCCTTGTTAGGAATATTATTCCAATTTAAGATGGGAACATGTTTTCATCAGCGATACCGCTCTTTAGGGTATCGACACAAGCCCGAATGGGAGAAGTTGTGAATAGAGTTGTGACGAAAATTGCTCTCGCAATGAGCGTATTAACGCTAGCAGCGTGTCAGTCAGCGCCCTCAACCACTGCGCAGGAAACTGCGATTACAGGTTTAGGTTTTCAACACTTGCCGAACTATCAGCACGATGTGATCGGTATGCAGCAAGACTATTTGGACCCAGGCTTTTGGTTGCAGCGTTTAGCACAACCGAATCAACTGATCATGTCACCGGCAGAAATTGCCGCTTTCAATGCGCGTTCTTATGACGTGCAAGAAGAAATGGTGTACATCGACCAGTTACCGGCGTCTTACAACCGCGAGCAATTACGACAAAAAATAGACGGTTTAAGTAGCATCCCGAAGTATGACCGTTTCTATGCCAACGGTGAACAAGCGACTGCCGAGCAACTGCAAGCTTATCGTGACGCAGTCAACATCGACGGCATTGCCGCTGACAACCCCGTACGTTTTGGTTTGGTGGTGAAGCGTTCAGCCATGCGCACCTTCCCAACCTTTGACAAACTTTACAGTGAAGGCCTCGATACCGATATCGATCGCTTTCAAGAGACTGGCGTGTTTCCTGGTTGGCCATTGGCTATTCTGCACACCAGTGCAGATGGCCAGTGGTATTTAGCGCAGTCGTATCATTACCTGGCGTGGATACCAGTCGCAAATGTCGCCATTGGCGAGCGCGACGAAGTGCTGAGTTTTGCCACCAAAGAGCCTTTCGCCGTTGTTACCGAAGCCAAGGTTGAGACCAACTATACCCCGAATCATCCGCCGGTTTCTGAAGTGCAACTCGACATGAGCACGCGGTTGCCGTTGTTGAGCGCTGCTGAAACCGGCCACATTGTGCATGGACAAAATCCTTACGCTAGCTATACAGTGCAATTACCCACACGTGATGCACAAGGCGAGCTGGATTTCTCGCCAGCGCTGATTGCGCGGCATAACGATGTTACCGTTGGTTACTTGCCTTACACCGAGGCGAACATTGTCAGCCAAGCCTTCAAATTTCTCGGCGAACGCTACGGCTGGGGGCACGATTACAATGCCCGAGACTGTACCGGTTTTGTCTCTGAAGTTTACCGCACCATGGGTATCGAGATGCCACGTAACTCAAGCGAGCAAGGCTACGGTGCATATGGCGATACCATCGTCTATGATGAAAACAGTAGCAATGAAGCCAAACTTGAGCGCCTTGCCGACGCCAAAATTGGAGACTTGATTTACTTACCGGGCCACGTGGTGATGTACATTGGTGAAGTTAACGGTGAACCCTACGTAATTCATGATGTGCACGGCATGAGCTACACCGATGACAACGGTGAGCGCTACGACGAAGGTACGCTTAATGGTGTCTCAGTGACGCCCTTGACCAAGCTCGGCTTTGGTGACAACACCTACCTTGATCGCATTTATGCGATCAAATCGGTACGCTAAACAGGATTATTTATGAAGATTACAGATATTAAACTTGCCATGTTGCGCGTGCCGTTAAAAACCCCTTTTAAAACGGCCCTGCGCACGGTTGAATCAATTGAAGATATCGTGGTGATGGTGCATACCGACACCGGTCACATTGGCTACGGTGAAGCACCAGCAACTGCAGTTATTACCGGCGATACGCACGGCTCTATCATCGAAGCCATTGATCGGATCATTAAACCCAAGCTGATTGGCCAAGAAATTTCCGAGCTCAACCATATTGTCAACTTGATTCAAAATGGCATTATTCGCAACTATAGTGCCAAAGCTGCGGTAGAAATGGCAGTGTATGATTTGTGGGGACAGTTCTACGACGCGCCCCTCTACAAAATGCTTGGTGGCGGTGTACCAACTATTTCGACAGATATCACCATCAGTGTTGATTACATCGACAAAATGGTTGCCGACTCACTTGAAGCCATCGACCGCGGCTTTGAAACCCTCAAAATTAAAGTTGGTAAGGACATCGGCGTCGATATTGAGCGGGTCAAGGCGATTTATGCAGCGGTTGAAGGCAAAGCGCTGTTACGCCTTGATGCAAACCAAGGCTGGACACCAAAAGAAGCTGTGTATGCCTTGCACAAGCTAGAAGATGCAGGCGTCCGTCTCGAGTTGGTCGAGCAGCCGGTAAAAGCGCGCGATATCGACGGAATGAAGTTCATTACGGAACGCGTTAACACTCCGGTGATGGCCGATGAAAGTAGCTTTGGTCCACGCGAAGTTATCGAGCTGATCAAGATGCGCGCAGCCGACATCATCAATATCAAGTTGATGAAGACCGGTGGTATTTCGAATGCCATCAAAATTGCCGATATCTGCTCTGTGTATGACATGCAATGCATGATTGGCTGTATGCTGGAATCCAGTATTTCAGTATCAGCAGCAGCTCATTTGGCCGTTGCTAAAGCCAACGTTATCACCAAGATCGACCTTGATGGTCCATCATTGTGTGCCTTTGACCCAGTCAAAGGCAGCGTGAAGTTCAGAGAAGCTGAAATTACCATCAGCAATGCCCCAGGATTGGGAGTTGAGTCTATCGAAGGCCTCGAGCCTATAACGCCACGCTAAGCGCTCCAAGCAGCAGGGCGTAACGCCCTGCTTTGCTGATCCACACTATCAATAAGAATTGCCAGAAGCTCAGCCGCAACATGCCGGCGATAAATGTCAAAGTATCACCAATAAACGGCGCCCACGCCAATAGCAAAGACCACTTACCATAACGTTCAAACCACCAGTGCCCGCGCGCTAACGACTTTTCTTTAAACGGAAACCAGCGGTGATCTTGGTAGTGCAGTAAAAATCGTCCGAGACCATAATTCACCACACTACCGAGGGTGTTACCGAGCGACGCCGTAAGCCAAATCAACCAAACGTTGTAGCCCATCTGCTGTGCCGTCACCACCAGAATCTCTGATTGTGCGGGTAGCAAAGTGGCGGCCAAAAAAGCCACCACAAATAGGCTCCAATACATGCCTACTCAGCGTCTTGGTTTTTCAGGTAGCGTTTGAACCAAGCAACGGTGTGCGCCACTTTTGCTTCAATGCGCGACGGTTTAGCGGTCACGCCATGGTAAGCATCAGGCACGCGTACCATAACCGTAGGCACCTGACGTAACTGTAGTGCTTGATAGAACTGTTCAGTCTCCGCCATTGGTGTGCGACGATCTTTTTCCCCGGTGAACAACAAGGTCGGGGTAGTGACGTTGCCTACCAGTGACAACGGAGAGCGCTTCCAATAATGCTCAAGATCTTCCCATGGCATCGCTGGAAATTGGTTTTGGATCTGTCCTATCGAGCTGTCCGCCGTCAGGGTTTTGCTGACCCAGTTAATTACTGGATTGGTCGCCGCTGCCGCGTTAAAGCGATCGGTAAGGCCAACGGCATAGGCAGTCGCAATACCGCCTGCAGACCCGCCAGCTATGAACAGGTTGTCAGGGTCGGCAATACCTTGCTCAATCAATGCGTCAAGACCCGACATATGGTCGGCAAAATCACGCTCTGAAGAATAGTGGCCATCTAATAGCATGGCGAAGTCCTCACCATAAGACGTACTGCCACGGTAGTTCACATATAGCACCACAAAGCCTTCTGCAGCATAGCGTTGATGCTCGGCGGCAAAGAACGGCCCGTAAGACAGGTGTGGTCCCCCGTGAATTTCGACCATGGTTGGGTACTGTTTACCTTCCTCATAGTCTGGCGGCAAAATATACCAACCGTGAATCTCGGTATCATCGAACGACGATGCATAGGTAATTTCACGTACTTCGCCGAGATCGCGCTGGGCTAGCACATCACCATTTAAGTCGGTATAGACTTGGCGTTTGCCAGCCTCATTCACCGCAACATTAGCCAGATCGTATTCCGTGCCGTAAGTGTAAGCAATCGCCCCGGTTGCTGGCGCCACTGAATACATGCCCATGGTGTAGGGCCGACTGGCGTAAATACCGCCCACATCGGTGACACGTGTCGTCAGTTTGCCACTCAAGTTGATTTCGGCCACGGTAATACGACCACGGTCGGCATATTGCACCGCTAGGCGACGGTTATCAATCCATTGTGGGTTGTCGAACGAGCGATCAAAATCGGTGCGAATGGCAGTGATCTCACCTGACGCCCATTCCATTCGGTGTAAGGTCGCGTTTTGGTAAGGGACCGGCGCATTGCCGCTGTGCAAAAACGCAAGATGCTTGCCATTCGGTGACAAGGTGGCGGATGATTCGCTGCCCGGTAAATCCGTAAGCTGGCGCAGGCTGTTATCTTGTAACTTCACCGCCCACAAATCACCTTCACGTGACTGGTATTCCCAATTTTCATCACGATTTGCCGAGAACACAATTTCGCTCGCATCTGGCGCCCATACTAAGGGCCCACCATGACGGAAGGGTCCAGCCGTCAATTGTCGTGCGGTACCGCCATCGCTTGGCACCACGAAGACTTGATTGTAACTCGACTTAGTGACACCTGCGCCATCGCGCTGATACAGAGTGCGTTCGACTATGATAGGTGCTTCGCCCCACTTCGCTTTGGCCGGCTTGCTCGGCATTTTCACACTTTTCGCAAAGTCACTCTTCGACTCCTCAACCGCCATCATAAATGCCAAGCGCTTACCGTCGGGCGACCATGCCATTTGGCTGGGACCACTTTGCACCTCGGTCACCGCCGCCACGCGCTGCTCAGCCACCCAATAGACATGAATCTGATTACGGCCCGAGCGATTCGAAGTAAAGGCGAGGCGCTTGCCGTCTGGCGACCAAGTAGGATTACCATAGCTGTGTTGGTCGGCAAACAAAGGGGTGTGCTGCCCAGTTTCGCTATCAACCAACCAAATGCCACGGCGCGTGCCATCAGTCATAATATCGAAACTGTTGCGAACGTACGCAATATAGCGGCCATCTGGCGATATTTGCACGTCATTTGCGTATTCGAGGTTGAATACGTCTTCACCGCTCAAGGTTGGTTTAACCGGTTGCAGGTGAGAGGTTGATTCGGCGCTTGCTGACCCCATGATTGAGGCCAGCAACACACTGGAAGCTAAACTGAGCGTTAATACTGAAGGTTTCATGCGATGTACCCTAGCCGTTGTTGTTCGAATAGATAGCTTGAGACTACCTAAAGGCTGAGGGCAAAAGCAACGAAACTAGACCAAACTGCGCCTTTTAACGATTAGTCGTCTGCCTTGCGCGTCAACTTATCGAGGTAACCCATGGCAAAAGCTGAGCCGACAAAGGTCAAGTGAATCAACACATACCATTTGATTTTCTCAACCGGCACATTGTCGGCGTTCATAAAGACTTTTAGTAAGTGGATTGAGGAAATCGCAACGATTGAGGCGGCGACTTTATTTTTTAGACCACCTGAGTCAATCTTACCCAACCATGCCAACTTTTCCGAACCACCGATATCAAGGGTCGAAACGAAGTTTTCATAGCCACTGAGCATGACCATCACTAACAAACCGCCCACCAACGCGATATCGATCAGCGTCAAGGTCAACAGAATCAAGTCTACTTCGGGTGTGGTAAAAATAACTGGGATAACGTGATAGAGTTCTTGAAAGAATTTTACGCCAAGCAGCATCACCGCGATGCTCAAGCCGAGGTAGATGGGCGCCAGTAACCAGCGCAAACTGTACATGAGATTTTCGACAAGACGTTCCATGGTACCTTCCGAGTCTAGCGAGAGTAATAATTGCAAATTCTACCTGTGCATGCGCTGACTTGCCATACCTGATGTATGGCACCGCCTGAAAAATAATCTGGCAAAAAGTAGGGATATTACCTACTAATTGTCATAAATCTGCCTATAATTAAGTAGATTCTAAAGTAAGTGGGAGTTCAGCATGGTCGAAAGTCTATTTTCCGATGCGGACGCGCTCTTTTTGGCACGCTTTCAGTTTGCCTTCACGGTTGCGTTTCACATTATTTTTCCCGCCTTCACCATTGGTATCGCAAGTTATCTAGCGGTCCTCGAAGGTCTCTATCTAAAAACTCGGAATCCGGTTTATCAAAAGCTGTTTCGCTTTTGGGTGAAAATTTTCGCGGTGGCCTTTGGTATGGGCGTGGTTTCCGGCATTGTCATGAGTTATCAATTTGGCACCAACTGGTCGGTATTTTCTGATAAAGCAGGGCCAGTGATTGGTCCGTTGATGGGCTACGAAGTACTGACTGCCTTTTTCTTGGAAGCTGGTTTTCTTGGCGTGATGCTGTTCGGTATGAACCGTGTCGGCGAAAAACTTCACTATTTTGCCACCCTAATGGTCGCCATTGGTACCGCTATCAGTGCGTTCTGGATTTTATCTGTGAACAGCTGGATGCAAACCCCTGCCGGTTTTGCCATGAATGACGTCGGTCAGTTTGTGGTTGAGGACTGGTTCGCAGTGGTGTTTAACCCGAGCTTCCCGTATCGACTCGCGCATATGCTCTTAGCGGCCTATCTAACCACAGCGTTTGTCGTGGGTGCTGTCGGCGCTTGGCATTTGCTTAAAGATAAAACCAACGCAGCCGCGCGCAAGATGTTCTCAATGGCGATGTGGATGGCACTTATCGTAGCGCCATTGCAAGTATTCGTTGGCGATTTGCACGGCCTCAATACTCAGGAATATCAGCCAGCTAAAGTCGCAGCAATGGAAGGCCACTTTAAGTCAGAGACACAAGCTCCGCTGTATTTGTTTGGTTGGCCCAACGAAGAGACTGCTGAGGTAGACTATGCAGTTAAAATTCCGGGGCTTGCCAGCATTATTCTGAAACATGACGTGAACGCTGAGGTCACCGGACTCGACGCTTTCCCGCGCGAAGACTGGCCACCCGTGCCCATTGTCTTTTGGTCGTTCAGGATCATGGTCGGCATCGGCTTGTTAATGGTCGTCATCGGCCTTTGGGCAGGCGTTCAGCGAGCCCGCGGTAAGCTCTATGATTCCTCTTTGTTGCATCGCTCGGCATTGCTCTTGGGTCCGTCTGGATTTGTAGCGGTGATTGCTGGCTGGATTGTCACTGAAGTGGGTCGTCAACCTTGGGTTGTGCAAGGCTTGCTACGGACAGCCGATGCTGCCTCACCGATTGCCGCTGAGGGTGTAGGTGCTAGTTTGCTTGCCTTTATTGTGGTCTATTTCTTAGTGTTTGGTGCCGGTACTGTGTATATCTTACGCAAAATGGCTGGCAACCCTGAAAATGTCCACATTCCTGATTACGCCAAAGCCAAACCTGCTGGCATGGCAGCAGAACGCTTAATGCACGAGGAGGAATAGTCATGGATTATGCACTTATCTGGGCAATCTTAGTGGCCGTCGCTGTCTTTGCGTATGTGGCGTTAGATGGCTTCGACTTGGGCGTGGCCATGCTGTTCCCTTGGTTCAAAAAGGAAGAAGATCGCGACATCATGATGAACAGTGTCGCACCTGTTTGGGATGGTAACGAAACTTGGCTAGTACTTGGTGGCGGTGGCTTACTCGCCGTCTTCCCGCTGGCCTATTCAGTGCTTATGCCAGCGCTTTACATGCCGGTCATCGCCATGTTGCTTGGCTTGATTTTTCGCGGCGTGGCGTTCGAGTATCGCTTCAAGACCCGCACTAACAAGCATTGGTGGGATCTTTCCTTTATCATCGGTTCTCTAGTCGCAGCCTTAAGCCAAGGTATTATGCTCGGGGCCATGCTGCAAGGCATCAAAGTAGTCGACCGTGCCTATGCTGGTGGTTGGTTTGACTGGCTCACTTGGTTTACGTT
This sequence comes from Pseudidiomarina salilacus, assembly GCF_047323925.1. Taxonomy (GTDB): domain Bacteria; phylum Pseudomonadota; class Gammaproteobacteria; order Enterobacterales; family Alteromonadaceae; genus Pseudidiomarina; species Pseudidiomarina salilacus. Next base: position 1,741,929 of record NZ_CP178751.1, read on the forward strand.
GTTCTGCGGCATCGCCGTGGTGATTGGCTACATGCTGCTCGGCGCAACTTGGCTAGTCATGAAAGCAGAGGGTGAATTGCAACGTCGCAGTTACGGTCTTGCTTTTAAGTTCGCACTTGGCCTGGTCGCCTGCATTGCTTTTGTGAGCCTGTATCTGCCGTGGAGGGATAGTTACATCGCTGAACGTTGGTTTAGTTTCCCAGCATCTATCTGGTTGTGGGTACTGCCAGTCGTATTGGCCGTTGTCACTATTGGTTTGCTGCGTTCATTAAAACAGCGCCAGCAAGGTCGCCCTTACTTATGGTCACTGGGCCTGTTTTTGGTGTCATTCTTGGGCTTTGCCATCAGTATTTTCCCATACCTAGTGCCACGTGCCATTACCATTTGGCAGGCGGCAGCCCCTGATAACAGCTTAAAGTTTCTCTTGGTTGGCGCGGTATTCTTACTCCCTATTATCTTTGCCTACACCGGTTACACCTACTGGGTATTCCGTGGCAAAGTAAGGGCTGATGCGGGGTATCACGACTAATGGCCAAACAAACTTGGCGGCGACTGGGGTGGTTTGCGCTGTTCTGGCTCGCCGGCGTCGCCGCGGTGACGGCAGTGGGGCTGCTGATCAAGCTCGCGCTGGCTTAACCGCCGCGCGGGTAACTTCCCAGCACCACCACTTTATTGCGCAGTTCAATCAAGGTGAGGGCGGCTCGAATCGCGCTGTCCTCACGATGCCCCTCGCATTCAATGTAAAAATGATAATGACCAAAGCGATGCCCGGTCGGACGCGACACCAAAGAGGTTAAGTTGACGCGGTAAGCAGCAAAGACCTGCAAATGCTCCACCAACAGACCTGGATGGTCGGTATCGTCAATGATCAATAACGAGGTCTTGTAAGCCGTGTCCGGATCAGGCTCGGCAATCATTGAACGGGTTTCGCGTACCGCAACAAAACGCGTTTCATTGTGCGCGTAGTCAGTGATGTCATGAGTGACATGAGCAAAGCTGTACTGTTTCAGGCTATGTTCCGGTACCACCGCAGCTGCCGGTTCTCGACTTTGCTGCAACAACTGCAGCGCCTCGCTATTGCTTGCCGTGTTCATGATTGGCACCGCGTAGTTGCCAAGACACTCACTGCATTGCCCCTGCGCCACAAACTGCGCATAAATCTTTTGTGGTTCTGGGTGATTTGCTACCAGCGAAAAACGCACGGGGATACTCAGCTCGCCGATAATCTCTAGTGGCCGCTTTACAAAGCTATCGATCACCGGTGAGACCACGCCTTCGACGATATTTTCGATCGGCACCACGGCGATATCGGCTTGTTGCGGAATTGCCTTCAACACCTGCGCTAATGCAGGGTGAAACTGCAAGGTGTAGGCATCGAGCTGACGGCCAAACTCACAGGCAGCGAGTTCTGAGAAGGTTCCAGCGGGTCCTAGAGTGGCAATACGCATTACAAAGCAATTCCTTGGCAACATTGAGATTCAACAGCGAACCTCTAAGTTAAACAGGAATGCCGCTGAATGCTAGTGCTTTTGCGCGGTCTCCGCCATTAAATAGCGCTGTCGGCGACGTTCTTTGAGTTGTTGCAAATCGATAATGATAAGCGCATCAATACTGTTGTTAAAGGCTGGGTCGACGCTAAAACAAGCGAACTGCACCCCACCTGGCTCGCAAAGTTCGCTGTACTGTTTGAATAGCGTTGGTAGTTTCACTTGATGCTGCTGTAAATAGTGCTTCAACTGCTGAAAATCACCGGCGTAATCATTGCTGGCGAACAGTTCCTGCATGGCTTGCTGTTCATGCGGGGTATATACAAACGGATGATTTGGCTGCGCGAGTTGTTGCAGTGGCGGAAACCACTGTTGATAAAACCAAACGATAGCAACTTGCGCCGCCCGCGGCAGCTCGCCCGATAAGCTCACCGGACCAAATAGATAACGCACCTCTGGGTTTTGTTGAATATAAGCGCCGATACCTTGCCATAAATAATCCAAACTATAGCGATTGCGGTATTGGGGTTGGATAAAACTGCGCCCGAGTTCCATTCCCTGCGCGAGAAAGCGCTCCATAGTCGGTAATAGCTTAAATAGACTTGCGGTATACAACGCTTGGTAATCAAAATTCGAGATCAACTGGGTCACACTTGCCAAGCGGTAGCTTCCGGCAATGGCCAACTGCTCGTCATCCCATAAAATAAGGTGGCTGAACTGCACATCATAGCGATCCAAATCGCGACGCTGTCCGGTACCCTCGCCCACCGCACGGAACGTCAGTTCACGCACCCGTCCGAGCTCACGCATTAACGGACAATCGCTGCGATAGTCGGTGAAATAGAGCTGTTTGCCGTCAGGGGTAGTGGTCAGATACTGACAGCTATGCACGGCGCTACGCAAGGCTACGGGAGACTCAGGCAAAGCAATGCCATGTTCGGTCGGAAACATTCCCGGCTTACCATGACCGATTCGATACAAGTGTTTACGCAGCATGTGCACGCGGTTGGTTAGCGTTAGATCGCTACGCTGATGATGTTTGAAGGGGATACATTGACCGATACGCAGCTGAATCTCACCACCGCGCTGGCGAAACATTTCTTCGACCAACAACAAGGTCGACAAGGGTTTGTATACCATCGATGAGGCATAGAACGTCCATGAGTTCCGGCCATCAACATGAATTGGCAGTATGGGCGCTTGCGCACGATCGGCAATTTTCAAGAAGCCGGCATCCCAACGGGTATCGCGCACCCCTTTCGGCCGAAGTCGCGATACCTCGCCAGCGGGAAAGATGATCAATGCTTTGTCGGCGGCTAAATGGTCTTGAATCGCTTTAATTTGTTGGCGTCCAGCACGGCCACCGAGATTGGTCACCGGCAACAACATGGGCCGCAAAGGTTCGATGCTCCATAGCACGTCATTGGCGACGACTTTGACGTCGGGGCGAATTTCCGCGACCATCTTGAGCAAAGCTACGCCATCGAGCGAACCAATCGGATGGTTGGCGATAATCACAACCTTACCAACACTCGGCAGATGCTCGCGGTCACGATCGGCGACTGTGTAACGAAAATCAAAATACTCGAGTACTTGGTCGACAAAGTCGCGCCCGCGCAAATGTCCATAACGTTCAGTGAACTGTTGAATGTCTTTGGCATGTAATAGTTTGGATAGCCACTTACTGACTGGGCGCTTTAACCATGGCGCCACCGCAGGATGGCTTAACAACGGTGGCAGTTTATCTTGGATCAACTGATTGACATTCAACATAAGCGCTTCTTTAAAAATTAATTTGCAGCGAACAGCTTTACGTCTTTTAATGACACTTCCATGCCGAGCCGATGAATTTTTAGTGACAGGAGATTTACCATGCCCCTTCGCAAGATATGCCTGATTGTAACTGCGTTGCTACTTAGTGCCTGCGCACCTGCGCCGAGCGCCGAGCAAGAAGCTGCGTTGGCGGCTGACACTGTGGTGACTAACGTCAATGTATTGACTTGGCAAGACCAATTACCGCGGTTTCTGACCAAGCAGACTATCGTTATTGACGAAGGTGTCATTACGGCAGTTTCAGATGCGATTGATAACACCCGCATTGGCGCTGCCACTCAGGTGATTGACGGGCAAGGCGGTTATGTCCTAGCAGGCTTTACCGAGATGCACGGGCACGTGCCGGCAGCGGTTAATTTCGGCGGTATGCCCGAACGCTATGCCGACGATATGCTTTATTTGTATGTGGCGAATGGCGTTACGACGGTGCGCGGCATGCTTGGCTACACCAATCAATTAGATTTAAAAAAAGACATCGCTAGCGGTGCTCGCATGGGACCGACCTTGATTCTGGCGGGCCCAAGTTTTAACGACAACACAGTTGAATCACCAGAACAAGCCGCCGCGCGCGTGCAAGAACACGTCGCCGAAGGTTGGGATTTATTGAAAATTCATCCGGGACTGCAGTTAGATGAATACCGCGCAGTTGCTGCAGCAGCACGCCAAGCGGGGATCGATTTCGCAGGTCATGTGCCCGAAGCAGTGGGCATTGATGTCGCCATGGCCGAAGGTCAGCGCACGATAGACCACCTTGATGGTTATTTACGTTTTGTCGACGCCGTCAACCGTCCGATCACCGATGATGAACTGCAACGTCTGGTCGAAATGACAGTTGCCAGCGACATGACGGTCGTTCCGACCCAAGCGCTGTGGGCTACCTTAATTGGTGCCGGTGATGCCGAGCAGTTAGCCGCCTATCCTGAACTTGAGTTGGTACCCGAGCGCGTGCGCGAAGGTTGGCTTAATTATTATGCAAGCCAAGGCTCGAGCTATTTCAATGTTGAACATGCCCAAGTACAGCAAGAAAATCGTCAGCGGCTGTTAAAAGCGCTGTATGATGCGCGCGCAAATATTGTCTTTGGCACGGATGCGCCACAGCTGTTTTCAGTGCCGGGTTTCTCGATTCACCATGAAATTCGCTACATGCTCGACGCGGGTATCCCACTCGATGCCATCTACTACAGTGCTACCGAAGCAGCCGCCGACTACTTTGCCACGCATGATTTGAAAATTGGCCGCGTCGCACAAGGCTATCAGGCGGATTTTATGCTACTTAGCGAGAATCCGTTAGACCGGCCAGCAGTATTGCGCCAGCCAACGGGAGTGATGGTGCGTGGGCAGTGGCTTGACCGCGCCAGTATCGCGGCCAAGCTCGAAGAAATTCGCAGCGCTTACCGTTAATCAAGGCCGAGCACAGCCTCGTAAACACCGGTCATAATGCTGCCGTAATTGCCACTTTCAAATTGCTTACCGACAAATTCATACGCGTCACCGTCGGCTTCAATAGGCGTGTGGCGCGCGTTGGTAAGCAGCACAATGCCAAGATCCAAGGCTGGATCGATTACCGTTGCGGTGCCTGTCCATCCCGTGTGACCAAATGCCAAATGGCTCGCGTACGGGCCAAAATGCCAGCGTAATTGGCCATCAGCGGCACGGCGCCAGCCCATGCCAAAAGTCCGCGCATTTTCGTGCGGCTTGGTGAAGGCGTCCATAATACTGCTGTCGAACAGGTGCACATTGCCGTAGCCACCGCCATTCAACAACGACTGCATCAATACCGCCATGTCTGCGGCGGTACTAAATAAGCCTGCGTGCCCAGCAATCCCCTGCATGGCATAAAAGGCTTTTTCATCGTGCACTTCGCCCTGCAAGGTGTACTGCCGTATATTGGGAAAATCGATACGCCCGCCACGAGTGTTGCCGAGCAATTCCGTCGCCGCAATTTCGTGCGCCTCGCGACCTTTCTCCAGCGGGTTAAATAGCGTGTCATGCAACCCTAGTGGTGTATAAATGTTCTGCTCGGTGTACTGGTCAAGGGGCATCCCAGTGATGCGCTCAATAATAGTACCAAGCAGCATAAAGTTGGTGTCGCTGTAGGTCGTCTGTACCCCCACCCCAACATCGAATGGGACAGCTGTCAGCATGAGTTGTTCGGTTTTCGCTTTAGTTTGCGAAAAGAAGCGTTTGCCGAGTTTATTGTCCGGGTCAAAAAAATGGACCTGTGGCGCATAGCCTGATTGATGCTGCAATAAGTCTTTGACCAATCGTGCCTCGCGGCCATCACCGCGATACTCGGGCAGGTAGTGATAAATCGGCTGATTGACATCGAGTAGGCCGCGGTCGACCAGTTGCATCATCGCCATCGAGGTCGCAAAAGCCTTCGTATTCGAGGCAATGTCAAACAAAGTATCAGTGGTCATCGGGGTCGGTTGCGCTAGCTTATTACCCTGCGTATCGTAACGCTTGGCGTAACCGTAGGCACTATGCTTAATAATTTCACCGTCTTTGATGACCAACAACACCGCGCCAGGAAAGCCGTTCGCTACGTCTTGCTCAATCAGCTCATCCACAGCGGCAAAACGCTTAGCATAGGCCGCCGTATTATCGACTAATTGCGGGTAAGGTACGCGCACATGCACCTGCGCATCAGCTGGCTCAACCTTACGTACAAACAATTGATTGATGCCATCACGCGTGCGACGCTGCAACGAATAATCATAGGTCTTGCCCGGCTGCAGCGGTGTAGCGATATTCAGCAGTTGCCCATTGACTTCAATTTCCGCAGTCACCGGTTGGTCAGTTTCCAGGATTAACCGCCCGCGCTTGGCATAGCTTTTAAATGCCGCTTTGTCGTTCACCCACTCGCGTGTCGAGCGTTGTGCTTCTGGCTCTGGTAAGAGCACGTCAATCTGGCCGCGTGGCTGCGGCAGTTCAGCAACCTGCTGCTCAGCCTTATTCTCACTTTGATAACGCTGCCATAAGGGTTCTAGGCGCTCAGGGAAGTAACGCTCCAGCAACGCGAACACCGCTGCAGCCGTTTGACTATCTGCTTTGCCATCCACTTGCCAAGGTAAAAAGTGCATTTGAAACGCCGCAACCGTACTCGCGGTGGTCTCATCGTACACCCCGGTTTCCGTCACGCCGTAACCGTAAGCGCGTAATGCAGCTTGCAGCAAGCCGGTATTGACCGGTTGCTGATTAAATTCACGCCAATAACGACTCAAGGTGTCTTGTTCATACCATGCGCCGACTCCTTGTTGATACAACTGATACCATGGAAAGCGTGGGCCCGGATCGTTTTTGCGGGTCGGTGCAATATCGGAATGCCCAACCACCGCAGTCGGATGAATATCAGGGTGGCGGGCAAGAATTTGTTGCGCCAACTCGATCACTTTTTCTATTTGCTGTGGGTCGAAATCAGGGAATATACACAAGCGATTCTCGCCATGTTCAGCGCGGCTTGCGGTGCTTTGATTGTCCCATTCACATTGCGGCACGTTGACAATCTCAATGCCAATGGAATGGTCATTGAGATCGGTGCGTCCTTGCCAATAGCTGTCGCCTGCATGCCACGCACGCTCCCGCTCATCCACCAACTGCAAGACCTTTAGGTCGTCGTACGGATAGCTCGGATCACCGCTTTCAGGCACCAAATAATGCGAACTCAAGCCTTTGGGTTCGACCAGCACTTGTACGCTCTTTTGGTAGTCAATCGCGGTATAATGCAGAACCAAGGATTTAATCCGATGATCGTAATTGGCTGAAGGTAGCTGTTCATAGTCAGAGGTCCACGAACAGCTACTGAGCGAGGTCAGCGCCAACAAAATAATGCTTAATTTTCGTACAATAGGTCGGTTCATTGCGCTTTACAGTGTTGCTGAATAAATTGTGCGTGACTCGGTAGCGGCGCTGTTACTTGCTTAAAGATGCGCTGCACCGTGTGAATGTGTTGTTCAAGTTCTGCTTGCGACATTTGTTCTGCCAGCGGATGCACATTATTCGGCCGCAAACCTTGTCCATGGAACATTGAGAACCAGCTGATTTCGTTAAACAACTCATTGTTGCTGTTGCGGAAAATACTGGCATTCTCGCGAAACAAATCGAGGCGTTCTTGCAATGAGTCAGGGATTTCCATGTCGCGACAGTAGCGCCAGAACTCAGAATCGTCACGATTGGTAAGTTTGTAGTGGCACATCACAAAATCGCGAATATTAGTGATTTCTTCGGCGCAGAAATGGTTAAAGGCTTTGGCGCGTTGGCCCATTTCGCCAGCTCCAGGGAGCAAGCTAATGAGGCGAATAATCCCTGATTGCGTCAATTGCAGCCCGGTCGATTCTAACGGCTCAATAAAACCTGCAGCGAGTCCAATGGCGGCACAGTTGTGCTTCCAAGGCTCATCACGACGACCATTAATCCACCGCAAATGGTTAGCTTTATTGTCGAAGTTACCAATGGTTTCACGAAAATCTTGTTCCGCCTTTTCGTGATCGGTGAAGCGACTTGAGTAAACCCAGCCTTCACCCGTGCGATGCTGCAGAGGAATCTTCCAACGCCAACCTTCGTGATGCGCAATCGAACGGGTATAGGGCAGAATATCTTCGGCATCGTGCTGGCCGGGCAATGCAACGGCACTATCACACGGCATCCATTTGCGCCAATCGTGATAGGGAACGCCCATAGCTTCACCAATCAGCAGCGCTTTAAAGCCACTACAGTCGACGAAGAAGTCACCACTGACTTCACCATGCTGCTCAGTGATCAGCGCTTGAATCGCGCCATGCTTTTCGCGCTGTTTAACTTCCAACACACGGTCTTCTAGTGCCGTTACGCCGCGCTTACCGGCAAAATCCTTTAGAAATGCTGCGTACTTCTGCGCATCAAAGTGATACGCATATTTAATATGGCCCAAAGGACTGCGTTTATCAGCAATCGGGCGCGTAAATTTGTGCTGTCGCGCTGCGGTCCACTCGAGATTCACATCGGCCAGTGGCACGGCATTGGCACCCTGCTCCCGCTCATGACGCAAGTAATAGTGATGAAAGGGAACACCGTTTAAGGTGATGCCATACGGACCAAACGGATGTAGATAGAAATCACCGATGTTTTGCCAGTTTTCAAACGCAATGGCTAACTTGAAAGAGCCGTGCGTTGCTTTAAGAAACTCATCTTCGTTGATTTCAAGCAGTTGATTAAATTCGCGAATCCCAGGGATGGTTGCTTCGCCGACCGAAACAGTACCAATCACCTTCGACTCAATCAGGGTGATTTTGTAATGTTGTCGATCAAGCACTTTGCTCAGCGCTGCCGCCGTCATCCAGCCGGCCGAACCGCCACCAAGAATGACAATGTGATAAGGGTCGGTCATAGCGTCAAGGTACCTCACAAACAAATGCGGCCAGCCGAAGCTGACCGCATTTACATTGCTTCCACGTTAACTTAGAACTTGTAAGTTAACTGCATTGTATACGAGCGACCACGTGGGTCAGCTACGCGCGGATCGAATGCTGCACCCGGCGAGTAGTCGTTTTGGTGTGCAGTAAACGGTGGATCGCGGTCGAACAGGTTCTTGATACCGAAGGTAACATCCCAGTCTTCCAACGCCATGTAACGCACGCTGTAGTTGTAGATCAAGTAGCTGCCAACTTCGCCATCGTAGTACGGCGGATTCGCAACACCTGATGCCACACCCGCTGGCGTTTCATCGTCGTAGCTGTGACGGTACAACTGCGTCAAGCTGTGCGCCCAATCACCTTTCGCATAGTTAAAGGTCACGGTGTGCTTCCAACGCAGCGGAATGTTACCGCGTGAATGTGTACCAACTAGGTTTGGACCGAATGGGGCGTCATCCACCAATTTCTTCTTGTCTTCAATCAAGTAGCTACCGTTGAAGTTCAAAGCCCAAATACCATCGTACATTTCACCGTTGGTCTGAATACCTAGCTCGATACCGCTGGTACGGCGTTCACCGGCGTTGATATAACGCGTATCGATAGTCACCAAGTCACCATTCGCATCGCGAATGAAGTTGTCTTGATAGAGGTCGTAGTTTTCCAACAAGTCACGGAAATCAGGAACCTGGATAGTACCTTCGATGACAATTTTCCACCAATCAACGTTCATCGAGAAGTTATCAGTTGGCGCGTAAACCACACCGAAGCTCTCTTGCGTTGACTCTTCAGGACCTAAGTCGAGCTTACCACCAAACAACCGCGTTGGTTGAATTGGCTGACAATTCGGATCTGAAGGATCAACGACGCCGCCTGGGCAGTCACGTGGATCGGCAAGGTCTTGACCCGTGTACGGTTCTTCAGTCGCGCCGTTATAGATTTGGTTGAATGAAGGTGTACGGAAACCAGTGCTGTAAGCACCACGTACAAGAATTTCTTCCGTCGGTTGCCACAACAAGCCCACTTTCGGGTTGGTGGTGCCACCGAAACCATCATAATCATCGCGACGCAAGGCCAGGTTCATTTCGAAACTTTCGACAACTGGAACCAAGGCTTCAACGAACACAGCTTTCACTGTGCGGTCAACATCGTCAAGCACGTTCGCGTTATCGAATGGCGCACCGTAGATGTCTGGGCGATTTGCTGCTTCGCGACGGTCACCGTTAAATTCGTAACCTTCTTTACGAATATCGATACCACCGGCAACGTAGATATTGTCACCACCCCAGCCGAGGTTGAAACCGGTATCGCCAGTAATCGATGCATCGAATTGCGTCATTGTGGTTTTACCACCGTAGAGCACAACTCCTGCAGCTGAAGCTGCTTCTAACGCTGCCATACCGGCGGCTGATTGCGATTGACCTGGTAATAAGAATGGATTGATGTCGCCACTACCGATGCCTGCTGCGAGCATTTCAGTGTAGTGATAACCACCACCAAGTTGCGATTCAGATTCGTTGGTCGCGTGGCCTAGACCGACTTTGTAGTCCCAGAAGCCTATGGTCCCTTCAACACCGAACTGGATTTTCATTGCTTCGGTGGTAGTCTCGATTTGACGTGGACCACAATCCATACAACGCCAGCGATAGGCAATTGGTGCACCATAGTTCAGTTGGTCTGCACCGTAGTAGCCGGCTAATGCATCGTAGATGTAGTCGTACGATTCACCAGTACTTGGATACCAGCCTTCGTTACCAATTGCCCAAGGCGTGATTTGGTTTGGCTCAAATACCTTTTTCGAAGTGACTTCAGAACCAACAAATTCAACAAAACCTTCAGCGTTATCACCGAGTACCGTCGTTGCACGACCGACAAAATCCACGCTCTCAACTGGCTGCTGTAAGGCTGCCGCACGAGGATAATCCCACGCACAACTCACACCAGAGTTTTGCGGACGGTTCCATAGCTCTGCTGCGTCATCATCCATCAACGGATAAACGTCACAACCAGGCATACCCGGCAACGCAAGTACGTTGAATACGTCATTGACCAAACCGGTCTCTGGATTGACTAACCCCGTACCGATTAGGTTGTAGTTTGGACTGGTTGGATCGTTACCGCCTGGGCGGTTGTTCAATGACGCAAATGGCGTACCGCGCGTATCTGGTGACAAGCCGCTTTCTGGTTGGAAAGTGCTTGTGAAGTCACGATCCACACCGCGCAGAATTTCTGCTTTACGGTAAGACAGTGATCCCATTACGTTGTAACCGTCAGAATACAAGTCACCTGAACCCGCTAACACGTTAAAGCGATAAATGTTACCGCCACCGTCTTCGGTGTGATCAGCGAATGCGCCAACTTCCGCGCCTTGGTAATCTTTCTTCAAGATGAAGTTAATAACACCACCGATGGCATCAGTACCGTAAACAGCTGAGGCGCCGTCACGCAGTACTTCAACACGCTCAATGGCGGAAAATGGAATCGAGTTCAAGTCAACCGAGCGGCCTTTTAAGCCGTGGGTTGCTGTGCGGCGACCGTTGAGTAGAACGAGCGTTGAGCCCGCACCCTGTTGCCGTAAGTTTGCCGATGACGCACCGTTATTACCGCGTTCTTCGCCACTCACGATACCCGTGTTACTGGCTAGGTTGTCATTCGAGTTAGAAGCAACGTTCAGTTGCAATAAGAGTTGTTCGGCTGTGGTAATACCCTGAGCATCAATATCGTCACGCGAAATAATAGTCAGCGGTAAATCGCCTTCCATCGCTGTACGTTTGATGCTTGAGCCAGTCACCTCAATGCGCTCAACTTTGTCTTCCTCGTTGTTTTGCTGTGAGTTCTCGTCTTGACCTACATCCTGTGCATAAGCCATACCGCTCATGCTCGTTGTGAGTCCCAGCAGAAGTGCTATCTTGTTGAGTTTCACTTTGCAATCTCCGCTCGTTGTAAGAATCGATGCGTATCGTCACTACGCCTTATCATTATAGGTTTATCGTTTTACGACACCTGACTAACAAAAATGACAGGATCGTCATATCTTGAAAGTACCATACTCATTTATAATGTAAATAATAAATTATTCCAAGTGGAATTCTGAGTAATTTTTGTGCACAAGTGCTATACCCCCGTAATTACTGCATATTTTTATGATATTTCGCAACGAGTTAGTGACAATCCGTCAAATTGTTGCGGAATATTTCGATACCCTTTGTAGACACAAGCTGTGGCTATACCTACCTGGAGTCGAAATGCTTTAGATTAGTGCAAGGAATGAGCTTCGACTTCATACTTTATAAGTAGGAATAATTTATTTTTAGCTGCGGCTAGCGTAGGATAAAGCCTAGGCAAAGACTTAACATTGAGTATAGACATGAACCGGATTATTGCTGTGTTTTGCAGTCTCTTGGTACTGCTAGGCTGCAGTCCACAAGTCGATAACGACGAGCTTGAACGGCTGGTTGGACAAAAATTGATGCTGGATTTTCGCTATTTTTGCGCCGATGGCACACCAAGCGAGGAGTGCAAATCGGCAGTCACCGAATTACCTCCCGAATTAGCTGAAGTATTGCGTGACGGCCAGATTGGCGGTGTTATTTTATTCGCGGATAACCTTATCGAGGCGCCACAAATCGTGCGCTTGATTGATGCGATGCAAAAAGTGATGCGTGATGCTGGCTTACCACCGTTGTTTATCGCCATCGATCAAGAAGGTGGCCGCGTGGCGCGCCTGCCCGAACAAGTCGATGTGCGCTTTGCAGGCAACATGGCCTTAGGAGCGAGTTATGCTGCCGATGCTGAGCAAGGTCAACAATTGACTCTCGACGTTGCTAGCGGCATGGCACAAGTGTTACATGACCTCGGTTTTAATCTCAATTTTGCCCCTACTGTCGACGTCAACGTCAATCCTGATAACCCAGTTATCAACGTGCGTAGCTATGGCGAGTCACCGCAAATGGTGGCTGAGCTAGGCCAACTCACCGTTGCGGCAATGCAACAACAAGGGGTGATGAGCGCCTTGAAGCATTTCCCCGGACATGGTGATACCAGCGTCGATAGCCATACCGGCTTACCGCGCGTTGATCATGACCGTGCCACCATTGCTGCGGTGGATTTGTTGCCTTTTGCCTACAGTATTAATAGCCCCGAACCGCCAGCGATGATCATGACGGCACACATTCAATACCCACAATTAGACGACAGCACTTTTGTCGCAACCGATGGCACAGAAACCATTTTACCGGCGACCATGTCACGCAAAATCCTCAGTGGCGTGCTGCGCGAAGAACTGAATTATCAAGGCGTGATCGTGACTGATGCCTTAGATATGGCCGGAATTGCGCACTATTTCGACGAAGTTGACGCCACTTTGCAAACCTTTCGAGCAGGCGCGGATATTGCACTGATGCCTTACACTATTCGGAATCCTGCCGACATTGCAGCGTTTTGGAATTTTCACGCCCAGGTGATTGCTGGCGCTCGAGATTTAGATGCCACGGAGTTACGTGCCTCAGCAGCACGCATTGCAGCACTGAAAACTGACTATCAGCTGAGCGAGACCATGGACTTAGACGCGCGCTTAGCGACCACAGTCGCCCTGCCACGCGCCAGCAATGTAGCGTTGGAAGATAAACTCGCCAACGCCGCAGTGACGACAGTGTTTGGTCATACTGCGTTGCCGTTGCAAGCCTCGCACTGGCATTTTGTCATGCCCGATACGCTGCGATGTGAAGCCGCGCAGCAGGTGCTGCATCAGCAACGGCCGGAGTTGACCAGTAGCTGCACCAGTTTGGCACGACTACCAGGTGCACCAGAGCAGCAATGGCCAGCTGATAGTGCCATCATTGTTGGCGATATCACCCCGCATCATAGCTTGGTGGAGATGGGCGGCATGGATGACTTAGCTTCTTGGCGCGAGCGTCCAAGCAAAGCGGAACAGCATGCTTGGTTGCAAGAGACATTATCAATGGCGCGTGAACAACAATTGCCGACGGTGTTTGTGGCATTGCGGGCGCCTTATGTGATTGGTGATTTTCGAGAATTGGCGACAGCCGCAGTTGCGACCTACGACTACAGTGCCGCTATTGCTGACAATGGGCGCGTACGCAGCGCCAGTATCAACGCGCTGATCACGACATTATTAACCGGTCAAGCGGCTGGGCAATTACCTGTGAGCGTCGACTAGTGGTTGAGAAAATCTAACAGCGCACGGGCGTCTCCACCTTTGTGTACCGTCGCCGGATACTTTTTGCCGTGTCCGGCGACTTCTACAAACCCCGCAGTGTTGCTGGCATCACCGACGAAATCGACAACGTAGTCGGCACCTTTATGCAAAATGCAAACATCCGCCTGAAATGCTTCTCGTCCTTGCGGTACGAAGGTGAGCTGATGGATTTTAATATCACACAGACCGTCGCTGCGATTTTCTGGGATGGCGTAATAATCCGCTAGGGTATATTCCCGCGCTTGCTCATTGAGCAACGCCTGCAGCGCTGCGTGTAAAGCAAGTACGTTAAGTTCACGCGCGACTTGGCGCTCGGGATCATCCCGGTGCGCACCACTCTCGATCAGAATCGTACTCGCACCAGTGCCAGCAATTTGATCGCCAAAGGAACGCGCTGAATAGCTGTCGTTGTAACGGGCGATCCCGTTAGGCAGCCAGTGCGCCAACACTTTGCGCATGTGCGCAATCAATTGCTTGGCTTGCAAGCGCGCGCTATCCACATGTTTATCGGGATGATACGCTGGCGCTAAGAAGGCGATGGTCGCAGGTTCACTCGAAGCGCCGACAGTGTAGTACGGGTTTTGATCGTGCAAGTTAAATGCCACTGACGGACGTAAACTTTGCACCTGCTGCCATAACAGCCGCCCTTCGGGTGACTGCTGCGCCAGTGCATCGCGATTGATATCAATGCCTTGCGCATTTTCACGGGTGCCACGCTCAGCGCCATCTGGGTTCAGCATCGGGATCACCTGCAAAGCCACCAGCTCTTGCCAATTTGCGGGCAAGCCAATTGCTGCCGCCTGCTCACCGTCGGCCGCATCGCGCAACAACTGTAGCCAGTCCAACACCGCAGCAGTCGCTGTAGATTCGTCGCCGTGCATCTGCGTCCAAGCAAGAATGATCAGCGGTCCGTGCCCCATCGAGATACGCTCAATCGGCCGTCCCTCATAGGATTCACCAATAGGCTGCGCGCCCAAGTCACGCAAAAGTGGGCGGATATCGGACAACGTCAGCTGCCGCTTACAGAGGGCAGCCCTCCTTAGGGGTTGGAGGCGCGTGTGGAGGGCGTTGAGCGTTGTGTCGGGATGGGGCATCTAAGCGCTCCTTGTGCTGATCTGGTTAAGTAAGAATGCGATGTGTTGGTAGGCGCGACCACTGTGCTCGGTAAGGCCGATTTCGCAGGTCCGGCTATTGCTCACCGCATGTTGGCAGGCGGCTGGCAGTTCCCGTGCAAGGGGCGCTAGTGCGCTGGCGTTAAGTTCGGGGGTGGTAAAGCCTTTGTCACCGGCAAAACCACAACATTTAACGCTTGGCGGCTCAACCACTCGGCTACTGCAAAGTTGCGCGAGCTGGCGCAGCGCGCGGCCATTATCGAGGTGGCGACTGCTACAGGTCACGTGCAAAGCCAGCGGCTCCGATAACGGCGTTAAATCCAATTGTGGTGCGACATAACTGAGCAAAAACTCACTGAGTTCATAGGTTTTCACTTGCGCATGTTGGAGCTGCAAAGCGCATGGACTGGCATCAATAATGACCGGATAGCGCCCTTGCTCACTGGCTTGCCACAAGGCGGCTTCGAGTTGCTCGCGCTTGGCCGTGGCTTGCGCTGGAAAACCCTTACTTTGCCAGGGCTGACCGCAGCAATGGTCCGCGCTGTGTGACAACAGTTGCAGCTCAATACCGGCCTTGGCGCACAGCTCGGCAACGGTAGCCGGTAGTGATCGCGCGCTACCCTGCTCAGAGTTGTAGCCAAACAATCGATTCGGACAGGTGGTGAAATAGATAGCTTTGTCTGTACCTAGCGCGCGAGAGTTTTCACTTGGTTTTTCCCCCGCGGCCACCGGCGGTAATTGCGGTAGCCCTTGCGGCATCAGGGCCGGCGCGAAACGCTGCAATTGCCGGCCCGCACCTAGCGCAAAGCGCGCAATCGCTAGGCTCGACCCCAGATGCGCCTGCGTCCATTTGGCCACCGCAGGCGCCAAGGTACGCTGCGCTTGCTGTTCAGCCCGCAGTTGTTGCACCCATTCACCGGTATTAATACCCACCGGACACGCGGTCGCGCACAAGCCCGTTGCCGCGCACGAGTCGATGCCGAGATGTTGGAAGTCGCGCTCAATCTGCGCGCGCTCGCTAGCACTGCGCTGCTGTGTTCGGCGCAACAAAGCGATGCGCTGGCGCGGCGAGAGTGTGTAATTTAACGACGGACACTGGGGCTCACAAAAGCCACATTCAATACAGGCATCAACCGGCTCGGCGATAGCAGGTAATTGCTTCAAATCTTGCAAGTGCGCCAGCGGATCGTCATTCAAAATCACGCCGGGATTGAGAATCCCCTGCGGATCGAGCAATTGTTTTAGTCGCTGCATCAAGGCCAGGCCCTTGCCGCCCCATTGCGCATATAAATAGGGCGCCATGTTACGGCCGGTACCGTGCTCCGCTTTTAACGTGCCGCGATAGCGTTCGGTAACCAGATGATTCACCGCCGCCATAAAGTCGGCATAACGTTGAACTTCAGCCTCAGTGTTGAAGCTCTGCGTGAACACAAAATGCACGTTACCATCGAGCGCGTGACCGAAAATAATCGCTTCGCTGTAGCCATGCTCAAGTAGCAACTGTTGCAAATCAACGACCGCGTCCGCCAATTGCTCAAGCGGAAAGGCGACATCCTCAATCACCACTGTGGTACCGCTAGCGCGCACTGCGCCAACCGCTGGAAATAACCCTTTGCGAATATTCCAAAGCGCGGCACTGCGTTCAGCGTCTTGACTAAAAGCACACAGCGGCTGCGCAGCGACCTTTGCTGCCGCAAGAATGGCGCCAATGGCCGTGGTTGCTTGTTGTAATTCAGCTTCGTTAGCACGGCCGATGTCAATCAATAATGCCACTGCTTGCGCCGGAACCTGCTGCTCCGTATAGGGTGCGAGTAAGTGCGCCACCGATTGCAAAGAGCGACCATCCATAAACTCCACGGCATCGACGCCGCTGTCGCGTAGCGCTGGAATCACTGCGCATGCCGCATGACTGCTAGAGAACAAATACAGCCCAGTAGCGCGCGCCGCCGGGACCGCAACCGTGCGATAAGTAATGGATTCAATAAAACCGAGCGTGCCCTCAGAGCCAATAAATAAATGCGTCAGAATATCCAGCGGGTCAGTGAAATCTAAAAAGGCGTTTAAGCCATAACCCATGGTATTTTTCAGTCGATACTGCTGTGTGACCGCAGCACTAAAGTCAGCATCATCACGTACTTGCTGAGCAAGCATCGCAAGTTGCTCTAATAGCTGCGCATGACTCGTGCGAAAAGCCTGTACACTGGCGGCATCGGCGGTATCTACATGGGTTCCGTCAGCGAGCACAAAACTCAAATGTTGCAGGGTGTGGTAGCTATTGTGCTTCACCCCACAACACATGCCCGAAGCATTGTTGGCGGCGATACCGGCAACCTTACAACTATTAATCGACGCTGGATCAGGGCCAATTTTACGCCCCAACGGCGCTAACTGGCGATTCGCCTCGGCACCAATCACGCCGGCTTGTAAGCGCACCGCAGCGCCCTGCTCAAGAATCTCGACGCGTTGCCAATCTGGCGTCAACATGACCAATACCGAATCAGAGATAGCTTGGCCCGACAAACTGGTCCCAGCGGCACGAAAGGTCAGCGCTATCTGACAGCTTTGCGCCAATTTTACTAAAGCTTGTAATTCAGCTAGGGTCGCCACCTGCAGCACTAACTTCGGTACTTTGTGGTAAAAGCTAGCATCAGTGCTAAACGCCAGACGTCGTGCTAAATCACGCACGCACCGTGAGGCGGGCAACACACTCGCAAGCTGCTGCTCAAATTGCTGCCATTGCTGTTGTGCTAGCGCTCTCACTCTCGTCTCCTAGTTGATATTCCTGCCGATGGGTATATATTCAGAATAAATAATTCCCAAAGGAAGGGCTTATGTCAGCATTTGCCAAAATCAAAGCGATTCAAAATACCTTATCTGCCAGCGAAGCAAAACTCGCGGCTTTTACCCTTTCATCACCCACGGCGATGCGCGAACTGTCGTCGTCGCAGTTAGCCAAAACCGTCGGCGTCAGTCAATCCAGCGTGGTGAAATTCGCTCAAAAACTAGGTTACAAAGGCTATCCAGCTTTTAAATTGTCCGTGGTTGATGCCATCAATAAAAAAGCGCAGAACAAAAGTCGATTACATGGCGAAATCACCGTCGATGACGAATTTAACGATATGGCCGATAAACTGTTAGCCGGCAAAATTAACGTGCTCACCGAAACCCGCAACCTCAACGAAAAAGAAGCCTTTACCGCCGCCGTCAATAAAGTTTTAGGTGCCAAACGCATTTTAATCAGTGGCGTTGGCGGCTCGGCGATTGTCTGTCGCGACCTATGCTACAAATTACAGAAACTCGGCTTACAAGCAGTGAACGACACCGACAGCCATGTGCAATTAGCACTGGCGGCAACCCTCGACGCGCATGATGTCGTCATTGCCATTAGCGAATCGGGTAGCACCCTTGAGGTCGCACGCGTGGTGAAAGAGGCACAACGGCATCAAAGCCCAGTGATCTCCATTACTCGCTACGGCAAAACACCGATCAATCAGCTCGCCGATATTAAGCTCTACTCGGTCGCTGAGAGCGAGTCCACGCGCTTATCGTCGATTCACGCCCGTACCGCGCAAAACTTAGTCATCGATTTACTATTTATTGCGCTGATACAAGCTTCAGAAAACGGTCGCGGCACCCTAGCACGCACCAACAAAGCTTTTCAACGGATGCGCGCCAGCTAATCCACTACGGATACAGCAAGTACGGCGCGCGGCGCTGCTTAAACTGGGTCAGCGCGGTTTGCCAACTGGCGCGAATCTCCGCTTCGCTATGCCCTGCTTCAATGGCTTTACGCAGCTTATCAGTGCCACTGAGCTTATCCATGAAGTCGGGCGCGGTAAAAAACGTCACGCCAGCTTCTTTAAAGGCTTGATGCGCTTCCAGTAACAAACTCAAGTCAAAGCCACGTAAATCACTGTCGCGTAAATCGATACCTGACAGTTGCTGATCTTGTAACTTCGGTGTGGGTGCACTTTGCGGCAGGCTGCGTGGTGTAAAACGAAACTCACCCAGCGGCACTTCATCGTGCCCCATCACCTGAAACGGAAACTCGGTGCCGCGCCCAATACTGACCGCAGTTGCCTCAAACAAACACAGCGAAGGATACAGCTGAATGGCCTGCGCATTCGGTAAATTTGGACTTGGTGCGACCGGTAACGTGTAGGCTTCGTCACGTTGATAGTCACTGACCGGAACCACTGTCAAAGCCAGCTCATCGGCGGCCTTAATCCAGCCTTCGCCTTTGATCATCAGCGCCAACTCGCCGACCGTCATGCCGTGCAGCAAAGGGATTTCATGCATACCAACGAAAGATTGAAATTCGAGATCTAGCACTGGACCGTCAACGTAAGCGCCATTTGGATTGGGCCGGTCCAGAACGATCATTGCCAGTCCCTGCTCAGCGGCGGCTTCCATCACGTAATGCATGGTGCTGATATAGGTGTAAAAACGCGCACCGACGTCTTGGATATCAAAAATGATAGTGTCTACGCCAGCAAGCATTTCAGCGCTGGGCTTTTTGGTTTTACCGTAAATCGACAAAATAGGTAAGCCAGTACGGGTATCGACCGCGTCATTGATGGTTTCACCGGCTCCCGCATCACCACGAAAGCCATGCTCGGGAGCCAGCACTTTGACCACGTTGACGTCATTTTCGAGCAAGAAGTCGACCAAGTGTTGATCGCCGACGCGCGAGGTTTGGTTTACCACCAAGGCGACATTTTTGTCGGCGAGCAAGGGTAGATATTCAGCTGGACGGTCGGCCGCGATCACGGTCGCTTGTGCCGGTATCCACCACAACGCCGCTACCATGAACATCATGAGTTTACGCATCAGTCGACTCCTTGCCGCTTGCTTGCTCTGCGGCTTGACGTAAGAAACCTGCGTTGCTTTCGAGTAAGCCGCGGGCGGTCGCCGCATCTGTTGCGGTTAGGATCATCAAAATCGCTAATTTGGCGCTATTGTCCGCTGCTTTGAGCGCTTGTTCCGCCTGTTCGCGACTGCAATCAGTGGCTTGCATCACAATACGGATAGCACGCGCGCGTAGCTTTTCGTTCGAGGCATTCACATCGACCATTAAGTTTTCATAGGTCTTACCCAGACGAATCATACTAGCGGTACTGAGCATATTGAGCACTAGTTTTTGCGCGGTTCCCGACTTTAATCGGGTCGACCCGGTTAAGGCTTCAGGGCCAACGACAGGGCAAATGCCCATGTTCGCCACTTGCATCATCGCTGAGTCTGGATTACAGGTAACGGCAACCGTGGGACAGCCAATGCTGTTGGCATATTCGAGTGCAGCAACCACATAGGGTGTGCGGCCACTCGCTGAAAGCCCCACCAAAACGTCTTGTGCACTCAGCTGTTTGGCTTTAACGTCCGCGATACCCGCCTCTCGGTCATCTTCAGCACCCTCAACAGCAAATTGAATAGCCGGCTCACCACCGGCAATAATGCCTTGCACTAATTCATCAGGCACACTGAAGGTGGGACGACACTCCACCGCATCTAGAATCCCTAGTCGGCCGCTGGTACCAGCACCAATGTAGAATAAGCGACCGCCAGCAGCGAGGCGTGGCACGATGCAATCGACCGCTTTGGCAATCATCGGCACTTGCGTAGCAACCGCCGGCGCGACTTGTGCATCTTCGCGGTTGATGCGGCGCAAAATCGCCTCGGTCGGCAACAAGTCGATATCCATGGTATTTGGATTCCGGCCTTCCGAAACAATCGCGTTTAGTTGCGCCAATAAGTCATCTGTAGTGTTCGAACGATCCGTAGTCATGCAGTTTCTGTGGTTCCATGTTGAGATTGCAAGTTTGCTTTACCACTTAGGCAAATCAGAGTAGAGAGTGTAGTGCCAATCAGCAGTTGCCAAGTGAAGCCAATATCTGCTGCTAATGCCGCAGGCCAAAAGTTGTCGACAATATAAGGCTGCATGCTGAGCGGAACCAAAAACCCTACCACTAGGGCTAAGGTTACTGAGCGCGCACTCCCGCGCTTACTAAATAGAGTCGTAAAGTACACGCCAAGCAGACCGCTATAGGAAAACACCATCACACTTAAGGCAAACTGCAGTAGTGGTGTATCGGTATACTGTTGCCAGTAATAGCACAGGCACGCCATCAACGCTAAGGCTGCCGCAACCAAAGCCATGCCGGCTTGTCCGGCACGGACAAAATGCTGTTCATCAAGGTGCGCATTGCGAGCGCGCTTCCACGGCCGATAAATATCTTGAATCAATACGCTGGACATCGAGTTAAGGCCCGAATTGAGCGTCGATAAGGCGGCTGCAATAATCCCTATGGTCACTAAGCCCCGGACGCCGGCTGGGATTTCGGTGAGCACGTAATACATAAAAATGGTCACTGCTTCACCGGCAAAAGTTGGCACCGGTCCATCGCTCAAACCCGAGGCCATAATATCGGGACGCTGGTAGTAAATGTAAAGCAGTAAGCCAATCACAATGAACAGCAACATGACCGGGATCACCATGACGACTGACCACAGCATCGCTTTGCTGCCTTCTTTGGCGTCTTTACAGGTCAACACCCGTTGCGTCATGTCTTGGTCGAGGCCAAAGGCAGCGATATTCAACAATACAAAACCAGTCAATACTGACCACAGGTTGAATACCCCACCACTGCTGAAGTCGAGCTCGGTATCGATCAGCTTCAACTTCGACTCGGCGCCCGGAGCTGGTTGTTGCAGCGCTTGCACAATTTCACCAAAACTCGCCGGGATCGCATTGTAAAGCACGGCAATAACGGCAATCGCAGCACCGACATAGATAACGGCTTGCAATACATCAGAATAGATCACCGAGCGAATACCGCCGACCACGGTATATAAAAGGCCCGCCAGGGTAATGATCAGCGTCGCGGTAATGACGCTACTGGCAGCGATGTCGCCAAATAAGATCATAGCGACCGCCAGTGCGGCCATATACAGCCGTGCGCCACTGGCAAAGACCCGGCCGAATAGATACATCATCCCAGCCTGACGCTTAGCGCCTGCACCAAAGCGTCGCTCTAGCAGTTCATAGACGGTATAAACGCGATACTGATAAAATTTCGGGATCAAAAACATCGCCACGAAAGCGACGGCAATGAAAGCACCAATGTTACTGGCAAGGTAGGTTAAATCACTGCGGTAACCCTGGTCCGGCCCGCCTAAAAAGGTTGCCGCCGACTGCGAAGTCGCCAGTACCGAAATAGCAACCACCCACATCGGCATTTTGTTACCGCCGAGAAAGTAGTCTTGCGTGGAGTTGTTTTTGCGAGTGAACAACCAACCGCTGCCCAGCAGGAGCAGGCCATAAGCGATAAAAACTAAGACATCGGCAAGCGAATACTGATCAAGCATAATAGTTCTTCTTAAGGTTGAATGAGTTCGCGTACCGCGTTTTCAATCAAACGCTCGAGTTTGGCACCGGCTAAGCCGACATGGTCGTAACTATTGTCGTCGACACTGGCCTGCGCAGCAAAGGTAAATTCTTTGGTGCCCGTGGCCAGCGGCAAACAAATATGCGCCAGTGCGACCACTTCGCTAGCACCGCGTGTTTCGCTAGGTCCGGCACCAAGTTTGTGGAAAATACGCCAATTGCCGTTGGTTGCTTGGTCTAGCGTCTGTTGCACACTGAGTCCTTGTAATTCTGGGAACTGCTGTTGCAACGCCGCAGCAATTGCTCGATGCGGCGTAAGACTGGCACCGGCCATCATGCCACCCGCATTGGCGCTATTGTCACTGTGACCAAGTCCGTAAAACAACATTTGCACGGCAGCATCGCTAAGGCCCGGCATTTGTGTGAGCCGATCGCGCTTGTGTGCGGCAAGGCGCTTAAGAAATTCAGCTGAAGCGAGCGTGGTCATTGGCTTGTTGCCAGTTAGGCCACAGTCATCGCAGCGATAGCTGCGCGAACCACTATCGCTGTCGCGCGACACAATTTGCGCTGCGACCTGGCGTGACGGCGTGCGCCAATAAAGATCCGTAGGCTGGAACGCATCCGGTCCATAAGCACCACGGAACATCACTTGCGGTTGACCGATACGAAGCCACGCGTCATGGAAAAGTGCGGTCAGATAATCACGCCCCGCCAGATTGACCAAGTAGTAGGCCAGCGCATTAGAATTACCATCTGCCTTGCCAGAGGCCTCGTAGCTGTTGATGCTGGTGATGAGGTCGGCAAGCTTAACGTCACCAATCAGGGTATCGGGCTGCGCAAAATTATCACTCAACAGTGACATCACGCCCACAAATGCCATGATTTTTGAAGAGCTCCACGGCTCATACAAATCGTCTTGAGTATTGGCGTTGGCCAAATAGCGATACGCCATTTGACCGTCTTTTTGGGCAAAATCAATGACGGTGATCTTGCCGTCTTCAGCACTCATGGGGAGCGCCTGCCAATCGTGCGCCGTGGCCTCGACCCAACCCTCATCGATTCCCACTTCTTGACTGGTACGATAGGTTTGGCTGTCAGCCGCTACCGCTGGCGCACATTGTTGCCAACCCGGTTCGGCATTCGCCGGCAGCAGCGGAGGAGCGCCCATAATGTCATCGTAATAAGCCAAGCCTTCTGGTGCTGGCGGGATCCCATTTGTTTGTGCTTGGCTGCATGCTGTGAGCGGAAAAAGGACTAAAAACAGAGCGATTGTCGATTTTTTCATTAATTAATTCCTTGTTATTCTGTTTCTAAGAATAAAGTATTACAACTTAAAGGGCAAAGTGTGGCAGTATATTTCTTATGATTTTGCAGCAAAGTTAAGGTATTTCTGATGCAAGCGACTTATTACGCCGGTGTAGATGGCGGCGGCACCAAGTGTCGTGCCGAGCTCTATGACGCCAGTGGCAAGCTGCTTGGGGCTGGCGTTGCCGGTTCTGCCAACATCGCGCGCCATGGTGAAACGGCGCAGCAATCAATTGTCAATGCAGTCACGCTAGCGGTCGCCAACGCGGGGCTCGACACACAAGTTTTAAGTGAAGTAGTGGTTTGTGGTGGCTTCGCTGGCGCCAATTTACCGTCGGCGGCAGCAGAATTGCGCGCTTGGTATCATCCATTTGCCGCGTTTCATTTTGCTTCAGACTTACATACCGCCCTATTCGGCGCGCATGCTGGCGCTAACGGCGCGGTGTTGATTGTCGGTACCGGCTCTTGCGCGGCGGCTTTGGTTGACGGCGAAGTCATTCAGTTCGGCGGCCACGGATTTTTGCTCGGTGATAAAGGCAGTGGCGCTTGGTTGGGTAAACAAGCGGTGACCTATACGCTTGAAGCGTTAGATAACGTAGTTACCGCAGGCCCGTTAAGTGATGCAGTGTGCGAGCATTATCAATGCCTGACACCCACCGCGCTGGTCGACCGCCTGAATCAAGCTCCACCCGGCGTGTTTGGCGAAATTAGCCCGCTGATTATTGATCTCGCCGCGACCGACGAACCGGTGGCACTAGCACTAGTGCAGCAAGGTTGTCAGTACTTGAGTGATATCGCGCGCAAAGCGTTGCAGCGCAGCAAAGGCCAGCTAGTGTTAACCGGCGGTGTTGCTGGGGTGCTCGGCCAATGGCTCGATGCCGATGTGCGCGATGCTATCACCACTGCCCAAAAAGGTCCCGAATGGGGTGCAATCGCATTATTTTGCGGCCGCGAAAGCGGTGGCTCATTTGCTACAGGAGATTCTAAATGAGCTCTCTGATGGCCCGTGAAACTGCTGAAATCCCAACAGTGGTTCGGCAACAATTAACGCACAATGCGGCTTGCTTGCAGCGCCTTGGTGCCGAGTTACGTGCACAGCCACCGCGCGCGGTGATGATGATTGGTCGCGGTACTTCAGACCACGCCGGCGTATTCGCCAAGTATTTAATTGAAGTCGAGTGCGGCGTGCCAGTGATGGCCGCGGCCCCTTCGATAGCCAGTGTTTATGGGCAAACTTTGCGCTTGGACGGCATGCTCGCCATCTGTATTTCGCAATCGGGCAAAAGTCCCGACATTGTGGCGCAAGCCGAACGCGCAAAAGCCGGCGGTGCGCGCGTGCTCGCCTTAGTGAATAACGTTGATTCTCCCTTAGCAGCAGTGGCAGATGATGTACTACCGCTGCATGCCGGTCCGGAATTGGCAGTCGCCGCCACCAAAAGCTATATCGCCAGTCTGGTAGCGCTGGTTTCGCTAGTCGCCGCTTGGCAAGACAATGCTGACTTGCAACAAGCCTTGCAAGAATTACCCCAGCAATTGCAAAATACCCCCGCACAAGCTTTCGCATTAGCCGACTTTCAACAGTTAAAGCAGTGCGTGGTGCTCGGTCGCGGTTTTGGTTATGCCATTGCCCGCGAAATGGCGCTGAAACTAAAAGAAGTGCTCAGCATTCAGGCTGAGGCCTTCAGTAGTGCTGAGTTCTTGCACGGCCCAGTCACCTTGGTGGAACAGCACTTGACGGTGGTGAATTGTCAAATCGATGACGAAGGCGCAGCCTATCATCAAGCACAAATCGCCGATGTCGCGGCGCGTGGTGCCCATATTGTGCCGTTTTTAGCAGCTGGCGCATTGCACCCGCGGCTCCAGCCCATTGCGCTGATGCAGCAATTTTATCAAGCACTCGAGCAGCTTGCGGTGCAGCAGGGCCTCAACCCCGATGCCCCGCCGGGCCTGAAAAAAGTAACGGAAACACGCTAATGTTTGTTTGTGAGAATATTTTAACGCCGCAAGGCTGGCGTCAAAATCAACAAATCGCGTTCACCGACGGACGCTTAACCGTGATCGAGGATGCCCCAGCGCAGCACGATTTACCTGTCTACCAAGGCTGGTTGGTGCCGGGGTTTATTGACGTACAAGTCAATGGCGGTGGCGGTGTGCTCTTTAATCAACAACGCGATGCCGCGGGTCTTGCGCACATTATGCGTGCGCATCGCGCGCATGGCACCACCGCCATGCTGCCAACCTTAATTACCGATAGCTTTGCCGCCATGGCCGATGCTGCTACCGCGATAAAAACCGCGCGCGCTGCAGGCGTAGCCGGGATTATTGGCGTGCATTTTGAAGGTCCATGGTTAAGCACCGCTCGCAAAGGTGTGCACAGTGAACAATTTATTCGTCCACCAACAGCAGAAGAGCTGGCCTTGATCAGTGATGCGGAGCTAGGCGTGGTGATGGTCACTCTAGCCCCTGAAACTGTCGAGCCAGCAGTGATTCAACAACTGACCGATGCAGGTATTCGTGTCTTCCTAGGTCATTCTGACGCCAGCGCTGCACAGGTAAATGCCGCACTAGACGCCGGCGCCGTTGGTTTTACCCACTTATATAATGCGATGTCACCGTTGCAGTCTCGCGCACCCGGCATGGTCGGTGTCGCGCTAGCCCGCGACTGTTACGCCGGTTTGATCGTCGACGGCTATCATGTTGACCCGCAGGCTTGCCAAGTCGCGTTTCGTGCCAAAGGCCGCGAGCAAATGATGTTGGTCACCGATGCCATGGCATTAGCTGCCACTGACGCGCAGCAAGTGCCGTTTTTTGATACCGAAATCATTCGCCACGGCGACAAGCTGACCACTCCTGATGGTACCCTCGCTGGCTCCTGCTTAACCATGATGGAGGCGGTGCGCAATACCGTGCAGATGTGCGGCGTGACGCTGCAAGATGCCGCAGTCATGGCCAGTACCACCCCAGCCACAATGCTTGGTCTTGAGCACTACGGTCGACTCAGCGTTGGCTGCCAAGCCGACATGGTCCTGCTCGACAACGATTTGAATCTGGTTCAGCTATGGCAACAAGGCGAACCACTGCATAAGGATATTCACGCATGCCAACCTTAATCCCGATGCTCGCGATTGGCTTACTGTTTTTTATCTTTGGTTTTGTTACCTGGCTGAACGGCGCCTTGATTCCGTTCTTACAAATCATCTCTGATTTGAACGAACTGCAGGCAATGTTGATTGCCTTCTGCTTCTACATCGCCTATGTGGTGATGGCACTACCAATGGCATGGTTGCTTGAGCGCACCGGTTACAAAAACGGCATGTCGGTGGGCTTAGCGGTTATCGGTATCGGCTGCTTGCTTTACATACCGGCGGCGACCTACCAAACTTTTGCCATCTTTCTGTTGGCGCAGTTTATCGTCGGTTCGGGTTTGACCGTTCTGCAAACTGCGTCGAATCCTTATATTGTGCGCATTGGTCCACAAGAGTCTGCGGCCGCGCGCATCGCCATTATGGGTATTCTGAATAAGGCTGCTGGCGTTATCGCGCCGATCTTCTTCACCTGGTTGGTACTAGCCGATTTTCCCAATGTCAGCGCCGCATCGATGGCCGAACTCGCAGCTGCGGAGCGCGCCGAGCAGGTCAGTTTAATGGCCGCAGCAGTCATTCCACCTTATGTCGGCATGGGTATTGCCATGTTCGTACTGGCCTTCGCCTTCTATTTGGTGCGCTTACCCCATATCAAAGAAGAAGCTCCCTCTGACGCACCAGTGCATGAGTCGGTGTTGAAATACCCACAGCTGGTGCTCGGTGCTATCGCCCTATTCTTCTACGTGGGCGTCGAAGTCATTGCCGGCGATACTATTGGTTTGTATGGTTCTCGCCTCGGCTTAGCTAATTACAGCACGCTGACCTCGTACGTGATGGTTGCCATGGTGATCGGCTATGTGTTGGGCCTAGTGCTGATTCCACGCGTGTTAAGTCAACAAGGCGCGCTTACCGGTTCTGCGTTGTTAGGCTTGATCTTCAGCGGTTTGCTGTTGGTCTCATCCGAACAGAGTACCGTTATCGCCTCGGTCTTATGGGGCTGGAGTGGTATCGCGGTAGTTCCTGATGCTATTGCCTTTTTAGCGTTATTAGGTTTCGCCAATGCCATGGTGTGGCCAGCGATTTGGCCGCTCGCATTAGCCGACCTCGGCAAATTTACCGCACGCGGCTCGGCTATCTTGATTATGGGCATTGCCGGTGGCGCCATTTTGCCGCTGGTGTATGGCGCCCTCGCCCAAGGCTTCGATCCGAAAAATAGCTATGCGCTACTGCTCGTCGGCTACGCGGTAATTGGCTACTATGGCCTCGTTGGTTATAAAAAACGCCACTGGTGAATTGTGGCGTAACGGGCTATTCTGACAAAAGATAACAACAACAAAGAGCTTGTGCGCTGTGGAACTGCATTTACCCACTCTCGTCGTCACCGCGGTTGGTCTCAATGTGCTGCTCGGCATATTGATGCTGGTCATTTATCAAGTGCGACGGACTCAGAAAAGTTTTCTTACCTGGGCATGCGCATGCTTTGTCTTTGCTTTAGCCGCCGTGGCGGCGAGTTTACGCGTTTATATTGACCAACCGTGGCTAACGATCTTCACTGCTGACGTGTTGATTGTGCTTTCGCCGTTGTTGGCGCTGCACGGCCTGCGCCAGTATCAACAACAAGCGCCCGTTTCGTTAAAGTTAGTCGCTTTAGTCATTAGCTACACCGCCCTGCCGTTGGTCTTGCTTTACCATGCACCCATTCATGCACAAACCTTTACTTCGGTCGTGTGTGCGTCAGTTTACTTATTTGCCGCCGTTTATATTTTAACCATTCGACAAGCGCCAGCGCTGACCAAAACCGTACTGTTCTTGTTGTTCTTGACCCACGGCGGCTTGATGCTTGGCATGGCCGGAATGCTGTTTCAGAACCTCTCAGAGGTCAAGCTCGCTATGGTCGAGCCAATTCTGAACTTGATGCTGATGACACATTTGTACCTAACCACCGGCACTGCCATGTTGTTCCCAGTCTTTGCCTTTTCACTGAGCGAACAACGGCTGCTCGAGTTAGCGAACTTCGATGATCTGACCAAGATGTACAATCGCCGTGCATTTTGGGAGCGCAGCAGTTTGTTGTTGGCAAAAAACCGCTTACTACGCAAACCCTTTGCGGTGCTGATGATCGACGTCGATTACTTTAAAGCCATTAACGACCGCTACGGCCACGCGGCCGGTGATGCCTGCTTAAAGCGCATCGCCGATATCATTCGCGAACACTTGCGTGAGCAAGACGTAGCCGCCCGCGTTGGCGGTGAAGAGTTTGCGGTAGCCATGCCCAACGCCGACCATAACCAGGCCGAGTTACTGGGCATGCAGATCTGCCAGCAAGTTGAGCAAGAGAAATTCGAAGTGGCGGGTCAGAAAATCAAATTAACGGTAAGTATCGGCATCATCTTTAGCAGCAATAGCCGCCGCGAACTCGCCGAGTTACTCAATGCTGCCGATACCGCCCTCTACGACGCCAAAGCCAGCGGCCGCAACCGCCTAGTCTTCGGCTAACAAGCCCCAACAGCAAAATGGAACTCCCAATGAAAACAAAAACTTACAAAGGAAGGGCAGCCCTCTTTGCGCTGTTGCTGGCGGCGCCAGCTTACAGCGCACAAGGGCTGGCGGCAGATGTGAGTGCGGACAAAATCCGCGAAACCGCCAATAACACTCTAAAAGCGCTTAATATTCCGGGAGTTGCGGTTGTTGCCGTACACCGTGGCGAAGTCATTTTGGCCGAAGGATTTGGCGTGCGCGACATCGCGACCAATGAACCGGTGACTGCCGATACCCTGTTCGGTATTGCCTCGAACACCAAAGCATTTACCGCCGCAGCCATCGCTACCTTAGTCGAGCAAGGCAAGCTTAGCTGGGATGACAAAGCGATCGAACACCTGCCGGAACTCCGCTTGGCAGATCCAAACATTACCGCTGAACTCACCATTCGTGACATGCTTAGCCACCGCTCAGGACTAGGACTTGGCGCTGGAGACTTGATGATTTGGCCCAATACCGATAAAACCACCGCCGATCTCATCGAAGGTCTCGCCCATGTACCGGTACAACGTGATTTACGCCAAGGTTTTGCCTACAACAACCTCATGTTTGTGATGGCTGGCGAAATTATTGCCCGCGTAAGTGGCATGCCCTACGCCGAATACATTGAGCAAACCTTCTTGCAGCCGCTGCATATGCAAAATACCGCAGTAGGCTTCTCGAACATTGCCGAAGGATATGACAACGTAGCGGTCGGTACCATTGAATACGACGGCGAGCTGCAGCGCTTCCCACTCGACTTTTTAGAGGACTTCAGCTCTGCAGGCGCTATGGCTAGCAGCGTTAACGATTTAAGTAAGTGGTTACTTACCCAACTTAACGAAGGCACCAGCCCAAGCGGTGAGCAACTGTTTAGCGAAGCTTCACAGAACACCATGTGGAATGTCACCACACCATTAACCGCAAACGGCAATCCAGCGACACAATTTCGCGGTGTCGGACTCGGTTGGTTTGTCAAAGACTATCATGGCGTGAAGCACGTCTCGCACAGCGGCGGCATTCTTGGCATGTTGTCGTTGACCACACTAATTCCCGAACATGAATTTGGCATGGTGGTGCTGAGTAATCAGCAAGCCTTTGGCGGCCTGACAGCGATTACCGAAGAAGCCCTCGAAGACTTGCTGGAGCTCCCCGATCGCGATTGGGTGACTGAACAACAGGCTGATTATCGTAAATCGATACAGGAAAAAGCTGATTTCGCCTTGGCGCAGCCTGCGCATAAGCGCCCTGCCCTCGAACTGCCAAATTACGCAGGTACCTATCGCGACGCTTGGTATGGCGATGTCATCGTAGCGCTCGAGGAAGATGAGCTACTGATTAGCTTCACCCACACCGAGTTACTCAAAGGCCGCCTCGAACACTACAACGGCGATACCTTTGTGGTGCGCTGGAACGAGCCGCTACTCGAAGCCGATGCCTTTATCGATTTTAACGTCGATCGCGCGAACAAAATAAAAGGCGCGACGCTTGAAGCTATCGCACCTTTTACCGATTTCAGCTTTGATTTTCATAACTTACAGCTCGAACGCGTCGAGCCGTAAATAGGTTAGTTGCCAGCTGCGTTGTAGTTTTCAACCCATTCAGCGAGTAGGCGCACACCGTAACCATTGCCACCGGCCGGATGAATACCATTCGCGCCGGTGCCATACGCATTACCGGCCATATCGATGTGGATCCACGGCGTATCTTTGGCAAAGTGCTGTAAGAAACGTGCACCCGCTTGCGCACCTGGTGAACCTACGTTTTGCACATCAGCAAGCCAGCTATCGATGATGCCGTCGTAAGGGCCTAGCGGTAATTGCCACACCAGTTCACCGGTCTCTTCTCCGGCAGTTTTCATCGCCGCCAGCAGATCTTCATGATCAGAGAACACCGCCGAATAGTCGGTGCCAACCGCGCCAACTTTAGAACCGGTCAAAGTGGCGATATCTGCAATCGCGCGAGCGTTTAGCTTATCGCGGGCATACCAAATGCCGTCCGCCAGAATTAAACGCCCTTCCGCATCAGTGCTGACAACTTCAATTCGGGTTCCATCTGCGGCAACTAGAACATCTCCAGGCAATGTTGCTGTGCTAGAAATAAGGTTGTGAGACAGCGGTACCACGCCGGCCACATTCACCTGAGCATCTTTACCTGCAAGCGCCATGACTGCACCAATAACCGCCGCACCGCCAGCTTTATCAGTCTGCATACGGACAATTGAGCTGCCTGAGGTTTTTAAGTTGTAGCCGCCGGTGTCAAAGGTATTACCCTTACCCACCAAGGCGATAGGCGCTTCATCCGCGCCACCCTCGTACTCAAGCACGAGCATATAAGCTTTATGCTGACTACCTTGGCTCACGCCATACAATGAACCCATGCCCATTTCTTTGACCTGCTCAGGCGTATAAATCGTCGCTTTAATGTCATCGTAACCACTGACCGCCACTTGCGCTAATTCCGCAATCGCCTGCGGATAGCCGTCGCTACCCGGCAAGTTGATGATATCGCGCGCCACAAATACACCGTGCGCAAGCGGCTGAGTGTTTGCGTAGGCAGCAGCAGCCGCATCGCCGTCATCACCATGCCAATGCACGGTGTAGTCTGGACGTGGTGCCGGCTCACTCTTGTACTTGTCAAAACGATAGTTGCGTAAGTCCATGCCGTGCGCCATCGCCGCGATTTGCGTGTCGCTCAAACCTTTAGCATGCACCACCACCGTCTCGGCCTTATCGTTGAGCTGCGCTGCGAGGCTGGCACCTAGTTTTTCAGCGTCAGTTCGCGCGATGTCACTGCCCGTTCCCACGACCCACAAACGCTTCGCATAAAAATTGGGTAACGCCAACAGCTCCACCTGCTGCCCTTGTTTGCCGGTGAATTCTTCTAACTCCAACGCGTTTGCAATCATAGCGCGCGTATCGGCATCCCACATTTGCGGCAAAGCGATACTGCCATCTTCATTTTCCGCCGCCAATAACACCAAGACATCAACGTCATCCATATGCTGATGCTCAAATTTATGCTGCGTCTGCACGTAATCATTGAACGACGCTTGGGCCAACGCCTCATTCTGCAAAGCCACGCCCGCAGTCAGCAAGGTTCCCAAAGTAATAGCTAATACACTCTTTTTCATACTCATGTTTACTTCCTTAAGTCACACGAAACTGTGCTAAACATGCCCCACAGCGCGCCTGAAAACAAGTGATTAATCGATGAAGTGGGTAGACAATACGACCGTTTTTCCCTAGAATTCCCGCCTGCTTGCACGCAAGCCCCCGCATTGAATGCTTTTCATGCTCAATGCGCACCCGTAGCTCAGCTGGATAGAGCGCTGCCCTCCGGAGGCAGAGGTCACAGGTTCGACTCCTGTCGGGTGCGCCATCAAAGGGATTCAGAGTATCCCGCCTTCAAATTCCATAACTTGTCTTTTCATGAGTTAAAGTCATCTTTAAATCACAGATGACCTTTACCCACTTTTTCTTTACTGGCCCTTTGTCTGGCCTAATATTTGCTCAAACCTAAATCATCTGGTAAGGCCTGAGATTTCCCGAAAGAGAACCGTTGCCGGTATCCAATCAGGCTCAGCGTCTTTAATCCGTTCCCGAAGATATGCCTCATAAGGGCCTAACTTCGTTGGGCGCGCAATCTCGCGATTACTCAATCCCTGTCGGTGTAAAACGTGAATGTCCACTAGTTGCTCCTGAGTTAGCATGTTAGGCAGCCTTGTCTTATTGAAACGTGCGGCTATGATGCCTCAGGCGGATCAATTTTACTCCGTTGGTAAAAGTGTTGAGAAACCAGGGATAGGTTGAAGCACAACCGAGTGACATTGCTTATCGCGAATACAAAGCTTTAGTTCACCTGGGGTGTTTGCCGTATCTAACCAACGAGATGTGCTGATCTCGCTGGTAGGAATGTCATTCATACTTTCGATGACATCACCAACTGCAATAGGCGAACCTTCGGTGGGAAAACCGTTAGCAACGTTTCTGACAATAAAGCTTCCGTCGATTTGCTCTCTTAATTCAAGGCCCGAGAGATTAAAGCGACTTGAAAAAGGTTGCTCGGAATAAGGAGTAAAGCTAATGGTTTGATTTAGGTAATCAATGCCCACTCGATAATGCGCAAACAGTGCGCTCCCGATGACATTAAGATCATCCTCGTCTTCAGCAAAAATGAGGTTAGTTTTGACGCCCTCAAGTTCAAGGTCGCCTATGCTTAGCTTCGGAAGACGAAACCGCTGATGCGCCGCTTTACCACTCAAACCGAAATCTGCAGCCTCTACCAATGGAGCAGGTAGCTGAATTTCACGGCTCTCGACATAAGCAGTGTTTATCTTCAAATAGTGGCGGCTACCCGTATCAACTTTGACATCAATTTCGTCCGGTTGCTGATTGCCAAAATCAAGCGTAACCGGAATACTGATTTTTCGTGAGCTAGTTTCGAATAGAAGAACTGTCGATTCTCGGCTTGGAACCATAGAAACGTTGGAAATGGTAACTTGCTCTGCCTGATAATCAAAAATCCATGCAAAATGTTTCAAGAAATCGTTACCAATAACACCATCAAAAATCATTTCTTGGTCAGAGATAAAATAGTGACTTTGACTTACTGGAACGACAGCAAAGCTAAAATTTTGCACGCTCACGGGGCCAATATTTACCTCAGCAACCTCAGTTTTATACCCCACCGAAGATTCGTCATTACCCCAGCCAAAAACTGGCAATTCATAATCACGTTCAAACGCCTTTTTTCGCACCTTTTCGGTGTCGAATAACATGGAGAACGAGAGTCCAGTATCAATAAGCATAAGGAACTGCGTTTCACCATCAATCGATATCAGCACATGAGGTTTTACGCCTATGTACTTAGTGTCGAGTACATATTGCTGTTGCTCACCCTGCCAAAGAGGTTGAATATCGTCATTTTCTGCACGCATTTTAAAGATGTTAATTAAACTACAACCCGACAGCTGGAGTAGCAAAATCACTGCAAATATCTTTTTCATAATTCTTACTCAAATAATGGAATGAAAAAAATGATGACCTCTAACCCTAACGCGGTAAAAAACAGGTGAAGTCATTGTCCTATTCCCTCACTCGCCTTGCCTTTGCTTATTTTTTCGGAGGCCTGGCACCGCGACTTAATAACTATGGCAATGACCCACTTAAAAACCTATCCAGAAAAGAACTGGGTGACTAACTTTGAAAAGTTCTCTTTCTGATAATCTTCCATCGATGCGTAAAATGCGACACATCCAAGCACTAAAGCTAAAGCGCTGTAGGCAGCTGTTCTTTTAAGATTTTTACTCATAGGTAACTCCGTTATTGTTGTTTTAGGTTAATTTTACATCTGATTAGTGTGAGCTCGGATTGGACCATCGATAATTGCTATAGGTTCGCTTCATCCGCTCCTCAAAAGGCACTAGGAATGCCGAGCCCTGCACGATCAACTCATAGTGTTTCAGAACCATGGTTTGCTCAGTCAGAGAAAAGCATTCGATTACTAAACTCAATCGATGAATTGTGGAGCCAAACGACGGCGAAAAAGCGCCGTCGTTGGTGAGCGTTATGCTTATTAGTTTTTGGGTTGAACTTGATACTTCAGCAATACCGTGCAAATTTTCATAAACGTCGGGGTCATCATCCACCGTCGGAACCGGCCGAAATGCGAAAGTTCTTGTGCCCTCGGTATCGCTAATCGCGCCAATATTGGCAGGAATCATTTTTTTGAAGTGATCACAGTCTACCTTGCCAAACGCTTCGGCTTTATCGTTATGTATTAGACTTTGAATTTCATCCTGGAAACTGTCGTTATCTGCAGTGATAACACGAACTATTGGCTCACCTAACTCATTGTTCATAACAGACAGATTCACATTAGAACCGCCATCGGTGATGTGAATGTCATAATCAAGGTTTAGACGTTCAGCAGTGATCAAAACGGCCAACAAAAAAGTTAAATGGCTCATATTTAACTATCCTTGTGGCGACATAACACCGTTCCGACCCATATGAACCAAACGATTTGAGTTAATCCAAAGGCTTCTTTGATAAATGGCAAACTTGGAAAAACCGTGAGAACACCAAAAACACCAACCAAAAAGCCGACCCAACATAGCAATCTTGGAAAGATGTGAGACCGCAGACCAACAATACTTAACAGAAGCACCCACATGCCCCCGACCAGTTCAATTCCGCCACCAAGTGCGTTCACAGCCATGGTGTAGCTATAAAATAGGATTACTGCTGCTTGTGGATCTTTTACGTACATCGTGATCATGGTGTTCATACCCACCAGGGCGATCATTCCTGCACACATCATGAGCACGACCCAGATAAAGCCAAATAAACTGGCACTGTTCAGCAAATGCCGACTTACGCCCAACATCCTGTTATGGATAGCTTGCACCGCAACGAGTAATAAAATTCCAAAAATGAAGTAGCCCAACAGGTAAGCAATACCAATGAGATCTTGCTCGGCCATTACATAAGTAATTCTCTCGTTAATATCGGAGCCTTGGGGAATGGCCAGCAATGCGCCAAAAATAATGAACATACCGAGATAGCACACTGGCATTAAAAAGAATGCGAGCGCCCCAAAGCGAGATAGTTTCGAGCCACTTACTTGACAGTGACGCAGCGTTTCAATCGTCATACCGAACCTCATATTCGTTACTAAAGACTTACGTTCATGAGGCGATAATACGAGATGGTTTCAGCCCGTTCGTCCTTCCCACGTAAGAAGGACAGTTTATGCAAGCTGTGTGCTATGCTGACTTTTTCAGGCAAGAGCATCGACATCTGTGTTAACTATCTTCCTATCTTCGATAACTATGGCTGTGGCAGGTTTTGCCATTTTTCTTATCCCAAAACGCCAGTCGAGAGGACCTCTTCTCCTGCTCCTCAGTTGTCTTTTTTACTTGTCCTCGGGTGCAGTGGTGTTTGAGTTAACGCCAAATCTTGTGCACCTTTATGTGAGCTTTATTCCCGTTGTGTTTTTTCTTTTCCTTCCTGCTTTCTGGCTCTATCACGATGCAACAATCGCCACAGATTCATGGCGCTGGCAGCCATCGATGTTGAAGCACTTTGCCATCGTACCGGTTGTATTATTTCTGAGTGTTGCGCTCGCACTACTTCCTGCCAAAGACTTTGAATGGATGTTTTTCTCGTCAGAACCGGTCGACACACCATGGCTTACCACTTTAGCTATGGCGTTTGCTTTCTTCTTAGTGGTCTGGTTCATACTCAGTTGCGGCTACATGTTCAGTATTTTTCGTCGGACGCTGGCTTACCACAAAAACATTCGGCTTATTTACGCCGATGAGTCAGGACGCAAACTCAACTGGGTCATTATCACCGCAGCTCTGATGATCTTGACTTGGGTGTACGCTTTGATTGTGCTCACCGTAGAGAATCGACTCACTCACTTCGGTTTCTCAGAAACCGGAGTGTTAATTCTGTTGTCGCTTATCGTCTGGCTGGTGGCGCACAATGGGATCAAGCAGCAGCTTGGATTCGACGAGGCAAAAGAGGCGAATGCTGCAATAACTGAAGTCATAAAAGCACAAGCCTATGAACGCTCGGCACTGCGCAAAGCCGATTTGCAACGAATTGCAGCAAAGATAGAAACTGCTGTAGCACAAGATAAAATTCACCTTGAATCAGATTTAAGTCTCGTCAAGCTGGCGAAGCATATTGCTGAGCCGCCTCAATATATTTCTCAAACATTGTCGCAGCACCTCAATAGCACCTTCTTTGACTTTATAAATAAAGCCAGAATCGACCAGGCGCGCCAGTTGCTAGCAACGACAGACCACACCGTGCTGGATATTGCTTTTGCTACCGGCTTCAACTCCCGCTCCGCTTTTTATAAAGCGTTTAAAAACCACCTGAACCAGACCCCAAGCGAATATCGAGCAAACTCCTCCTAATGTTAACTGTCCTTCCTAGGTGGGAAGGACGAAATCCCTCGTTGCCCGCTTATTATCGCCTCACAGACCTTCACAAAAATCTGACATTTAGCGTGCCAGACTCACGAGCTCGCCAAAGTTAAAAGGAATCCAATCATGCGTTCATTACTGACACGGTTTATTATCAGTTGCACTTTGCTTTGTGGTCTATCCACAGCAGTCGCCGATACAACCAAGCCAACCGATGCTTCGACGCAAACTATTGTCGATAAAGTCATAGCAGCCTATGGCGGTGATGCGCTCTTACAGGCCGACAGTATTAAAGTGATCGATTACAACAAAGGCCCGTGGCCTGGCGAAGGTGAAACGCCCGCCATTCCCGAGTTATGGCGTATCAATGAAGAGCTAACGATCGATTTTGTCGGGCAACGGAAAAGTTTGCTGTCTTACCGCGTGCCGCGCACCACAATAGACTTGGAGAAGTGGATTCAGCAGGGTGACCAAACCATCGTTTATGACATCCTGCATGAGAAATACTCCGAGCAAAACTGGGCCAACTTTGCGCGCCTTGGTGCGTCACTTGAACGCAGCAGCGATACACTACACGCTCGTCGCTTAGTCAGCTTAACAGGAGAGCTAGACTATGCTGGCGATGACTATTTCCGTGGACGTTTGCAACAAAAGCTGACCTACGTGACCGACTCCGGCGAGCGGTATACCTACTTCGTTGACAAGGAAAATGGGCTTATCCACAAACTACTTCGCCAACACCCTCGCGCCGGCGAGCTGCTATATGTCTTTGCCAATCATAGTACCGACAGTAAGGTCACCTTTTCCCGCGATATGAACTTTTTTGTCAATGGAGAGCTACGCTTAACTTCGGTACACCGTGCGATTGAGCTTGATCCGGATCTTGAAACCGCATTTCAGGGCTTTGACGATTTTACTCCTTGGGGCGAGACGATTGATGCTTCAGCATTTGTTATCAAAGAGATTGCCAATGGCGTCTATCAAGCCGGCACGGGTCGCTCACTTACGGTGTTTATTGAGCAGTCAGACCATTACATTGGACTGGGAGCGGCGGATGCCCTAGCAGCCAATTTTGCTGAAATAAAAAAGCTATCTCAGCAAGATAAGCCGCTTAACTTCTTTGTCGTCACACATCATCATAATGCCAACGTGCGAGGCTTAGATAACGCCCTAACTTTAGGTGCTACCTTAGTGGTTGCTGAACAGCATAGAGACTCTATTCTAAGCCATATCACTGTCGACGAGGCCGACAACAAGATCATTTCGGTCCCACCGCGCGCAGCATTTACTTTGGGCGATTTGGAGCTATTTGATATTGCCACCGCGCACTCCCGTCATTACTTGTTAGCCTATCTACCCGCCGCCAAGATGGTGCTTGCAGAAGACCATTACGTCAGCGATTTAACAACCGCGAAACCGCGAATCTATCACGATATGGTGCGCTTCGCAGACGTTCTCGATGAGCTCAATCTTGCAGTAGAGACGTTAGTAGATATTCGTGGTTGGCGCCAATTCAGCATGGAAGAATTTACGCAATGGACACGCGAGTTTACCCCGAACACCTGCCCGCCAGGTTACAAGATTTGCGCAAATGGTTAAGGTGTTAGCCATAGGAATGCAAATGAACAAACTGATATGGATTGTTGATTCGCCATTCTCACGCTCGATTAAATGGTTATTGTTGCAAAGAGAAATAGATCATACTGAGCACTTGCTTACCTGGGATGGTATGAAAAGTGACCGCTTGCTGGCTGAATACAATCCCAAGTTACAAGTTCCAACCCTCATCACGAAAGAGGAAGTACTTAGCGACTCGCTGCTGATTATACTACCATTGTTCGGACACGACTGGCACCGCACCACGGACGCTAAACTGTTTCGCCTTGGCGACTGTGACTTTGAAGCGACACTGATTTTTCTGTTTCGTGCGAACCTGCTAGAGCGTCAATTCGGCTCCGGCGAAGCGAGCGATTTCATGCGTCAAACCGGCGTGACGAACTTCCAGAAAAACGTCGATGTACTGCTTGATCACCTACTGACCGATACAGCCAACATCAAGGTAAACGTTGGCTTGGTTCTTGTATTCTCGATGGTGCTGATTGCCCGTTTTAACGCTCAATCCGATGCCGTGCGTGATTATCGCTACGAGGAATTACTACAGCTCAATGATGTACTAGCTGCTGATCCCTATTATCAACAACTCGCACAAAATTACACGGCTCATCAAGGTCACCAATGGCCGTTTTTCCTCGTTGCCTAACGCAAAGTCAGCTCCAACGCGCGACAACGCTCACGAATAAGGTCCCTCATCGTTGCGTACATTTGATCCGGTAACGGCGTTGGAAAATCACATTCGATCACCTGTAATAGCTTGGCGATGGGCTGTTTTAGTTGCTTCTAATGAACTATTTTATAAATACGAGCCATTTAGTTTAATAAAGCAAACTAACACTTGGTTTGGTGCATTAAAGTGCACTTTTTGCTCTAAATTTATGTTTTAGTCATCTAAATTGAACTTTAACACTAAAAATTGGCGGTTCAATCACTGTCTCAAGCCGCCACTGGTTTAGTTGGCAGATCCGTTTAACTAAATGGAGTCCTTGCCCGAGACCTTGACTAGCTGGCCCTTTTACACTGGTTTCAGTAACATTTTCTGGCGTTTGACCGCCTACTGGATTGGTCCAATACAATACGTGTCCCTTCAGCTCAATATGCAGCATCGGTCCGCTCGCATGCTCTATTGCATTATTAATAAGG
The DNA here is from genome assembly GCF_047323925.1 of Pseudidiomarina salilacus. Taxonomy (GTDB): domain Bacteria; phylum Pseudomonadota; class Gammaproteobacteria; order Enterobacterales; family Alteromonadaceae; genus Pseudidiomarina; species Pseudidiomarina salilacus. Next base: position 1,781,951 of record NZ_CP178751.1, read on the forward strand.
TTGGTCAGCATTAACTGCAACAGATTCTGGTTGGCACGAATTCGATAGCTTTCAGGTACATTAATCGTTAGCTCAAAATCGTCGAGGCCTAATAGTTTTCGGTGGCTAACAACGCAGGCTTCCAGCTCGGCTAACAGCCCTAAAGATTCGGTGTGAAGCGACTCTTCGCGCGCTAGGGCTAATAGTACTGTGGTGGTTTCTTCAATACGTGCAACCATTTCCCTGAGCTGCTTGCGCTGCTGTACACTCAACCCTTTCGTGTCATCAAGGCGCTCAACCAGAAACCTTAAAACAGTAGTCGGCGTGCGCAGCTCATGGCTAATATCGCGGGTGAAGTCGGCTTCACGTTGCAGTGCAGCTTGCAGTTTATCGACGCTGCTTTTTACCACCTCTGCGAGATAACCAATTTCGTTAGGTGGTAAATGCCTGGGCAGCTCTATTGGCTCTGCGGTGTCACTTGACTGTTTAAAGCTGTTCGACAAGTGCGCGAGTGGTTGGGTTATGCTGCGGCCCAAATAAAAACTTAATAGCCAAGCAGCTCCGAGCACGATGGCCAAGATCAATCCGATCCAAGGCACTAAGCGTGGCAAATAATCACGCGACACTTCAAAACCGGTTACGTCGGCGGCAAGAATCCATTCGTTGCCGCCTAATTGCAGTGCTTGCACATGCAGCGTCCCGCTCTGGTCGGTCGGAAACTCAACGCGCTCGGGTGCGCTAGCGTGCAGCTCTTGAACGCTCGCTGGCAACTCTTGCCAACTTGCGTAAATCGTCATAAACGGAAAGCGCGGTTGGGCAACTCGGCCCTGCTCTTTATATACGTGCTCAAGATAGCTCGCCTCGCTGTTCACTAAGCGATTAAACACATTATCCTCAACCACATAGGCGTAGGCGATAAGCAAACCGACCAAACCGACTGCCAGTATAAGTGCAAAACTCACCACAGCGGTCTGTAAGGTACGATTGATGCTCGTGATTTTCCCAGTCACATTCACTTTGCTATTCACTCTCAACGGTTTGCAACCGAAACCCCACGCCATGTAAGGTAGCGAGCATAGGCGTAGCAAAGGGTTTATCCAGCGCTTGCCGCAACGTATAAATATGCGACCGCAGCACATCGCTATCAGGCATGTCGTCACCCCAAATTTTGTTGATGACCTGCTGGCGGCTTACCGCATTTGGATAGGCCCTGACTAACAGCAGCAAAATCGCAAAATCAGTGCTGCTCAATTTGAGTAATTGCCCCTTACGTTGCGCCCACTGCTGTCGCTCATTAACTTCGAGTTCTCCTATTTTCACCGTTTGCGCTTGGTGTAATTGTTGCCGGCGCGCCAGCGCCTGACAGCGCAGGTAGAGCTCCTGCAAATCAAACGGCTTGGTTAAATAGTCATCGGCACCCGCCGCGAAGCCGACAGACTTATCAGAAATACTGTCGCGGGCGGTCAGCAGCAACACCGGCGGTACAGGATCACAGGTTAGCTTGATGCTTTCACAGACCTGAATGCCGGTCATGTCGGGCAACATCACGTCCAGAATGGCCACATCATAATTCTGCGCCTGCGCTAAATGTAGGCCGTGCCTACCCGTCGCGGCAAAATCGACTTGCACGCCCTGCTCCTCAAGGAAATCACAGACCTCGGTAGCAATCGCTAGGGTATCTTCGACCAGCAGGACCGTTAATGTGGTCATTGCACCAGCTCCTTAATTTTTGTCAGCGCGGTATCACTGCCGCTTGCCATATCGGGTTGAACCCATATGTCAGGGACAACAGACGTAACCGCAGTCGCGCCGTTCGGACGCACTAACAAGCGTGTGGCAACATAAGCCCGCAACTGCGAATGTGGCAGATTAAACAAATTTCCCTGCGCGGTTTGATTCGCATAGCCTCCGGTTGGCTCACCTACGAGCGTACCCATGCGGTTATCCTGTACCGTGGTCGCGAACACAATAGCTGCCGAATAGGTGACCGGCCCAATTAGCACATAGACATTGCCGGTAAAGCGTTTAGCTTCGCTTTTCGGCTTCACTTCATCAGTCCACGGGGTAACAATTATGTCGCCGACACTTCCTTTATAGCCGAACCAGCCGCGATTGTCCTCGTTGAGTCGCTCAGTCACCTGTGACACCAATTTAAAGGGCGCATCGGCAAGGTAGCTGGCTAGCTCCGTCGCAGTATCGGTGTTGCCGCCAGTGTTATCACGTATATCGATGATCAGATGCTGAATGTTTTGCTGCTTTATTGCAGCAAAATGCGTAGCAATGTCGGCAGCGAATTGCTCGGGCTCAACATCAAAAGAGCCAACACGTAAGTAAGCAAGGCCTGGCTGCAGAATCTGCAAGTCTAAATCTTGATCGACAGCTTGCACGGTTTGCGACTGCCACTGCTGCTCACTTGTTATGTTAACGGTAAACACTTGTGCGTCATGCCGTAGTTCCAACTCGAACTCGCCGAGCATGCCAAACACCGCCCACAACATAAACGGAAAGCGTTCCGCCACGAAAGCATCACGTAGACGTTGCGTTTCACCCCCCACATAGAGTTGCGCTTGTGCAATGATTTGCTCTGCTGCTATGCCATTGATCGAGACAATCTGGCTGCCCACTGGTAACGATTGTGTATTCTTCACAACCGTCTGATCATAGCCTCGCGCTAAGTATAAAGCGCCGTCCTGCTCCTTGACCGCAAAAGGGAAAGGTTGTTGTTTGGCAGCAACTGCTGCGCCGTACTCGTGATAAGGCCACAGTAAGAAGCTGTGTCCGTCATTAAACAAGTGCGAAAGTTGTCCAACATAGCGGAAAAACTCCACCCGCGTTAGCGGCTGATCGATGTGTTGCTTTAACTCCAGTACACGTTGCTGTAGCGCTTGTTCATCAGCATAACGCTCGAAGTCGGGATGACGCGCACGTACTCCAGCTACATAGGCATCAATGTCTTGATGAAGCTCAGCCACCGAAATTTTACGCTCCATCAAGCTGGGGTCTTTAAGCTCCGGAAAAATATCTAAATGCGACTGCGCGCAGCCACTCATAAATAAAACTGTCGAAATTAGAAATGCTTTTAATGGGTTCATAGTCGTCTCCTAACGCTTGTCACATAGGCTACGCAACCGTTTGTGAAGACTTTGTCGAGCGCTTGCAATTGTGCTTCACATTGTTACGACAACACGAGCAATAAGATGCGCCACAATCTTTTAACGGAGACATACAATGAAAAACTTTATTTTATTTTTAACCACCGCAGCACTGATACTTGGTAGTTGCTGCCTGAAAAGTGCCATGGCGCAAACGCCTAGCAATGACGACACTGCCAAACGAGTCCTGATGCTGATTTCGAGCAATGGCACTGAAGCGGCGCCAGAACTTAGTTATGACCTTGAAGAACTGGCGCAAGCCTATTTGGTGCTGAACGATAACGGTGTACAAATTGATATCATGAGCCCGAAAGGCGGTGCCGTGCTTGTCAAAAACAATAAGGACAATTTGGCTTATATCCAACGCTTCAAGAAACTCGCGCTCGACCAACTCAAAAATACTTTAGCGCCAACAGCTGTGCAGCTAAGCAATTACCATGCTGTTTTTGTTATTGGTGGTTCAGGCGCCATGATTGATCTTCCGACGGATACTGCGACACAACAATTGCTGAGTTCGGCTGTAGCTAGCGATATGACAATTACCGCGGTATGCCATGGCCCGGCAGCGCTGGTGAACTTGCAAAACAACGACGGTAGTTGGTATGTCGACGGCAAGCGCATGAACAGCTTTACGAATACCGAAGAACATGCATTCTCCGCAGAGCATATCGAGCATTTCCCGTTCTTGCTTGAGGACAAGTTAAAAGAACATGGTGCCATTTTCGTCAATAATGCACCGATGCTGCCCTATGTAGCGGTAGATGGGAATTTAATCACCGCCCAAAACCCCGGTTCCGTCGCTAAAGCAGCGGAAGCTACCGTGTTAGCTCTTGGCTTGCCGCTACAAACGCGTCAACCGTTCCACGACGAAGCAACTATGGCCTTAATCTCTCATGCTCGCGAGACGGGATCTGCAATCATCAATTTGGCACTCGCTCGCGATGTTGATAACTACGACATGAACTATCTGGCTCTGTACGGCTTTTACGCTTATCGCCTAGCTGATGAACAAAACAAAGCACGTGAGCTAGAACTCATGCAGACTATTCGTAAGCACTTCTCGCATCCAGAGTACGATACGCAACTCATTCTTAACTTGCTTGAGCAGGGACAGCATGAGCGCGCTCTCGATATTTTCGAAGAGTTTAAGGTTAAGTTTGCAGGGCATTCGAATCTCGACAGACTTGAAGCGCTTTTCTGATTTCGGTCTGTCTAAACTAGATTGCAAAGTACGATTCTTGCAATCCATATTAGTGATATTGAGAGGTGGAATGTAATCCCCCCATTTATAACACAGTCATCGCGTAGAATATTTATGCCACATTTCGTTGGCAAAAAACCATCATGTCGATAAAACATAAAATAATCGACAAATAAACTTGTCGTGTCGATGGAATCGACATACACTTAGGTCAATTTGATAATTGTGTCGATATTACACGGATATTTAAACATGACGTGGCAAGCTAACCAACCTTACAACGATTTGCCGAGATTACCTCCGGAATTGGAACTCCTCGAAACGCATGGCGTATTAAAAGCATGCATCTCTGCTCGCGCTGCGCTTGCCGAGTTGAAACAAGCTGGAGCGTTACTCCCAAATCAAAGTATGCTGATCAATTTGCTCCCTCTTTTAGAAGCAAAAGACAGTTCCAAAATTGAAAATATCGTCACTACAACCGATCAGCTATTTCGATATGCACAACAAGACAGCGGCGCTGATCAAGCAACCAAAGAAGCACTTCGCTATCGCACTGCACTTCGTCAGGGCTTTATGCAGCTAGGGCAAAGACCTTTGTGCACTACAACAGCTATTGAGGTCTGTAGCACATTGAAAAATACAACTATGGAGTTACGGAAGCTACCTGGCACCATTATTGGTAATCAAACAACTAATGAAGTGATTTATACTCCACCCGTGGGCGAACAGGTTATTCGCAATTTGCTCAGTAACTGGGAGCAGTTTTTACACGATACCGATACTATTGATCCGCTGATAAAAATGGCGGTGAGCCACTATCAATTTGAAGCAATTCATCCTTTCTATGATGGCAACGGGCGTACCGGCAGAATCTTAAATGTTCTTTATTTGATTGAGCAGAAGCTCCTAACACTGCCGATTTTATACCTCAGCCGGTACATTGTTGCGCACAAGCAAGATTACTATCGATTACTGAACCAGGTGACCCAGAATCAAGCTTGGGAAGACTGGCTTGTATTCATGTTACGCGGTGTTGAGCAAACGTCGCATTGGACCTGTGAGAAAATCGCTGCTGTTCGTGAATTAATGGATCAAACGACCAACAGCATTCGCGAACAATTACCCAAAATATATAGTCACGAACTTGTTCAAGTGATTTTTGAGCAGCCTTATTGTCGAATTAGTAATTTAGTGGAACGCGATATCGCCAAGCGTCAAACCGCTTCTGTATACCTTAAACAGCTCGTTGAAATTGGTATATTAGAGGAGACAACTTCGGGCAAGGAGAAGTTATTTGTGAATCCTCGTCTGATGCAACTGATGACATCAGCTTAAATCTTATTGCCCTGCTATCAATTCCAATTACGCGGAGTAACGAATTGTAAATACCCCGCAAAATCATACAGCTAAACGAGCGCTATTTATGTCGGCTACGCGATGTTGTTGAGCTCAATCAGTTTGAAAAGTAACAAATATACGTTGTTTATCGACGTGTTTAGCTTTATTATCAAACCAGTTTAGTTTGATTGATGTGGAATCCACGTCAATAATTAACGTATATAGATAATATTGTGAACCTAAAAGAGCATCACATGCTAAATCACGAAGCAGGCAAAACGCTAAAGCAAAAACTTCCGCTTGGTATGATAGCAACGAAACGTTGGCTACAAGAGCAAGGGTTAAGTTTGCATTACATCGACAATTCCGTCCGAAGAGGAGCCTTAGTCGCAGCCGCTCCCGGTGTTTACTATCGAGAAGAATCTATCCCGACTTGGCAGGGCGTGGTCGCTTCACTGCAGCAAATGGCTAAGCTTCCTGTTCATGTCGGAGGGTTGAGTGCGTTAGCGGTAAACGGCGTAAGCCATTTCGTAAATAAGCGTGGTAATCCTGTAATTAACTTATACTCTTCCGATAAGCTCCCAGCATGGGTTAATAAGATAGATGTGGGAGCTACTTTTGCATGGCATGGCACGAAGCGCCTGTGGCCTGAGTCATTACTGCTCGACCAAAGTGTGTTCCGTCATTATGAATGGGCAAAAGGTTTTCCGGAAATAACGTATTCATGTGTTGAAAAAGCTTATCTGGAAATACTTAATGAGGTGCCTAAGCATGTAAGTTTTGAGCACGCTGATGCGCTGCTTCAGGGGTTGCATAACTTATCACCCCGGAAGTTAGATACGCTGCTAAAGAACTGTCTTAATGTAAAAGTGAAACGGTTATTCTTTTGGCTAGCGGAGCGCAATCAACATCCCTGGTTTAAATATTTAGTGCCAACAGACTACGATCTAGGTTCAGGTAAAAGAGCTATCGCGGTAAATGGTCGCCTGGAAAGCAAATGGCAAATTACGGTTCCCAAGGAGATGTAAATTATCATGGATAGAAATAGCATTTATTATCGCCAGGTTCAGTTGCTTATGCAGGTGCTTCCATTTGTTGCTGCTCATGACTGTTTTGCGCTCAAAGGCGGTACTGCGATTAACCTATTTGTCAGAGATTTTCCAAGGTTGTCGGTTGATATTGACCTCGTCTTTTTACCTATGATGGATCGGGGTGAGGCACTTCAAACAATCACAAGTCACCTAGAGCAAATAGCGGGAAACCTCACAGCAAAGCTGCAAGATGTTACTGTCATACGCTCATTTGAAGTTAAAAAGGACGCGCTCCGTTTATTGGTGGAGCGTGATATTAGCGGTAGAAAGGTTCAGATAAAGATAGAACTGTCACCTGTTCTTCGAGGAACGGTCTACGAATCAAACGCTTCGAGTGTTACTGAAGCGGTTGAAAATGAATTCGGGTTCGCGGAAATTTCAGTGGTCAATTTTGCCGACCTTTATGCTGGTAAAATTTGCGCCGCACTCGATCGGCAACACCCTAGGGACTTGTTTGACGTCAAACTACTCTTGGATAATGAAGGCCTCACTGATGATATTCGCAAAGCGTTAATTGTTTATATGATCAGCCACCCGCGTCCTATTTCAGAATTATTACGACCCAATTTCAAAGATATTGCTGCTCTTTATGAGGGGGAATTTAAGTCGATGGCGGACATTGATGTCCCGTTAGCCGAGCTTGTGGCTGCGCGTGAGGAAATTGTAGAGTGCATGCATGCGACATTTACTGACGAAGAGAGAGCGTTTCTTTTGACGTTTAAGTCACGCAAACCAGATTGGTCATTACTCGGACTTGCCAATGTTCAGCTGTTGCCTGCTGTTCGTTGGAAACTGAATAACCTTGAAAAAATGAGTGAGGAAAGGCATCGGCTAGCTTATAACAAACTTAAGGAAGCTCTCAGTTCATAACGCGTTGCGTACTTCCAAAACCACTGAATCGCCGCTTGCGTCCATACGCCGTTTTTATCTCGCATACTTTCTTTTTAAGGATGTGATCGATTGCTTTTCAGTAGACTCTTTCATCTTGAGCCCCTCGTACCGAAGGCTGGTTTTGAAGTTCTCGATATTTGGAACAAAGCGCTCTCGTTTGTTGCCATGAGTTTTTGTGGTTTTCATTACCATACCCCCATGTTGAAATGATTAAATTATAGGCTATTCTACGCACCCAAAGTCCAGTTAACAGGTGGAATTTTTTCCACCTCAAAACTCAGGATTTTTCAGGTATCGAGAATTTTTTGTCGCGAGGCAAAGGTCAAAAATTGAAATTTCGGAGTCGGTTTTCTGTGACCAATTTTGTCATTAAACGGTCTCAAAAGTGTCAATTTCGACAACAAACAAAAAGCTAAAATACCGTTTAAACCCATGCCACGCCTAGCTTTAACGATTTACCACCGAACCCGTGACTGCCCTCCGGAGGCAGAGGTCACAGGTTCGACTCCTGTCGGGTGCGCCATTTTTATTGGCTTGTAGCGCACCTTCGTGTCTTTACAGTGCCGATAACTCAAAATATCCCACACTTTTGTCATTTTCGCTGGTTTGTCTTGGTCCTGTCGTTTTGTCTTTTTATGGCGTCTTAGGCCTTACCAAACCAAGCCGATGTTCGGCCCTCGTATCCTAGTACACTGCGCTAATCGAAACATAAATTATAGGGAACTTTGTGTTAAGTTCGTCACTTTCGGGCTGATAGCTTATCTTCAACGGTGTACTATTGATCAGGGTGTTAACGGGAAACTGAAATAGAATTGCCTTGCTAACTATTTCAGGATTATTAGGAGACCGAAAATGAAGAGGTTTATCTATTTCCCCCTCCCATAATACATCTAGACCACGCTCTATTTTTAAATGACCAGTCATCGATAGTGTCTGCAAAGTTTCGACCGAAACCCCATCCTTGGATAGTAATCCAACCTCAAAATAGCCTGAGCGCGGTGGTGCAAAATCAAGTTTGTATAAATTTTCAGTGGCGCTCGCTTGAGCAACTGGCAGAAACTTGTCGTAATCTGCCGTGTACAGATCAAGTATTCGATAGATATATGGAAGCCCTATGACGGATACAACAACCACTAGGATCAAAGCAATCGCGATTTTCATTGTTAGTCCCCCAGCTTATTGTAGTTATCGATCACTCTGTCTACATAGTCTTGGCAGTTATTGTCCCCGAAGAACAAAGAGTAATCTCCGGGAGATGTCATAGTTACGGCCTTTTCTCATTCGCTCGTCATTATAACCACCTTCGCACTGAGAGTATTGTAGTGGTTGTAGTGGCAATCTAAACCCGAACGTCATTTGAGGTGGTCGTATATTCGTTTGACGTGCAGCACTATCTCAATGACGACTGCTATGCTTATAGCTAGCAGATTATCGTTGGCTACTAATTTCTTTTTGCTAAAAAAGTGTGTCGCTCGGGAGTGGTCGCAATGAAGAGGTATTAGGCTAATAAAGATATTGAATAATTCAGATGGATGCGGCATAAAGCGCCAGCGAAACCGTTATCAGATCGCGTTTACCTGCGGTTTCTCGCTCGTATGTTTGGCGGCATGATGCTAGGCGCGTTTATAGGTCTTGCGATGATAAGTGTGATTGTGCATCCGCGAGAAGTGATTTTCTTCGAGTTGCCGTTCATATGGGCATTTCTGGTAGACGGCGCGTTAGCAGCGTTTATCTTGTTTCTAATCGTAACGCTGGTGTTGCTAGCTTCAGCGAAATTTAGGCGCTAAGTCAGCTTGCTAGACGTAAGCACCTCCGTCCTGATTTACGAATAGAAAGCTCATACCTTAAAACGTTCAAGCGCCTTCAATGTACCTTTTCGGATAGTTTCCGCGCTTTGCTCAGCGCGAACACTTATCGAGGCAGCTTCCTCTGATGCAACATCGAGACACGCTTCTAACTTGGATGTGATGTTCACAATTGTCGAATCCATGCGATCTGGATCATAGCCAACACTCTTTGCGTGAGTTCCCCAGTGCCGAGGAAGAATCGTATGCCAATGATAATGCCGATTCTTACTATTCACCGCCATCGCCATTTTTATTTTTTTCGGATGTAGATTGCCTACTTGCGCGAATCCATGCGCTGATAATATGTCATACAACGGTGTCAGTCGGTACCCTTTAGGAGTCAGTGCCAAACTAAAGTTCTTTGCATGCCCGTCTATCGCGGCAAAAAGCCAATACAGTAGCTGCGCTGACATAAATGTATCCTGATCACTAACCGAGGCCGTAGATGTGGATAAAATTTTCATTATCTCTTTAGCGCCTGGGCCGCCATGCTCCTCATACTTTGAACCACCTACCACAGCAAGCGCTTGGCAGAAATCTTCTTGCGGTAGACGATAAACCTTGTTCCCAATCACTCTTCTGTCAAAACGCTCAATAATCAAAACATCTTCACCGTTGAAGCTGTCAATTTTTGTATGCGCTACCGGCAGTCCAAGTGCCTCAACAACACGCATGCAAAACCATTCATTTTCAACGCTGCTGGATAAATCAGGTTCACCTGGGCGAGTTATGATCCGCGGTTTCAATATGTGCGTTGTTGGTGTTCGGCCAACAGGGATACCCCATTGTCCCTGCCAATAAGTTAGCGCCGTTTTCTCCTGAGCACCGGCAAGTGAAAAACGAAATGCATCATTGTGCTGCATACCTAGGGTTTTACCGGTTCGCGAATCGGCTATAAGTTGACCGATTTGCGCTTCATTCAACGGGTTTATTTCAACGTCTGGAACCGGCTGAGGCTCCGGACTGGCTAGAAAGGTTAATGCGCCAATGCAGTCTTTGCCGACCGTTTCGAGCAAGTCAAAAGGTTTTGTGCTTTTAGCCCCAAGTCTATCGACAATGTATTTACGAACATCTGAACTATCGGGCAACAGATTATCAAAGTAAGCGTTTAGGGCTTCGCCGGAATATTCTTGCTCAGTTAATGGCATGGATACGGAGATTGCCCGCGCAAACTTGGATTGTAGCCAGCTATCTGAATATCGAAAGCTCAAATTATTCAGCCGCGATGTCAACGTGCCAACGAACTGATCATTCATGTGGCAATAGAGGGTCTTCTCATGTTTGCGTCGGCCCATTACCAAATAACCTCGCTGCTATTCCCGGCGCTTTGTTCAGCAGCGTCCGCGTTTAGCTGAATGCTGAGCGCTGCAAAGATTCGCAGCAAAGTCGATGTGTGCATTTCTCCGGTACGTTCAATGGACGACACACTTCTTTGTGAAAGCCCAGTTAGCTTAGCCAGTTCCTTTTGCGTGTAACCCTGCGCTTTTCTCTGCGATTTAATAAGTGCCGATAAGTCGATTGGACGCTGAATAATCATGAGTAAGCCTCATTGATGAGGTTAAGTTTATAAAACAGTAATATGAAGTGTATTACATAAAGTCAATAAAATGAAGTGAACATCATAAACAAATCTTTATGATGTCTACTTCATCAATTAACCCTCTTTCGCGATTTCCGGCAACACATCAAGTAGCAGGCTTCTAATAACTTTTACACGGATGCGGGTCGCAAGTTATTCAGACCCTCCATGACCTCATAAGCTTCCAGTAACCAAAAGGCTATTTGTGAATCCTAGCCTGATGACACTCATGTAAACCTCGCCGGCAAGCAAGATCAAGAAGGTCATATGAAGGCTGATAACCTAGTTCAAGGAGGTAATAGAATAGTTCAGACGATGGTTGGCGCCCACGAAGCATGGTCTCGAAAAGGCGATGACTATTTTCTACGCTAATGCCATCACGCACCAGAAATTCGAACACTCTGCGGTAACCAAAGGCTGCGGCACGGTAAAATGCGCCTTGTTTAGCAAGGCTAAGCTCTGCCTGCGTTTTGTCACTATCAAGACTCCGATATTGATCGATTAATCGGATCTTCTCGAGTACGATCTGCTCGTGAGCTGCTAGATTTGTACTGCCGTTTATCACGACATACTCTGATTTTTCAGTCACACGAAAACCGTACTGAAGCAATTCTTCGAGCAGAGCAGGCGTTAGTTGCGCTGCAGCCAGTTCAAAAAGGCGGTCTTGTTCCTGTTCTGTTAGGTCATCTACTTTTATCGAACCCGCTTTAAATGCATGCAGCCAAAGCTCCCACCCACCCAACTCATAAGCGAGAAGCTGGAGATCCTGCACTGATGCCGTCTTGTAAAATACCGCGTCATTAGGCAGGTTCGTAACACTTTTTTTGACTTGCTCAGTTGCAACAATTCGATCAACTTTGGCATTTCGTTGTTTCACCGCTGTCAGCACGTCAGCGCTAATCTCAACTCGTTGCCTGTTTGGTTCAGCGGAAAAGCTAGACCAAAACCAGTATGCGCTAACAACTACAAAGCCAATACCAACTGCGAGTGACAAGCGAAAAGCAAGCTGTTTGCGTCTGGTCATTCGTTGTTTTTCACTCATCCGCCATAGTCCAAAAATTAACTCATCAATGCTTCGAGGGTGCGGCCTTTTTCTTGGATCAGTTTTCAGCCGTTGTTGACAGAATCACGATCTTGGGTTTAAGCACTCTTTCGCCTTTTTGAAAATACGCCCTTCTAGGGCGCCCACTGCGCTACAATCTCAGACACTCGTTCTATGAATCAGTTTCAATTCAGTATCCAGTACAGGACTGAAGTCATCACTAAACAGCAAGAAACACCCCCACGAGCGTGGGGAAGACCCAGCGCGGTTTTTGCCGTGGTTGGCGTGGGCGGAAACACCCCCACGAGCGTGGGGAAGACTTCACTCAAACTAGCAAAATCATCATAGGCTGAGAAACACCCCCACGAGCGTGGGGAAGACCTAATCGACCCAATCGCCCGCATCGTTGATAAGGAAACACCCCCACGAGCGTGGGGAAGACCGCCAAAAGTTTTCTTTTTTACACTCGCTATCGGAAACACCCCCACGAGCGTGGGGAAGACCTATCGATGTGACGTATGACGCAGGCAGCGGCAGAAACACCCCCACGAGCGTGGGGAAGACATGCTTAACATGATGAAAAACTTCCGCTTCGAGGAAACACCCCCACGAGCGTGGGGAAGACCGGATTATGATAACCGATTCTTCGCTAACCTTGGAAACACCCCCACGAGCGTGGGGAAGACCCGCTCGCCAGCGTATTCTCGATAGAAACCAAAGAAACACCCCCACGAGCGTGGGGAAGACGTCAAACCACTTGTCACTATCAACCCACAACAGGAAACACCCCCACGAGCGTGGGGAAGACATCAGTTTTAAAAACTAATTTACCCGATATAGAGAAACACCCCCACGAGCGTGGGGAAGACTCATTCCATACTGCGCGAACAACGCCGATAGCAGAAACACCCCCACGAGCGTGGGGAAGACTCTAAGGACTTGCCGCCGAATTCAACAAAGCTGGAAACACCCCCACGAGCGTGGGGAAGACTGAAACAGCATAAACAGACGTGCCTTTCATAGGGAAACACCCCCACGAGCGTGGGGAAGACTATTGCTTCCCCGATGAAGCCACGTTTCGGCAGGAAACACCCCCACGAGCGTGGGGAAGACAATCCTGCGTAAAATGTCGCACCGCCAGGAATGGAAACACCCCCACGAGCGTGGGGAAGACTATTGGCGTATATCTTGATTCAGACGTTTTCCAGAAACACCCCCACGAGCGTGGGGAAGACAGGTGAGGATCATCAAAATGCGTAAAGTGAAGAGAAACACCCCCACGAGCGTGGGGAAGACCAACACGCTACGCAAGAAAGCAGTCGCAGCCAAGAAAAACCCCCACGAGCGTGGGGAAGACAACTCAATGCCTGCGCGAACAAAGTTGCCTTTGGAAACACCCCCACGAGCGTGGGGAAGACCATTGTGTCTGGTGCTGAACCCGTCACCACTGGGAAACACCCCCACGAGCGTGGGGAAGACTTTTGAGAAAGCTATGGAGAGAGATGATGAAAAGAAACACCCCCACGAGCGTGGGGAAGACTGTTTGTGTTGTCAACACGGTTGCAAAAAATAAGAAACACCCCCACGAGCGTGGGGAAGACCGCCAAATTCATCTAAACCAAGACCCTCATAAGGAAACACCCCCACGAGCGTGGGGAAGACCTCATTCCGTCATGCTGCGGCAGGTGCTTGCTGGAAACACCCCCACGAGCGTGGGGAAGACTGCAACGAATATAGACTTGTGCGCCGCTTCTTGGAAACACCCCCACGAGCGTGGGGAAGACTTCGACTACCTTTTCGAGCTTGTGCTGGCAATGAAACACCCCCACGAGCGTGGGGAAGACCCTGCTCGAATGTGAACTTAGGCGGCAGGCTCGGAAACACCCCCACGAGCGTGGGGAAGACCTGCCTTTGCAACCCCGCGAAGACCTGCCGAAACAGAAACACCCCCACGAGCGTGGGGAAGACGCCAGTGTACCCGCTGCGCCTCGGATCGCGTTGGAAACACCCCCACGAGCGTGGGGAAGACAACGGTGTGAAGGTTAGGTTTTTGAAGTTGCAAGAAACACCCCCACGAGCGTGGGGAAGACTTGCACTAGAAGCTGGTTAGCGGTGTTGCGCCAGAAACACCCCCACGAGCGTGGGGAAGACCATAATGCGTATCATCATCGGCAGCCGCAGCGAGAAACACCCCCACGAGCGTGGGGAAGACATATGAAAGACCGAAAGTTATACAAAAAAGGCGGAAACACCCCCACGAGCGTGGGGAAGACTCCTGAACCCTTATTTTGTTAGAGGTATCTAAAGAAACACCCCCACGAGCGTGGGGAAGACCGATGGCGAAGTGACAGCGGCTGCGCTTTATGAGAAACACCCCCACGAGCGTGGGGAAGACTACATGACCACAAGCAAGCTCGCCAAAGTTAGGGAAACACCCCCACGAGCGTGGGGAAGACCGCCTACGTTCTACCGCAGGTCGATCGACGACAGAAACACCCCCACGAGCGTGGGGAAGACAAAATTATCCTGTACAGAAAGATGATCAGTCAGGAAACACCCCCACGAGCGTGGGGAAGACAACGCAACCACATCATAAAAACCGCTGCGTCTGGAAACACCCCCACGAGCGTGGGGAAGACTACTCTATCGCTCGGTAATGTCCTAAAAATTTAGAAACACCCCCACGAGCGTGGGGAAGACACCAACATATTGTGAAAGAACTAGCCCCAAAACACTATACTTTGCGTTTATGGTTGTTTTAGGGTTTCAATAACGAGTTGTAATCCGCAAATTTCAATCAACGACTTACGAGTTGGCCCGATCGTATGAACTTCATAACCCGGGGGGCCTGGTAAAGAGCGAAATATGACTACACCGGCCTCTGGCGGACAGTGTTTGTAAAGATACTCGACAACTGTTTTGGCTACTGAGTCTTTGATGCCAGACACGAATACATTTGCGCGTGGTTCAACAAACCAAAGTTTCATTCGGCCTCTTACCGCTGGAGGTAAGTCATTAGCGAGAACCACGAGCACGGCTAACTCCTAGCATATCCGGAATATCTACAGCTAACTTTGCAAGCAAGTCCATTTCGATCACACGAGATCTAAAACTTTCCGAGACTTTATGCTTGTTATACCGGCCGGCCATATCTCGGGTGAGACTAAATGCCAAATCTATACATAAGTGCTCTTTATACAAGTCGGCAAGATCATAGATAAAAGGTAAGGGACTGCCTGAATGGATAAAACCAATGTGAGGCGAATAGCCCATGCTGTGCACCGCTGAGCATAAAATACCGTATAGAGCAGCATTTGTAGAAGTTAAAACTTGGTTGGTAACATCACTCGTCTCAAACTTCCCCGGCACAAATTTACGTCCTTTCCATCCCACTTGATATTCTTCAGCTTTGGATTGATATAACGCCCTGACTCGATGTCCTTCCATACCCATCATTTCTTTTAAGTTTTTACCATCGAGGTCTGCTGTAGGAAAGCGACGAGCAAACATTCGCCGAGCAACTTCCAATGATTTTTGTGGGTGACTAGCGGTTTCTATTTGTTGTTTCAGATTCCGAGTATCTGCTGTTGGCAAAAATCCTGCGGCATAGAACAGTAGGCTATCTTCACCCACCCAACAAACAGAACAATTTGCTGCCGCAGCAGTTTTCACGGCATCGTGGGTAATGCTAGTGCCAGGCCCCAACAACAATGTATTGAGCGTTGCAACGGGTAACGGTACAACATTATTTTCCGAATCAATCCACTTAATACTGCTGTCATCAATTTCGAGCCTCCCCCTTTCCAAATATAAAAACGGATATTTATCCTTTACTTGAGGTAAGGAATCTCTAGTAACTTTTACGAACAAACGCTTGCCAGCCGCCATACTCAATCGACCGGTAACACAGTGACACGCCGGTCTCTGTAGAGCTTTTGTTGTCCAAACTGCAGTGGGACGTCATTAAGAGTAAACACGTATCCCTCGTGCTCACCTTGCAACACCTTGAAGCTAGGTAGTCGCCCCTTAGTTTTTGCCAATTGCGTTGCTTTTTCCATCGCATGAGTCGAATCAGCATGAATACCTTGCGCAATAAATTCTGTAGGCACGCAATTTTTTCGCCCCAAGTACAGATCCCATACTGGGTTTTGCAAAGCCGACTCTAAACTCTTCAGTTTGTCCTTGGGGCCCTGCAACGCAACAGCAAAAGCCATATCTTGTAAATAATATCGATAGGTCATTTTAGTACCACCACCTACCGCTTTCTTGCCATCACTTGTTTTCGGAATCAGGAGGTTCTGCCATGGATCTTTGTCGTCATAGCCACTGCCAACCATTTGAAAATCGCGCAGCAGCGGTTGACGAGCCATCGGTTGACCACGGCGATCAGAGAGCACAAATGCTTGCACCTGCATATCGCAGTCAGCCCATTCTTTTAACCATTCCGTTTGCTTTCCTCCTGCTCCCAACGCACAGCAAAGCAAACCAAACACGCCCGATTTAGTCGGGAAATCAAGGCTATCTCGCCGTCCAAATTTCGAGTCGTGCCCCCACGACTGCAGTGGAGCCTCCAGCCATAACAGCAAATAAGGATAATTCATAAATCACCTCAACTTACGTGGCTTTGTAATGACTCCACTAACGCATCTATGCTGAAACTCTCGTCTTCTCCCCAGTCATAAGAAGCCTGTTTACCAAAAAGTGAACCAGAAAGTCTCTCCTTCTTGTCGAGATAGCCTTTGAGTTCTTTGACACTTGCTTTCAAAAAGCCGCCCTCGCTCGCTTTAACAGGTGTCTCGAAAGGCACTTGCAAGCGTTGACCTTTTCGCACCATGACCCGAGCAAATTCCCAAGGACTAGCGCCCGACTGTGTTGTTTGTCGCGCATTTGGCACCGCTATAAACAAAGCCTTAGTAAATGCTTCGATAGCCCTTTTCAAATCATCGGGCCCCATGGTTTGTCTAAGCTGTCCGAGATCAAGGCTAATGTAGCGATAGTAAGTTGCCGAATTAAACTCTAAGCTTCCCATATGCGCGGAACCCGGTTCATCCTGCCGATCATCTAGCGCAGTAAAAAACTCAACTTCATTGCTCACCTTGTGGGTTGAAATCGCGTGCGAAAACGAGGCTGCTGCTTCCACATTCATATCTGCTGCTTTGGCAACCATGCGCCCAAAAAGTGCGATATCCAATGCATCGACAGCAGGATTCAAAGTCTGCTTGGCTAGTTTGGCTAATTCCTTGTCTTTGATTTTACTCTCATCAAAGTCTTTCTCTTTTGCATAATTGGCAAACGCCGTAGCTTCGGTTTCACTAATAAATAAGAGTGTGTCATCGACAAGTTGCGCTGCGATTTTCGCCCCGCATTTTTCTGCTTGCTGCTCCGATGCTCCAGCAGTACGACAAGCTTCAACAAACATTTGCTCAGCTTTCTTTGTGCGGACTCCGAGTTTAATTCCAAAATCTTGCATCGCCATCCGTACTTGGCGCTTCCAACATTGAGAACTAACTCGCGCTCGTGGTACACCACCAACAATAGCTGACTTAGGGGCTCCAACGTCATCTCGGTTCAAGCATGTAACAGGAAAAGATTGTAAAATGTGATACTCAATACGGATATTGGCATGTGGATTAATCATATTAATCTTCCTTAATATTGAATTAAAATTAAATCAATCAAATGGGTTTTCTAAAACAGGAACGACTTGCAGCAAGCCGCAACCGAAAGCTCGAGCACGTCCAATACCTTGTTGAAAACTCTTAGTAAATGCAGCTCTATCTGTGACAGTTAACAGCCCCTGAATATGAGCCTGCCCAATAGTTACTCGGCGTTGATGTTTATCTTTAAATTGAAGTACCTCAACCTTATCAACCTGCAGCGACTGTGTTGCAACGTCGAAGCCCCAACTACCTTGAGCTCGTTCGGTAAAC